>NZ_JACAQC010000001.1:0-114111 GCF_013385345.1 Pseudomonas sp. I8001
GGAACCAATCTCAGCCATCACCAAAATAACGGATATTCACCCGCCACTGGCCGTGATAAACCGCCGCGCCAAAAAACCATACAACAGATACCCAAACGCCAACACCAGCGTCGCACCAAACACCGCCTCCTCACCACACGCATAAATCGCATACAGCGAATACCCCACGGCAATCAGCAACACCGTGGTATTGCGTGCATAAATCGAGGCCGCCACCCGCGCTTTGTGCATCATCACCAGCAGCCCAGTCAGCGCAGTGACGTAAGGAATCAAATTAGTCACCACCGCCAGGTTCACCAACTTGCCGAACTGCGCACTGGCCGTGGGCGAGATGGTCGACAAGGCAATCAGGCTCTGCAACGCCGCACAGGCAATCAGCCCCAACACCGGCGCGTGCGCGCGGCTGACCCGGCTGAAGAAGCGCGGAAACAGGCGCTGGTCCGCCGACATCTTGGCCGTTTGCGCCAGGGTGAATTGCCAGCCCAGCAGCGAGCCGATGCACGCCACTACTGCCAGGGCCATGATGATATCGCCCACCAGCGGCGTGAAGATCTGCGCATACACCAGGGCAAACGGCGCGGAAGACTCGGCCAGTTCGGCGTTAGGCACGATGCCCTGGATCACGCTGGTGGACAGCACATACACCAGCGCCGCGCCGAGGGTGCCCAGCAGGCAGGCCAGCGGCACGGTGCGCTTGGGGTCTTCCACCGCGTCATAGCCCTGGGCCGCGGACTCCATGCCGAGGAACGCCCAGAGGGTCAGCGGGATACTCGCGCCAATCGCATCCCACAGTTGCAGTTGGTTGGGGTTCCAGGCATTGCTGAACACCTCGGCCTTGAAATAAGCCGATCACGCTCAAGCCCGCCACGGGAATGATCACGCCCCATACGGTGACCACGCCGATCCGGCCAGTCAGGCGCGGGCCGCCGAAGTTGGCCACGGTGGTCAGCCAGATCAGCCCGAGGGTGCCTATAAACAACGGGATCGGCCCGCTGCCCAGCCACGGGATGAACGACGATAGATAACCCACCGCCGAAATCGCAATCGCCACATTGGCGATGATCAGCGACAGGAAATACAGAAACGAACACAGGAAGAAACCCGACTTGCCATGGGCCTCTTCGGTGTAGGCCGACATGCCGCCGGTGCGGGTGCAGAAGAGGCCGCACTGGGCAAAGCAGTACGCGATCGCCATCGAGCCCACGGCGGTGATCAGCCACGACAGCAGCGAAATCGCACCCAATTGCGCCATGCTGGCGGGCAGCATGATGATGCCCGAGCCCATCATGTTGATCGCCACCAGGGTGGTCAGGCCCATCAGGCTCATCTTTTTGCTTGGCTCGGCCATCGGCAACTCCTTGTCGTGGGGCGTGCGATGGCAGGCTAGCACGTTGTGGTCAACGTGCCTTCGGGCTCCGGTTTTCTCCGAGGATTCGCGCGGCATCGCGAGCCGGTGGAAGGCCGAACACCCGGGCGTAATCGCGGCTGAACTGGGTGGCGCTTTCATAGCCGACTTCGAAGGCGGCGCTGGTGACGTTCCTGGCGCCGCCCACCATCAGCGTGCGCGCCTGTAGCAGGCGCACGCGCTTCTGGTACTGCAACGGGCTCAGGTTGGTGACGGCCTTGAAGTGGCGGTGAAAGGCCGACACGCTCATTGCGGCTTTCTGTGCCAGGGCTTCGACCCGGATCGGTTCGGCGAAGTCTCGGCGGATCCACTGGATGGCCTGGCTCACCCGGGCCATGGCGGTGTCCGGCGCGGCGATTTCACGCAGCATCCAGCCGTGGGGGCCTTGCAATACGCGGTAGAGGATCTCGCGCTCGTATACCGGTGCGAGGGCTGTGATCGCCTCAGGGTTGCCCATCAGCCGCAGCATGCGCAGCCAGGCGTCCATCAGTTCGGGGGTGACGGCGGCCACGGAAAAACCCGCATCGTGGTCGTAGCGCCCGGCAGGTTTGGGCAAGTCGCTCAGCAGCGTCGCGAGTACCGTCGGGTCGAGGGTCAGGCTGACCGCCAGGTAGGGTTCGCCGGTCACCGCCGGGTGCACGGTGCCCACGGCGGGCAGTTCGATGGACATCACGAAATAGGTCGCCGGGTCGTATCGTAGCGTGCGATCACCCACCGTCATGGATTTGCTGCCCTGCAGGATCAGGTTGATCATCGGGTCGTACACCGCGGCCAGCATGTGCTCGGGAATCGCGCCCTGGACCATGGCCACCCGCGGGATGCCGGTTTCAGTGCGACGGTTTTCAGCCTTGGCGGCCAGCGCGCGCAGTTCGATCAGTTGTGTGTTCATGCCGGGCATGCTGAGCGCCCAGGTGTGCCCTGTGCAAGCAAAAAGCAGAAACAGGCAGGTTTCGAGCAGGAACGGCTGCGTCGGCGCAGGCGCGCAAGCCTACTGTGGTGACTCATTTGAGCAAGCAGTGGAGCCACACATGGGCGTTATCCTCATTACCGGCGGCAGCCGTGGCATTGGTGCCAGTACCGCAGAACTGTGTGCCCGGCAAGGCATGGGCGTGATCCTGACCTACAACAATCATCCAGAGGCCGCCCAGGCGGTTGTGCAGCGAATCGTATCGTTGGGCGGCAAGGCGGTCGCGCTGCCATTGGACGTGGCCGACATCAGTTCCTTCCAAGGTTTTGGCGAGGCGGTAAAGCAGGCGTTATCGGCCACCTGGGGTGTGAGTGGGTTGAATGGCCTGGTGAATAACGCCGGTTATGGACTGTTCAATCCCTTGGAATCGGTCACCGTGGCTCAGTTCGACGGCCTGCTGAATGTGCACCTCAAAGGGCCGTTTTTCCTGACTCAAACCCTGTTGCCGCTGCTGCAAGCCCACGCCTGCATCGTCAACCTGACCAGTGCGACAACTCGCGTCGCCACCGCTGGCGTAGCACCTTACGCAGCCTTCAAGGGCGCGCTGGATGTACTCACCCGTTACATGGCCAAGGAGTTTGGCGAGCGGCAGATCCGTGCGAATGCCGTCTCTCCGGGCGCCATCCGTACCGAACTGGGCGGCGGGCTCAATGATGAGTTCGAAGCACTGCTGGCTGCACAAACCGCCCTTGGTCGGGTTGGGGAGCCAGAGGACGTGGCGCGTGTGATCGCTATGTTGCTGTCTGACGAAGGCCGCTGGATCAATGCCCAGACGATCGAGGTCGCGGGCGGCTACATCATCTGAAGAGCGAGGCGACAGCATGCTGGATCATATCTTTTTGTCGGTCAGCGACATTCAACGCTCCATCGGTTTCTACCAGGCCGCACTGGCGCCGCTGGGCATCACCACGCGCCACGACTACGACGGCAAGGACGGCCCGCCGGGCCACCCGGACCTCAAGGGGTTCGGCGCGAACGGGCGGACCTTCTTCTGGTTGCGCGAGGGCGCGGTCGAGGGCAGGGCGGTGCATGTGGGGTTCGTCGCCGGCAGCCGTGTCGAGGTCGATGCGGCTTACCTGGCGGCGATGAACGCGGGCGCCGTCGACAATGGAGCCCCTGGGGCACGATTGCACTATGACCCGAACTACTACGCGGCCAACGTGCTGGACCCTGACGGCTACAGCCTGGAATTTGTCTACAAGAACTGGCAGCACATCTAGCGGTAGCCGTCGATGATCAGCCCGCGGCCTGCGGCTGCATCCGCAACTCACCTTCCACATCCTTGACCAATCCACTGGCCAGGAACAGCGGCGCCACGCGCTTGTGCAATTGCGGCTCGACAAACTCTTTCACCGTGTCCAGCCCCAGCGCGCCGCTCAACGGCAGCTCGGCCTTGGTGTAAGACAACCAGGCTTTCTTCAGTATCAACAGCACGTCGCTGCCGGCGGTGGAGGCGAAGCGACGGTGGTTTTTTTTGCCGTCGAAATCGAAGGTGTGCTGAAACTCGTAGCCGGCCTCGCTGCCCTCGCTGGCGACGCATCGGATGCAGGTGCAGGGGCCATCGCCGAAAGCGCTGCGCAGGTAGTTGTTGAAGTCCACCACGGGCTTGAGTGACAGGCGTTTGTCCACCTCGAACAGGTCCCCGGTCATTTTTTCGTCAGTGTTCAAGGTCCATTTCCTCGCAGCGGTTTTTTCAAGGGCGGCACGATACCAGCCGAAGGGCGTGGGCGGGTAGTTTTTGGTCGCCTCAGTGGGGACGTCCATTCGCCAATGCCCTTGTTACAGTTTCCTTAAATCATCGCCCAAGGAAACCGACATGAGCAGCAAACCCACGATCTACAACCACGGCGTTTCATGGGAAGAGGGCAACAGCGTCAGCCAGGGCTACCGCGTCAATGGCACGATCTATATTGCCGGGCAGTTTTCTCACACCCTGGAAGGTGAGTTCGTTGACGGTGATGCCGCCGCCCAGACCCGCCAGACACTGGAGAACCTCGACCATGTGCTGGCCGGCTTCGGCGTTGGCCGCTCGAACATTGCCGCGGTGGATTTCTTCCTGGTGCATGCCAAGCGCGATTTTGAAGCGGTGGTCAATGTGTGGAAAGAATACATCGGTGAGCATCGCCCGGCCGCGACCCTGGTAGGCGTGAATTACCTGGCGTCCGATGCACAGATCGTCGAGATCAAGGTGATTGCCCACGCCGACTGATCAGTCCGCCAGCTCATCCACCATCAGGTCGATAAAGCGCCGTACCCTAGGCTCCAGGAAGCGTTTGCTCGGGTACATCGCCAGGATCTCCACGTCCCCGGCGTCCAGGTCGGGCAGCACCTGTGCCAGGCGTCCGGCAGCCAGGTCCTCGGCCACCACGAAGTCCGGCAGCAAGGCGATGCCCAGCCCGGACACGGCAGCGTCGCGCAGTGCTTCGCCGCTGTCCAGGCGCAGGCGGCTGCGCCCGTACGCCTTGACCCAGGTGCCATCCGATTCGCGAAAGCGCCAGCTTTGCTTGCGCGTGCGGCTGCTGAAATACAGGCAGTCGTGGTGGGCGAGGGCGTCCATGTCCCGGGGTATGCCGCGCTCGGCGAGATAGTCCGGTGCGGCGCACAGCAGCGCCTGATAACGAGCGACCACCCGGGACACCAACTGGCGGTCGGTGTTTGCGCTGCCGATGCGGATGGCCAGGTCGAAGCCGTCCTCGACGATATCGGCGGTGCGGTCGCTGAAACTGACTTCCACCTGCACCTCGGGCCAGGCGTGCAGGTATTTCTTCAACAACGGCAGCAACACCTTGCGCCCGAACGCATCGGGCAGCGTAAGCCGCAATAAACCGCGCGGTACCCCGGTGGGCTGGCCAATGCGGCTTTGGGCGTTGTCCACTGCGGCGAGGATCTCCAGACCCTGGTCATACAGCGCGCGGCCTTCGTCGGTGAGGCTCAAGGTGCGGGTGGTGCGGTTCAACAGGCGCACACCAAGGCTGTCCTCCAGGCGCGCCACGGCTTTGCCGGCGGCCGAGCGCGTCAGGCCCATCGCCTGGCCACCGGCGACGAAGCTGGCGCCATCGACCACCGCCATGAAGATCAGCATCTCGTTGAGGTTGGTGCGCAGCATGCAGAGTGGCTCCGGGGATGACATCAGGCACAGGCGCGCAATATAGCAGCGCCGGTGGGCAGTGTTTTTCGTATATCCATAGATCGCGATATTCTTTTTCGCACTGTACGTGGGCCGCTACGCTCGCAACCCTTCTCAAACTCGCGGCAGCGTTCTCATGATAATAAAACGACCCACCCTGACGCTCCTGGCAGCAGCCAGTGCGCTCCTCAGCCTTGGTGCACACGCCGAAGGCAAGATCAGCATCGCCCAGCAATTCGGCATCGGCTACTTGATCCTCGATGTGGTTCGTGACCAGAACCTGATCGAGAAACACGGCAAGGAGCAGGGCCTGGACATCAAGGTGGAGTGGAACAGTATCTCCGGCGCCACCGCGATGAACGAGTCGCTGCTGGCCGGCGCGCTGGACGTGGTGTCGGCAGGTGTGCCGCCGATGCTGACGCTGTGGGACCGCACCAAGGGCAAGCAGAACGTCAAGGCCATCGCCTCGCTGGGCTCGATGCCCAACTACCTGCTGACCAATAACCCGGATGTGAAGACCCTCAAGGACTTCAGCGAAAAAGACCGCATCGCCGTACCGGCCGCGGGCGTGGGTTTTCAGTCGCGCACCTTGCAGATTGAAACCGCCAAGCAGTTCGGGAACGACAACTACAAGAAATTCGACGATATCTCCATCAGCCTGGCGCACCCGGACGCGACCGCCGCGTTGATTGCCGGCGGTTCGGAGATCAACGCGCATTTTTCCAGCCCGCCGTTCCAGTACCAGGAGTTGTTGAATCCCAAGGTGCACAAGGTGCTGAGTTCCTACGACATTCTCGGCGGCCCGGCGACGTTCAACGTGCTGTACACCACCGAGAAATTCCACGACGAGAACCCCAAGACCTACAAGGCGTTCTATGACGCGTTGGCCGAGGCCGAGAAAATCATCAAGGCCGACAAGCCGGCAGCTGCCCAGGCTTACATTCGTGTAGAGCAGTCGAAGCTACCGCTGGCGCTGGTGGAGAAGATTGTCCAGGACCCGGAAATCGACTTCACCATCGTGCCGCAGCGTACCTATATCTATGCCGAGAAATTGCAGGAGTTGGGGGTGTTGAAGAACAAGGCGGGGAGCTGGAAGGATTACTTCTTTGAAGAGGCGCACGGCGGGAACGGCAGCTGACTCCATTCTGAATTGAAACGCACACAAAAATGTGGGAGCGGGCTTGCTCGCGAATGCGGTGGGTCAGTCGAGACATGTGCTGGCTGAACCGCCGCATTCGCGAGCAAGCCCGCTCCCACATTGGATCTGCGGTGTTTTCAGGTTCCCGCAAGGTTGTTCTTGATCCAGTCGTACAAGTGATTCCCCTCGCTCGACAACTCGCTGTTGGCCCGCCGGCACAGGTAGTACTGGCGGCCATCATCGACCTGTAGATCAAACAGCTTCACCAACTCCCCATTTGCCACATGCGGCGCAACCAGTGGCGCGCGCAGCAGTGAGCAGCCCAATCCGGTCAGCGTGGCCGTCAGCGCCAACTGACCATCCTCCAGCAGCAAACCATTCAACGCGGTCCCGTGATGCACGTCGGCGGCCTGGAACCATTGGCTCCAGGTGCCGCGCTCTTCGTCGTGCAACAGCGGTAATTCACTCAGCGCCTCAGGTGTGTCGATCGGCCCGTGTTGCTCCAGGAATGCGCGGCTGCAATACGGCGTCACCGCCCCGGAAATCAGCGGCTCGCTGTGGTACCCCGGCCAGTGCCCGGTGCCGAAGCGGATCGATAAATCGGCAGCGTCGCTGGGGTAGCTGCGGTGGTTGGCGTAGGTGACGTTGATGTCCAGCGCCGGGTGGTCCTTGAGGAACTGTGCCAGGCGCGGGATGAACAGGTTGATGCCGAACAGCGGGATCAGGCTGATGGTGACCTGGCGTGTGGCGCTTTTTTCCCGCACATGTTCGGTGGCGCTGCGCAGTACGGCGAAGGCCGAGCGAATTGCGCGGTAGTACTCGCGGCCTTCTTCGGTGAGCACCAGGTTGCGGCCCTGGCGCAAGGTCAGCGGTTGCTGCAGAAAGCTTTCCAGCAGGTGCAGTTGATGGCTGACGGCGGAGGGCGACACGTCCAGCTCGCGGGCAGCGGAATTCACTCCGCCATGGCGGGCAAACGCTTCGAAGGTGCGCACGGCACGCAACGGCGGGTCATTGGCTAACTGTTCTAAATTATTCATGTGTTGAATTAAATACTAAGTGAGATGGCAAATAAAGAGTCATAAATGCCGGATTTATGGCGGTTATAGCGCTTTATGCGTTTGGCATAACCATATGAATTTCTGATATTTGATAAAAACAGAATAGATGCTTAGTGTGCCGCCCTCGTCAGTAGTGAGGTCGATGGTTTCCATGGATGCGTTTATCCAGCAACTGCTCAATGGTTTGATGACGGGCAGTCTCTACGCGCTAGTGGCCTTGGGTTACACCATGGTCTACGGCATTTTGCGGATCATCAATTTTGCCCACGGCGATGTGTTGATGATTGGCGCTTTGGTGGGCCTCTCGGTGATTCGCCTGTTGCAGGTGACATGGCCGGCGATGCCGCCGGTGCTGGTGCTGCTGGCGGCCACTGTGATTGCCATGGCGTTCTGCGCGGTACTCGCGGTGCTGATTGAGCGGGTCGCTTACCGGCGCCTGCGCAATGCGCCGCGCCTGGCGCCATTGATCAGCGGCATCGGGGTGTCGTTGTTGCTGCAAACCATCGCCATGTTGGTGTGGACGCGTAACCCGCAGATGTTCCCGCAACTGCTGCCGCTGGAACCGATTGAAGTGCTCGCCGGAGCTTCGGCGCATCCGGCGATCACCAACGCTACCGCCCTGACCACCATTGCCGTCGCACTGTCGGTAATGGTCGCGCTGCTGGTGCTGGTGGAACGCACACGCTTTGGTCGGGCCATGCGCGCCGTGGCCGAGAACCCACAGGTGGCGAGCCTGATGGGCATCAACCCGAATCGCATCATCGTGCTGACCTTTGCCATTGGCGGCGCCCTGGCGGCATTGGCCGGGATCATGATGGCGAGCAACTACGGCAGCGCGCATTTCTACATGGGTTTCCTGCCAGGCATCAAGGCGTTCACCGCAGCCGTATTGGGCGGCATCGGCAACCTCAAGGGCGCGATGCTTGGCGGCCTGCTGCTGGGGTTGATCGAAGCCCTGGGTACCGGCTACCTGGGCGCTGCCACCCAGGGTGTGTTCGGCAGCAATTACCAGGATGTGTTTGCCTTTATCGTGTTGATCGCGGTGCTGGTGTTTCGTCCTTCGGGGCTGTTGGGCGAACGACTGGCGACCCGCGCATGAGTGTCCTGAATACCTCCCGCCAGCGCGCCAGCTTCGGCCTTGTATTGTTCGCCGTGGCGCTGGTGGCGGCGCCGTGGATTGTCGGGCATGCCGGCGGCAATACCTGGGTGCGCACCCTCGATTTCGCTTTGCTGTACATCATGTTGGCCCTGGGCCTGAACATCGTCGTGGGCTACGCCGGGCTGCTGGACATGGGTTTTATCGCGTTCTACGCAGTGGGCGCGTACCTCGCCGCGTTGCTGTCCTCGCCGCATCTGTTGCAGCAATTCCCGGCGCTGATGGCGCTGCTGCCGGCGGGCATGCACACCTCGATCTGGTTGATCCTGCCCTTGGCCGCGTTGCTGGCGGCGGGCTTTGGCGTGTTGTTGGGCGCACCGACCTTGCGCCTGCGCGGCGATTACCTGGCCATCGTGACCCTGGGCTTTGGTGAAATCATCCGCATATTGCTGCGCAACCTGGATCGCCCGGTGAACATCACCAACGGGCCCAAAGGTATTTCCCAGGTCGACCCGGTCAACCTGCTGGGGATCAACCTCGGGCGCACCCAGGAGCTGTTCGGCCTGCGCCTGCCTTCGGTCTATCTGTACTACTACCTGTTCGCCGCGCTGGTGGTGCTGATCCTGTTTGCCTGCATTCGCCTGGAGCGTTCGCGCATCGGGCGGGCCTGGGTGGCGATTCGTGAAGATGAGGAAGCGGCCCAGGCCATGGGCGTCAACACCCTGCGCTTGAAGCTGTTGGCGTTCGCCATCGGTGCCGGGTTTGGCGGCGTGAGCGGGGCGTTGTTTGCCTCGTTCCAGGGCTTTGTCTCGCCGGAGTCCTTCACTCTCAATGAGTCCATCGCGGTGCTGGCGATGGTGGTGCTCGGCGGCATGGGCCATATCCCCGGGGTGATTCTCGGCTGCGTATTGCTGGCGGCGTTGCCCGAAGCCTTGCGCGCGAGCATGGGCCCGTTGCAGCAGGCGCTGTTCGGCCAGGTGCTGGTGGACCCGGAAATCATTCGTCAGTTGTTCTATGGGCTCGCGCTGATCCTGGCGATGCTCTATCGACCGGCAGGCCTGTGGCCAAAAGGAGTGGCGCGATGAATCAGCCGCTGTTGCAGATTGACCAGGTGAACAAGCGCTTCGGCGGCGTGGCGGCGCTCACCGACGTGAGCCTGAGCATCCAGCCTGGGGAGATCTATGGCTTGATCGGCCCCAATGGCGCCGGTAAAACCACCTTCTTCAACGTGATGACCGGCCTGTATACCCCGGATTCCGGGCGCTTCCAGCTCGACGGCGAGGACTACAAGCCGGCCAGCGTGCACCAGGTGGCCCAGGCCGGCATCGCCCGGACCTTCCAGAATATCCGCCTGTTCAACACCATGAGCGCGTTGGAAAACGTCATGGTCGGCCGCCATGTGCGCACCCGCAATGGCGTGTGGGCCGCCTTGAGTCGCCATCGTCGAGCCCGGGAAGAAGAAGCGCAAACCCGCGCCCATGCCCATCGCCTGTTGGCGTATGTCGGGCTGGCGGGGTTCGCCAATTACCGCGCCGACAGCCTGTCCTACGGCCACCAACGCCGCCTGGAAATCGCCCGGGCCCTGGCCACTGAACCACGTTTGCTGGCCCTCGACGAGCCGGCCGCCGGGATGAACGCTGCCGAGAAAGTGCAACTGCGCGGCCTGCTGGAAAAGATCCGCGACGACGGCCACACGCTGCTGCTGATCGAGCATGACGTGAAGCTGGTGATGGGGGTGTGCGACCGCATCAGCGTGCTCGATTACGGCCAGGTGATCGCGGTGGGCGCGCCTGCCGAGGTGCGCCGCGACCCGGCGGTGATCCAGGCCTATCTGGGAGCCAGCGCCCATGTCTGAACCTTTATTGAAAGTCGACGGCTTGCAGGTGCGCTACGGCGCCATCGAAGCGGTCAAGTCCCTGGATTTACACATCGGCGAAGGCGAGCGAGTGACGTTGATCGGTGCCAACGGTGCCGGCAAGACCTCCAGCCTCAAGGCCCTGACCGGATTGCTGCCGGCAGCGGCGGGGCAGATTCACTTCGCCGGGCGTTCGATCCTCGGCCAGGCGCCGGACCAATTGCTGCGCCAAGGCATTGCGATGGTACCGGAAGGACGCGGGATCTTTGCGCGCATGAGCGTCCTGGAAAACCTCCAGGCCGGGGCCTTCCTGCGTCGTGACACCGAGCAGGTGAACCGCGAGATCCGCCAGTTGTTCGAGCACTTCCCGCGTCTGGAGGAGCGCCTGCAGCAGTCCGCCGGCCTGCTCTCCGGTGGCGAGCAACAGATGCTCGCGCTGGCCCGGGCGCTGCTCTCCAAGCCGCGCTTGCTGGTGCTGGACGAGCCATCCATGGGCCTGGCGCCGATCATGGTGGAAAAGATCTTCCAGGTGATCGACGACGTGTGCCGCCAGGGCATGACCCTGCTGCTGGTAGAGCAGAACGCCCGGCTCGCGCTGCAGGTCACCGACCGTGCCTATGTGATGGATACCGGGCGCATCAGCCTCACTGGCCCGTCCCATGAATTGCTCGACCACCCCGAGGTGCGCAGTGCCTACCTCGGTGAATGAATCAACCCTGACGCTACCGGACGCCCGGCGTGTTCCGACCAGCCCGTAAAGAAACAGGAACCACTGATGAAGACTTTCAAGCACACCCTAGTGATCGGCCTGGCCTTGAGCAGCCTGGCGAGTGCCATGGCCCAGGCCGACCAGACCGTATTGATCGGCCTGGCCGGGCCGTTGACCGGCCCGTCGGCGCGGATCGGCAAGGACCTGGAAAACGGCGCGCAACTGGCCATCGACGCGGCCAACGCCAAGCACCCGAAAATCAACGGCGAGGCGGTGACCTTCAAGCTGCTGTCCGAGGACGACCAGTCCGACCCGCGCACCGCCGTCACCGTGGCCCAGCGCCTGGTGGACGAAGGCGTGGTGGGCGTGGTTGGCCACTGGAACACCGGCACCAGCATTCCGGCGGCGCGGGTTTATCACGATGCAGGTATCGCGCAAGTCGCCCCGGTTGCTACCGGGCACGCGTATACCCAGCAGGGCTTCGACACCAGCTTCCGGATCATGGGCCATGACGACGATGGCGGCCAGGTGGCCGGCGACTATGCTTTGAACACCCTCAAGGCCCGGCGCATTGCGGTGATCGACGACCGCACCGCATTCGGCCAGGGCCTGGCGGACCAGTTCGTCAAATCCATCGAGGCCGGTGGCGCCAAGGTGGTGTCTCGTGAATACGTCGACGACAAGACCATCGATTTCAGCGCAGTGCTGACCAATATCCGCAGCCAGAACCCGGACCTGATTTTCTTTGGTGGCGTCGATTCCCAGGCCGCGCCTTTGGCCAGGCGTATCAAGCAACTGGGCATCAAGGCACCACTGATGGGGGCCGGTGGATTTGTCAGCCAGACCTTCCTGCAACTGGCGCAGAACGAAGGCGAGGGCGTGATTGCCCTGGAGCCGGGCCTGGCGGTGGCACAGATGCCGGGTGGCAAGGCGTTCGAGCAGGCTTACAAGGATCGCTACAAGGCGCCGATCGAACTGCACGCGCCGTTTGCCTATGACGGTGTCGGGGTGTTGGTGGCGGCGATCGAGAAGGCCGACTCGGTGGACCCGCAAAAGTACCTGCCGGTGCTGCGCGCCATCAGCTACCAGGGCGTGACCGGGACCATTGCGTTTGATGCCGAGGGCAACCTGAAGAAGCCGTCGTTCACCGTGTATCAGGTCAAGGGCAATCAGTGGCAGCCAGTGAGTGTGGCGGGCGGCAAGTAACAACCCACCCCTGTAGGAGCGAGCTTGCTCGCGAAAAATGTACAGTCAACGCAGCGATGCGCCTGGAATATCTTCGCGAGCAAGCTCGCTCCTACAGGTTTACGGAGGCACACAATGAGCAAGCTGGAAGGTGAACTGGGCATCCTGGCCCGGCGGCGGATCGAAGCCGAAATCATCAAGCCGATCTACGAGATCCTGGTGCGCGAGCAGGGCAAGGCCTTTGCGGCGGCGGTGATCGGCGAGGCGGTGGGCAATGCGGCGATCCAGGCCGGCAAGCACTTTGCCGAGCTGGAAGAGCAGGGTGCCGACCTCAAGAGCTTTGTCGAGCTGCAAGTGCTCTGGGAAAAGGACGATGCGCTGAAGGTCGAGATCATCGCCAGCGACGCCGAGCACTACGACTATGACGTGAAGCGCTGCCGCTATGCCGAGATGTATCACGAGATGGGCCTGGGCGAGATCGGTCACTTGCTGTCCTGCAACCGCGATGAACTGTTTATCGTCGGCTACAACCCGGACATCAAGCTGACCCGCACCCAGACCATCATGGGCGGTGCCCATCACTGTGACTTCCGCTACCGGGCCAAACCCCAGGAGCCGCGTTCATGAACGACTTGGCGCGGGTCAATGGCGAGCGCCTGTGGGGCTCGCTGATGGAAATGGCGCAGATCGGCGGCACCGAAAAGGGCGGCGTCTCGCGCCTGGCCCTCACGGATGAGGACCGCCGCGGTCGCGACCTGTTTGTGCAATGGTGCGAGGCGGCCGGTTGCAGCATTCGGGTGGATGCCATGGGCAATATCTTTGCCCGTCGCGCCGGGCGCCAGGATCACCTGGCCCCGGTGTTGACCGGTTCCCATGGCGATTCCCAGCCGGCGGGCGGCAAGTACGACGGTATCTACGGCGTGCTGGCCGGGCTGGAGGTGGTGCGCACCTTGAATGACCTGGGGATTGAAACCGAGCGGCCAATCGAAGTGGTGAACTGGACCAACGAAGAAGGCTCGCGGTTTGCGCCGGCGATGATTTCCTCGGGGGTGTATGCCGGGGTGTTTGACCTGGAGTACGGCCTGTCCCGGGAAGACAAGGCCGGGATCACCATCGGCCAGGCATTGCAGCAGATTGGCTATGCCGGTGCGCATCCGGTGGGTGGCCAGGCGGTGCATGCGGCGTTTGAGCTGCATATCGAACAGGGGCCGATTCTTGAGGCACAGGGCCTGACCATCGGTGTGGTCACCGGCGCCCAGGGCCAGCGCTGGTATGAAGTGGAACTGAGCGGGCGCAGCGCCCATGCCGGGACGACGCCGATGGATCACCGGCTGGATGCGTTGCTCGGATTTGCCCGGGTGGTGGAGGCAGTCAATCAGATCGGCCTGGAACAGGGCGCCGAAGGGCGGGCGACGGTGGGCATGGCGAATATCTTCCCCAATTCACGCAACGTGGTGCCGGGGCGGGTGTTTTTCAGTGTGGAGTTTCGGCATCCGGATGAAGCGGTGCTGGGGTATCAGGATCGGCAGTTGCAGGCGGCGGTGGCGCGGATCGCCGAGGGGATTGGTTTGCAGCACAGCGTGAAGCAGATTTTCCAGTACGCGCCGATTGCCTTCGACCCTGAGTGTGTGGAGGTGGTGCGGGCTTCGGCGCAAGCGTTGGGGTATAGCCATCGCGACATGATTTCCGGGGCCGGGCATGATGCCTGCTACCTGAACCGGGTGGCGCCGACGGCGATGATTTTTGTGCCGTGTGTGGATGGGTTGAGCCATAACGAGGCGGAGGAGATTCATCCGCAGTGGTCGACGGCGGGGGCGGATGTGTTGTTGCAGGCGGTGTTGGCCAAGGCGCAACGCTAACGGGATCAACGCGGGACAAAATGTGGGAGCGGGCTTGCTCGCGAATGCGGTGGGTCAGTCAATACATGTGCTGGCTGAACCACCGCATTCGCGAGCAAGCCCGCTCCCACGGGGGCCCTGTTCTCTTTTTGAGGTCTTTGTTGTCTGATGATCAGAGGAAGAACTCACCGGGTGTGGCGTCGAACTGCTGGCGGAAGGCGTTGATGAAGGCCGAGGTGGATTCGTAGCCGCAGGCCAGCGCCACATCGGTCACGCGTTCGCCTTGTTCCAGGGCGGGCAGGGCGCTCAACAATCGCAGGCGCTGGCGCCATGCGCGGAAGGTCAGGCCGGTGTCGCTCAGGAACAGCCGGCTGAGGGTTTTCTCGCTGACCGCCAGTTTCTGGCTCCACTGCCCCAGGGTGGTTTGCTGCTCCGGGTGCAGGTTCAGGCTGCGGTAAATCTGCCGCAAGCGGCTGTCGGCGGGCAGCGGCAACATCAGGTCGACCTGGGACGCGGCGGCCAGTTGGTCCAGCACCACTTGGGCCAGCCGTCCATCCGGGCCGTCCTCGGCGTATTCCACCGGCAATTCGCTGAAGCTGCGAATCAACTCGCGCAACAGGCTGCTCACCGCCAGCACCTGGCAGCGGTCGGCCGCCCAGGCGGTGACGCTGCAATCGAGGTACAGGCTGCGCATCTCGGTATGGGGCGAACTGAACACCCGGTGTGGCATGCCGGCCGGTATCCACACGGCCCGCTGGGGTGGCGCGACGAAGCGTCCTACGCTGGTCTGGATCTCCAGCACCCCGGATATTGCGTAGGACAACTGCACCCACGGGTGACTATGGCGGCGGGTCAGCGCGCGGTTGGGCAGCGATTCGGTGCGGCCATACACCGGCCTGGGCAGGCTGGAAAGCCCGGGCACGCTGCGGCGCACGGTTTTGTCATGTCCTTTTGGCGGCATTTACTGGCTCATTGGCGTTAGTCGGTAACAAGCCGTTACGTTAGAGTCGCGACGATGCTCTTGGCAACCCCTGGAAGATTGGCCTATGACCCGCCCACGCTTTTTACCTGACAACTTCACGCTGACCCTGGTGGCCACGGTGATCCTCGCGTCCCTGCTGCCCGCCAGCGGCCAGACCGCCGTGGCCTTTGGCTGGGTGACTAACCTGGCCATCGCGCTGCTGTTTTTCCTGCACGGCGCGAAACTGTCGCGCCAGGCCATTGTTGCCGGTGCGGGTCATTGGCGCCTGCACCTGCTGGTGTTCAGCCTGACCTTCGTGCTGTTTCCGTTGCTGGGCCTGGCGCTCAAGCCGGTGTTGTCGCCGCTGATCGGTAAAGACCTGTACATGGGCATGCTCTATTTGTGTGCGTTGCCCGCCACCGTGCAGTCGGCGATTGCCTTTACCTCCCTGGCCCGGGGCAATATCCCGGCGGCGATTTGCAGCGCGGCGGCGTCGAGCCTGTTCGGGATCTTCCTGACGCCATTGCTGGTGACGTTGCTGCTGAATGTGCATGGCGATGGCGGCTCCACCGTCGATGCGATCCTGAAAATCAGTGTTCAATTGTTGCTACCGTTCATCGCCGGGCAAATCGCCCGTCGCTGGATCGGCGAGTGGGTAGGGCGTAACAAATCCTGGCTGAAGTTCGTCGACCAGGGGTCGATTTTGCTGGTGGTCTACGGCGCCTTCAGCGAAGCGGTCAACGAAGGCATATGGCACCAGATTCCGTTGTGGGAACTGGGTGGCCTGGTGGTGGCGTGCTGTGTGTTGCTGGCGCTGGTACTGGTGGCGTCCACGGTGCTGGGCAAGGCTTTTGGCTTCAGCCAGGAAGACCGGATCACCATTCTGTTCTGCGGCTCGAAGAAAAGCCTGGCCACCGGTGTGCCGATGGCCCAGGTGTTGTTTGCCGGGGCGAGCATGGGGGTGCTGATCTTGCCGCTGATGCTGTTTCACCAGATCCAGTTGATGGTCTGCGCGGCGCTGGCCCAGCGCTATGCCAAGCGTCCTGAGTCGATTCCCGAGCTGATGGGGCAAGTCGATCCCTGAATCGTCGTGTTACTATTTTTTGCGCGCGGCTCAAGGCCCGGCATCGGGCCGGCTTGATCTGCGCGCAAACGAGTACGACGACCTGTAAATGAGCATTTCCGCCGCAACACCTCAAGCCAACTGGCAACCGGTCTTCGCTCTCGCGTTGGCCGCTTTCGTTTTCAATACCACCGAATTTGTACCGGTCGGCCTGCTGAGTGCCATCGGCGCGAGCTTCGACATGCCCATCGCCAGCGTCGGCCTGATGCTGACCATCTATGCCTGGATCGTGTCCCTGACCTCGCTGCCGGTGATGCTGCTGACCCGTAACGTCGAGCGGCGCAAGCTGCTGATCGTGCTGTTCGGCATGTTTATCGCCAGCCATATCCTGTCCAGCGTGGCCACCAGCTTTGGCATCCTGATGCTCAGCCGGGTCGGCATTGCCCTGTCCCATGCGTTGTTCTGGTCGATTACTGCCTCCCTCGCGGTGCGTTTGGCGCCGGAGGGCAAGCAGGTGCAGGCCCTTGGGTTGCTGGCTACCGGTACTTCCCTGGCGATGGTTCTGGGTATCCCGCTGGGCCGCTTGCTGGGCGAAGCCATGGGCTGGCGCACCACCTTCCTGGTGATCGGCGCGTTTGCCGCCGGGCTGGTGTTCTGGCTGGCGCGTACTTTGCCGCTGCTGCCGAGCCAGAACTCCGGCTCGTTGCGCAGCCTGCCGCTGCTGTTCAAGCGCCCGGCGCTGGTGGCGTTGTATGTGCTGACGGCGATGGTGGTGACGGCGCAGTTCACTGCCTACAGTTATGTTGAGCCGTTTGTTGAAGGTGTTGCCGGTATGAGTGGCAATACGGTGACCCTGATCCTGCTGGTGTTTGGCGGCGCGGGAATTATTGGTTCGTTGTTGTTCAGCCTGGTGCATCGCTTTAGCCCCCATCGTTTCCTGATCAGCGCGGTGACCATACTGGCGCTGTGCCTGGCGTTGTTGCTGCCGTTGAGTGGCGAGGTGTCGTACCTGGTGACCCTGAGTGTGTTCTGGGGCATGGCCATCATGGGTTTTGGCCTGGCGTTGCAATCGAAGGTACTGGTGCTGGCGCCGGATGCCACGGATGTGGCGATGGCGATGTTTTCCGGGATCTACAACATCGGCATTGGTGGCGGGGCGTTGATGGGCAGTTGGGTGGGCAGCCACTTTGGTTTTGCCTGGATCGGCGCGGCGGGCGGGTTGCTGGCAGCGGTGGCGTTGATTGGGTATTGCCTGGCGATTTATCGGTTTGGGCAGGGTGTGGCGCGTAGCCCTCTGTAGGAGGTAATTTTCATGGCAGTTCGTTTGATTAAACCGGCGGTATTCGCAGTGCTCGCCGGGTTTTCTGTGTTGTGGCTCAGCCCTGTGAGCCTGGCGGCCAGTTTTGACTGTGCCCGGGCGAAGGCGGCTGACGAGAAAACCATCTGTGCCACGCGCTCCCTCAATGATCAGGACGTGACCATGGCGCTGCTCTATGACCTCAACCGGCACTTCATGGCCATGGGCGGGCGCGGTTCGTTGATGGATGATCAGGCTGTGTGGCTCAAGCAGCGGCATACCTGTGGCGCCCAAGTCAGTTGCCTGAGCAAAGCCTATACGCAGCGGATTGCGATGTTGCGTAGCTTCATTGATGAGCGGGTGATGACGAAAGGGCCGTTCTGAATAACGGGCATAAACGTACAACGCCGGCTAAAGTCAGTTTTCTCAACAGAGTCTGAAAGCACATCAACACACCGCAGCAGGTTTGCCATGGACGAAAAACCAGACGCGTTACACATAGCGGAAATTCCCTACGAGACCGGTGAGGTTCGATTCAGGTATTCGCGTTACCTGTCCGAGGACGGCACGCAATGGATTCGACATGGGCTTTTTCGCGCCTACCACCCAAACGGCAACCTGGCTTCCGAGGGGAATTACGTGGATGGCGCCGAACACGGCGACTGGCGGGACTACCACGACAATGGACAGGTGGCGGCGCAGGGCGTTTATGAGCGTGGCCAGGAAGTTGGGCTGTGGTCGTTCTGGGATGCAGATGGATCTCTGGAGGAGTCCTCATGACCACTGAGCTTGCAGCGTCGCTGCACGAAGAGATCCAGTCGTTATGCAGTGCAGGTGATCAATTGGCCGATGACGGCCGTTATGAAGAGGCCATCGAGCAATACAACAAGGCCTGGATCTTGATCCCCGAGCCGAAAAATGATTGGGAAGCCTCCACCTGGGTATTGGCTGCCATCGCTGATGCATGCTTTTTATCCGGATTCAACGGCTCAGCCCGGGATGCCTTGGACTATGCGATGACCTGTCCGGGCGGTCTCGGAAATCCGTTTTTACATCTGCGCCTGGGGCAGGTTTTGCTGGATCAGGGCCACGATGATCAGGCCGCCGATGAATTGATGCGGGCATACATGGGCGCAGGGGCCGAGATCTTTGACAACGAGGATGGGCGCTATCTGCGCTTTCTTGGCACGCGGGCAAATCTCTAGACGCGAGGGCGGGTGTTGATGTCCACGTTGGCAATGATCCGGCAGCAATGTTTGCTTTTGAATGGCGCGCGCGCCGTTGAGCCTGGGTTTCTTGATGAGGTGCAGAGCCACCTTGGCCTGGAGCTTGCGGATGATTTTCGTGAGGCTGCCGAGTTCTTCGATGGCTCTGGAATCTACGTTTTGCCCTTGCACGCAATAGGGTGGGCGCCTGCGCCGAATGTCCTGGACGAAACCAGAAGTCTTCGAGAGCGTGCCGGGATTGCGCGGCAGTTTTTGGTATTAGCCCAGCCGCCGGCCAGTTTGATCGTGATGGATTGCTCGGGCGGAGGCGGTCGGGTGATTTGGTGTGATGACGTGGATGTGTGCCGCCTGGGTAGGGAGGCCTTGTTGACTGCGCCGGATTCATGGCCGACGTATACCGCGTTTCTTGAATACCTGATCAGTGAAGAGCAGCAAGATCGTGTGAATCTGCCCGACGATAAAGCTTGATGCTACAAGCCTGGCTGAAGTCCGGCGCGAGGGTGACGCGGAGCGTCACGGTATGCATTCCCACGCAGAGCGTGGGAACGATCAAATGCTCAAAATTTGTTATGGGCTGTCCCAACCATAGTGAAAAATTGTTGGCTCACGACATTCTCCCTAATATCAGAATGCTTGATCCTACAGATCTTGTAATAATTTTAGATTGTAGGAAATTCCCGTTTCGCCTGTACGATTCAAGTCCCTTTCCCACAACAGGACCTGCATGAACACCCTCTCGGAGCCTCCCAGTCGTCTTTCCTCAAGACATGCACTGTCGCTGTTCCCGCTGATCGCCTGCCTCCAGGCCAGGCACCCCGTCTTCCGATTGCCTACCCTTACCCGGTCCCTCGACCGTGCGTTGCCGTGCCCGGCATTCTGAAAAACTTGAAGAGATACTGAAAAATGGAATGGTTAGCGGATCCAACGGCCTGGCTCGGCCTGTTGACTTTGATTGTGCTGGAGCTGGTGCTGGGCATCGACAACCTGGTGTTTATCGCGATCCTGGCGGACAAGTTGCCGCCGGAGCAGCGTGACCGTGCGCGTCTGATCGGTTTGTCCCTGGCGTTGCTGATGCGTCTGGGCCTGTTGGCAAGTATTTCCTGGTTGGTGACCCTGACCCAACCGCTGTTCGAGGTGTTCGACAAGAGTTTCTCGGGCCGTGACTTGATCATGCTGTTTGGTGGTGTGTTCCTGTTGTTCAAGGCCACCATGGAATTGCATGAGCGCCTTGAGGGGCATGTGGCTCAGCGCACTGGCAACGTGGCCTATGCGATGTTCTGGCCGATCGTTGCGCAGATTGTGGTGCTGGATGCGGTGTTCTCCCTCGATGCGGTGATTACCGCCGTGGGCATGGTGGATGAGCTGGCGGTGATGATGATCGCGGTGATCATTTCCATCGGCCTGATGATCGTTGCCAGCAAGCCGCTGACCCGTTTCGTCAACGCCCACCCGACGGTGATCATGCTGTGCCTGGGCTTCCTGATGATGATCGGTTTTGCCCTGACGGCCGAAGGCCTGGGCTTCCACATTCCCAAAGGCTATCTGTACGCGGCCATCGGCTTCTCGATCCTGATCGAGCTGTTCAACCAGATCGCCCGGTCGCGCCGCAAGAAGTCGGCCCAGGGCACGCTGCCGAGGCGTGAGCGTACGGCCCACGCGGTGATGCGTTTGCTCGGCGGGCGTAATCTGGCAGTGGAGGAGGTGGGTGAAGAGGTCGCCGACCTGCTGGATAACCCCGATGCCAACGGCGGGCCGCTGTTCGACCGGCGCGAGCGGGTGATGATCAGTGGCGTGCTGCAACTGGCTGAACGCCCGATCCGTACGCTGATGACGCCTCGGGCGAAGGTGGACTCTATAGATCTGTCGGACGATCCCGACACTATCCGCCTGAAACTGATGCATTCGTCTTACTCGCGCCTGCCCTTGATCCGCAACGGTAATGTCGACGAGCCATTGGGCTTTGTGCACAAGAAGGAGTTGCTCAAGGAATACCTGGCCGGTAACGAGCCGAACCTGGAGCACCTGGCGCGCCGGGCGGTCAACTTGCTGGAGAGCTTTTCGATTCTCAATGCCTTGGAGCAGATGCGTGAGGAGTCGACTCACATTGCCTTCGTGATCAACGAATTTGGCGACTTTATCGGGGTGTTGAGCATGACCGACATCCTCGAGTCCATCGCCGGTGAGTTGCCGGATGCGAGTGAGGTCGAAGGCCCGGATATCGTCGAGGAGGAGGGTGGTTTTCGCGTCAATGGCGCCTTGAACCTCAACCTGATCCGCCAGCGCACCGGCTTCAAGGCTGTGGCGACGGAGGATTACCAGACCCTGGCCGGGCTGGTGATGAGCCTGCTGGATCGACTGCCGGTGGTCGGTGACAGCCTGGAACATGAAGGCTGGCGCCTGACCGTGGCGGCGGTGGAGGAGCGGCGGGTCACGCAGGTGTTGCTGGCCCCTCTTTAACGGGTGAATTTCATTCGACGCTGGGCTGGCCTTTGGATAGCATCGCCGCTCACTGAACCGTTAAGGAAGGGTTACCCGAATGACTTTGGACGTGCTTAAGATTTCTGCATTCTGTGACGGCAACCAGGGCGGTAACCCTGCAGGTGTTTGGATCGGTGACAGCCTGCCGGAAGCTGCAGAAATGCAGCGTATCGCCCACGAAGTCGGGTTTTCGGAAACCGTATTCGCCTGCCCGCAGGATGACGGCTGGCGCGTGCGGTACTTCGCGCCGGAGTCCGAAGTTGCGTTTTGCGGGCATGCCACCATCGCCCTCGGTGCGGCCTTGAGCCTGGCGCTGGGCGATGGCGAATTCCACCTGGCGTTGAACAATGGCGATATCTCGGTCAGCGGTCGCAGCGAAGGCGACCTGATCGAGGCCGCGCTGCAATCCCCGCCAACCCGCAGCGCACCGGCCAACGATGCCCTGGTGGACGCGGGCCTGACCCTGTTCGGTTACACCCGCAATGACCTGGACCCGAGCATTCCGCCAGCGATCATCCATGCCGGCATTTCCCACCTGGTGCTGGCGCTCGCCAGCCGCGCCAAACTCAGCCAGATGCACTATGAACTGGAAGCCGGTCGCCGCTACATGACCGACGCCGGGCTGGGTACCGTGGTGCTGGTGTTTGCCGAAAGCCCGACACTGTTCCACACCCGCAACCCGTTTGCGGTGGGCGGCGTGTACGAAGACCCGGCCACGGGTGCCGCGACCGCTGCCTTTGCCGGCTACCTGCGGGACCTGGGCTGGCCGCACAACGGGCGCATCGACATCATTCAAGGCGAGGACATGGGCAGCCGTTCGCGCTTGCAGGCGCAGATCACCGATGAAAAGGGTGCCTCGATTCGGGTTTCGGGGACGGCGCGGTTGATGTTGGAGGACTGATTCTGGTCCTGGCGAACGTCTCCCTCAGCGTTTTTTCGTCGAACCCCTCCAGCTTATTGATCATCTCGCCATTCTGGAAAACCAGCAGGGTAGGCGTGCCGGTAACCTCGGGATGCCTCGGGGTTCGGGCAGTGTCGAGCACCAGGCTTTTCACGGAGCTGGCGTATTTCCCGGCAATCCGTTCAAACAGTGGCCCGGCTTCCCCGCAGGCCGGGCAGTGCTGCGAAACAAACAGCATGAACACCGTTCTATGCGTCTTGAGCAACTGCTGATACTGCTCGGCATCGGCAATCACCGCCGTTGCAATTCCCATGATGATCTCCTTGAGCGAAAGGCCTGGCCCACGCTAATCCCGGCGATCAAAACCGTCTACTGTCAAAACTAACAGGTACCCACCTCCAACTGGCCCATTGTGGCGAGGGAGCTTGCTCCCGCTGGGCTGCGCAGCAGCCCAAAGCCTTCAGCGCTCCGCCCGCTCCCGAGCCTTCTTCGCCAACCCCACGCACTGCTTATAGTCACCCTGATCCTTGGCATCCTTGGCCCGACGATACCCATGATGATTCTGCGTGGTGTAGTTCGTACTGAACGCCGCCTTCAGCCTGACCAGCTCGGCCTTGCATTCGCGCCGGTCATCCTTGGCGAACACCTGGGTGGCAAATGCCAGCGACAACAACATAAGGACAAGACTGATCTTCATCTGAACGCGTTCCTTGGGAGGCTCGATCATCTGCCAAGACTAGCCCAGCCATGGAATTCTTCCATCCGGCCACTGCACCGCTTTCGTGCACGGTAACGACCCGCCCCCGCACCCAAATGTGGCCTGTCACCCCGGTGTGTAGCCAACGGTAGCAATCTGATTGCAGCGGCTGGCCCAGTGCCTTATCGCTGATAAAAATCTATCCCGTTGATTTAAAAAGAAATTAATCCCGCAATATTTTTATGTTACTGCGTGTGGCACACTTTCTGCTGTCTATTCCGTTGTTACATACTAAGTTCCGGTATAGCGGAATACACAACTCCTGGAGTGCTTGTCATGCATCACCGACCTTCCGTGTTCAAAGCGTGTGTTTTTCTCTTCGCCGCATCGGCTTCCCTCGCCAGCGTAGTGCAGGCGGCGGACAGCAAGCTCGATACAGTGCTCAAGCGTGGGCACCTGATCGTGGGTACAGGCAGTACCAATGCGCCGTGGCACTTCCAGGGAGCGGATGGCAAGTTGCAGGGTTTTGACATCGACATCGGCCACATCGTGGCCAAGGGTCTGTTCAATGACCCGAGCAAAGTCGAATACGTGGTGCAGTCTTCCGATGCCCGCATTCCCAACCTGTTGACCGACAAGGTCGACATGAGCTGCCAGTTCATCACCGTCACGGCAAGCCGTGCGCAGCAGGTGGCCTTCACCCTGCCGTACTACCGCGAAGGTGTGGGCCTGCTGCTGCCGGCCAACAGCAAGTACAAGGAAATCGAAGACCTGCAGGCCGCTGGCGACAGCGTCACCGTGGCCGTGCTGCAAAACGTCTACGCCGAAGAACTGGTGCACCAGGCATTGCCCAAAGCCAAGGTCGACCAGTACGACAGCGTCGACCTGATGTACCAGGCCGTGAACTCCGGGCGTGCCGACACCGCTGCCACCGACCAGTCCTCGGTCAAGTACCTGATGGTGCAAAACCCGGGCCGCTACCGCAGCCCGAGCTACGCCTGGAGCCCGCAAACCTATGCGTGCGCCGTCAAGCGTGGCGACCAGGACTGGCTGAACTTCGTCAACACCGCCCTGCATGAAGCCATGACCGGTGTGGAATTCCCAATGTACAAGGCCTCGTTCAAGCAATGGTTCGGTGTGGACCTGCCGGAGCCTGCGATCGGTTTCCCGGTTGAGTTCAAGTAATTCGTAAACCCTGGGGCGTCGCTGACGGCGCCCCAATCAGGTACTGCCGACCATGAACTATCAGTTGAACTTTGCCGCTGTGTGGCGCGATTTCCCCAGCTTGCTGGCGGGGCTCGGCCTCGGCCTTGAACTGGCACTGCTGTCCATCGCCATCGGTTGCGTGATCGGCCTGTTGATGGCGTTTGCGATGCTGTCCAAACACCGTGCGCTGCGCATCGTGGCCTCGGTGTATGTGACGGTGATCCGCAACACCCCGATCCTGGTGCTGATCCTGTTGATCTACTTCGCCTTGCCCAGCCTGGGTATCCGGCTGGACAAGATCCCTTCGTTCATCATCACCCTGTCGTTGTACGCCGGTGCCTACCTCACCGAAGTCTTCCGCGCAGGCCTGCTGAACATTCCCAAGGGGTTGCGTGAAGCGGGCCTGGCCATTGGCCTGGGCGAATGGCGTATCCGCGCGTACATCACCGTGCCGGTGATGCTGCGCAACGTGCTGCCGGCGCTGTCGAACAACTTTATCTCGCTGTTCAAGGACACCTCCCTCGCGGCCGCCATCGCGGTGCCGGAGCTGACCTATTACGCCCGCAAGATCAACGTCGAAAGCTACCGGGTGATTGAAACCTGGATGGTCACGACCGCGCTCTACGTGGCTGCCTGTTACCTCATTGCCATGCTGCTCCGTTACCTGGAACAGCGTTTGGCAATTCGCCGCTAAGGAGCGCCCATGTACGAATCCCCCAGCTGGCTGCATGAGTTGTGGATCGCCCGGGAAACCCTCTGGGCGGGGTTCCAGACCAGCGTCTACTGCTCGGCCCTGGCCATTATCTTCGGCACCCTGATCGGCATCGTTGCCGGGTTGATCCTGACCTACGGCAAATTCTGGATGCGCGCACCGTTTCGCCTGTACGTCGACCTGATCCGCGGTACGCCGGTATTTGTGCTGGTATTGGCGTGCTTCTACATGCTGCCGGCGCTTGGCTGGCAGATCACTGCGTTCCAGGCCGGTGCCGTGGGCCTGACGCTGTTCTGCGGCTCTCACGTTTCGGAAATCGTGCGCGGTGCATTGCAGGCCATTCCCAAGGGGCAACTGGAAGCGGGCAAGGCCATCGGCCTGACCTTCTATCAATCCCTGGGCTACGTGCTGTTACCCCAGGCGCTGCGGCAGATCCTGCCGACCTGGGTCAACTCGTCCACCGAAATCGTCAAGGCTTCCACCTTGCTGTCGGTGATCGGCGTGGCCGAGCTGCTCCTCAGCACCCAACAGGTCATCGCCCGGACGTTCATGACCCTGGAGTTCTACCTGTTTGCAGGCTTTATGTTTTTTGTCATCAACTACGCCATCGAATTGTTGGGGCGTTACATTGAAAAGCGGGTGGCGTTGCCATGAACCAACTCTCAAAAGAAAGCCAGCCACTGCTGAACATTCGCGGCCTGCGTAAACAGTACGGCCCGGTGGAAGTGCTCAAGGGCGTCGACCTGAGCATGCAGCGCGGCAACGTCGTGACGTTGATCGGCTCCAGCGGCTCGGGCAAGACCACGCTGCTGCGCTGCGTCAACCTGCTGGAAGAATTCCAGGGCGGCCAGATCACCCTCGACGGCGAATCCATCGGCTACAGCGACGTCGGCGGCAAGCGTGTGCGCCACCCGGAGCGGGTGATTTCCCAACACCGCGCAATGACCGGCATGGCCTTCCAGCAGTTCAACCTGTTCCCGCATTTGACCGCGTTGCAGAACGTCACCCTGGGCCTGCTCAAGGTCAAGAAGATGGGCAAGGACGAGGCGGTTGCACTGGCGGAAAAATGGCTGGATCGTGTCGGCCTGCTGGAGCGCCGCAATCACTTCCCGGGCCAACTGTCGGGCGGCCAGCAACAGCGCGTGGCGATTGCCCGGGCGATTGCGATGAACCCGAGCCTGATGCTGTTCGACGAAGTCACCTCGGCCCTGGACCCGGAACTGGTGGGCGAAGTGCTCAGCGTGATCAAGGGTTTGGCGGAAGAGGGCATGACCATGTTGCTGGTCACCCACGAAATGCGCTTTGCCTATGAAGTCTCGGACAAGATCGTCTTCATGAACCAGGGCCGCATTGAAGAACAAGGGCCGCCGAAAGACATTTTCGAACGCCCGCAATCGCCGCGACTGGCGGAATTTCTCAAGAACATTCGTTTTTAAATCATCACTTCAGGAGATCCATTATGAGCATTACTCGTTACGGCACCGGCGCCACTGCAGGCGGCGGCCAGCCTCGTCCTTTCGCCCGCGCGGTGGAAGCAGATGGCTGGTTGTACGTGTCGGGCCAGGTGCCGGCGGTGGACGGTGAAATCATCACGGGCGGGATCGTCGAGCAGACCCACCAGACCATGCGCAACGTGGTGGCGATTCTCGAAGAAGCCGGCTACGCCCTTGAAGACGTGGTGCGCGTCGGTGTATGGCTGGAAGACCCACGGGACTTCTGGAGCTTCAACAAAGTCTTCGGCGAATACTTCAACCCGGAACATGCTCCGGCGCGGGCGTGTGTGCAGGCGAACATGATGGTCGATTGCAAGGTTGAGATCGATTGCGTGGCCTACAAGAAAAAAGGCTAAATGATCGACCGCAACTTGCAGTGATGAAACTCGTTTGTGGCGAGGGAGCTTGCTCCCGCTGGGCTGCGTAGCGGCCCCAAAAAAACGGGAGCGCTTCGCACTCCAGCGGGAGCAAGCTCCCTCGCCACAGAGGACTCATCTACTGCGATTTTAAGCCTTTGACGGGACCCGAAACTGCCATGACCGAAGACACCATCAAACGCCGCGCCAAAGGCCTCGACCGGGCGTTCGATATCCTCGATTTCCTCAAGGAAATCGGCCAGCCCCTGCGCCCGAATGACATCGCCAGCGGCATCGGTAGCCCCAAATCCACGGTCTACGAATTGGTGGCCTCGCTGCTGGAACGGCGCATCCTCGAAACCGTCGGCAAGGACGGTCACGTCTACCTCGGCCGTCAGCTGTACTTCCTCGGCCAGGCCCACCTGCGCCATTTCGACCTGACCCGCGAAGCCGACCACGCCCTGCAGGAAATCGTCAGCCAAACCCACGAAACCGCCCAGATGTGCCTGCTCAATGGCCGCAAATACACCGTGGCCCTGATGCGCGAAGGCGAGCGGCATTTCCGCATTTCCTCAGACATCGGCGAGAACGCGCCGATCCCCTGGACCGCCTCCGGCCGCCTGCTGCTGGGCCACCTGAGCGACCAGCAAATCATCGACCTGATCGACTACGACGACTTCATCCTCCCGGACGGCCAACGCCTGCCTCTGGAAACCTTCCTCGGGCAAATCCGTCAGGCCACTCTCGACGGATTCTTCTCCTTCGACAGTGTCGCCGACACCTTTACCCACTGCTTTGCCGCCCCGGTCCGGGACGCCCAAGGCATCAGCATTGCGACCCTGTGCATCGTCGCCCCACGGGCCGATGCGATCAAAAACTACAACGACTACCGCCGGGTGCTGATCGACAGTGCGAACAACCTGGCCCGTCGCATCAACGAATAGGAAACCCTTATGTCTGCCTTCAATGCCGTTGAAAAAGGCGCCGCCGCCGTCGGTGCACATCTGGTCCGTGACGTCAGCCTGCCGGCCCTGGTGTTGCACCGCGACGCCCTGGAACACAACATCCGCTGGATGCAGGATTTCGTCAGCAACAGCGGTGCGCAATTGGCGCCTCACGGCAAGACCAGCATGATGCCCGCGCTGTTCCAGCGGCAGATCGAGCAGGGCGCATGGGGCATCACCCTGGCCAACGCCGTGCAGACCCGCGCTGCGTACGCCGGTGGGGTTCGCCGGGTGTTGATGGCCAACCAACTGGTGGGCGCGCCGAACATGGCGCTGATCGCCGACCTGCTGGCCGACCCCGAATTCGACTTCCACTGCATGGTCGACCACCCGGACAACGTCGCCGACCTGGGCCTGTTCTTCGCCGCCCGTGGCCTGCGCTTGAACGTGATGATCGAATACGGCGTGGTCGGCGGGCGTTGCGGTTGCCGCACCGAACAACAGGTGCTCGACCTGGCCAAGGCGATCAAGGCCCAGCCTGCGCTGGCCCTCACCGGCATCGAAGGCTACGAAGGGGTGATCCATGGTGAGCACGCCATCAGTGGCATCCGCGAATTCGCCGCCTCCCTGGTACGCCTGGCCGTCGACCTGCAAAACAGCGGCGCCTTCGACCTGGCCAAGCCCATCATTACCGCCTCGGGTTCGGCCTGGTACGACCTGATTGCCGAATCCTTCGAAGCCCAGAACGCCGCCGGTCGCTTCCTCAGCGTATTGCGCCCGGGCAGCTACGTGGCTCACGACCACGGCATCTACAAAGACGCGCAGTGCTGCGTACTCGACCGTCGCAGCGACCTCAACGAAGGCCTGCGCCCGGCGCTGGAAGTCTGGGCCCATGTGCAGTCGCTGCCGGAGCCGGGCTTCGCGGTGATCGCCCTGGGCAAGCGCGACGTCGCCTACGACGCCGGCCTGCCGGTGCCGCTCAAGCGCTACAAGGCTGGCGTGCTGCCAGCCGAGGGTGATGACGTGACCGCGTGCAAGGTCACCGCCGTGATGGACCAGCATGCGTTCATGGTCGTCGCACCGGGGGTTGAGCTGCGCATTGGCGACATCATCTCCTTCGGCACATCCCACCCGTGCCTGACCTTCGACAAGTGGCAAGTGGGTAATCTGGTGGATGAGCAATTGCAGGTGATCGAAAGCCTGCATACCTGCTTCTAGACCGAGTCGCGCCTTTCGCGAGCAAGCCCGCTCCCACATTCGACCGAGTTCCTTCAGTTGAAATGCATTCAAATGTGGGAACGGGCTTGCTCGCGAAGAGGCCCTCCAGTACATCGAGAGACCCCAGGCATGAACACAAAACCGCGCATCGCCCTGATCGGCGAATGCATGATCGAACTGCAACACCGCGCCGACGGCAGCCTGCAACAAAGCTTCGGCGGCGACACCCTGAACGCCGCCGTCTACCTGCGCCGCGAACTGGGTGAACCGAGCACCGTCGACTACGTCACCGCCCTGGGCGATGACAGCTTCAGCGATGCCATGTGCAAGCACTGGGCCGAAGAAGGCCTGGGCCTGGGCATGGTCCAGCGCCTGCCCGGGCGCCTGCCGGGTTTGTACTGCATCCAGACCGATGCCAACGGCGAGCGCAAATTCCTCTACTGGCGCAATGAAGCGGCCGTGCGCGACTGCTTCACCACACCGGCGGCCGAGCCGATCCTGGCAGCGTTGCCGACGTACGACGTGGTGTATTTCAGCGGCATCACCCTGGCGGTGCTGGGCGAAGTGGGCCGTGCGCGCCTGCTGGAAACCCTGATCGAAACCCGCAAGCGCGGCGGCAAGGTGGTGTTCGACAACAACTACCGGCCACGCCTGTGGGCCAGCGTGGACGCCGCACGCGCGGCGTATCACGCGGTGTTGGCCGAGGTGGATATCGCCTTGCTGACCGAGGATGACGAACGGGCGTTGTTCGGCTATGAAGACAGCGAGCAGGTGTTTGCGGCGTACCCGACGATTGCCGAGGTGGTGCTCAAGCGCGGGGCGGATGCGTGTTTGATTCGCTGTGAGGGGGAGCGGTTCGAGGTGCCGGCGCTGGTGGTGGAGAAGGTGGTCGACACTACGGCGGCGGGGGATTCGTTCAGTGCGGCGTACCTGGCCAGTCGGCTCAAGGGCGGCTCGCCGCAGGAAGCAGCCTTGGCCGGGCATCGGCTGGCGAGCCGGGTGATTCAGGTGCCGGGTGCACTTATTCCCCGAGACTAACGCTGATCGTTCCCACGCTCCGCGTGGGAATGCAGCCAGGGACGCTCTGCGTCCCAAGAGCGGACGCAGAGCGTCAGGTGAGGCATTCCCACGCGGAGCGTGGGAACGATCAGCCATCAATCGCGGTAAAACACTTGCACCAGGTGATACCCGAACTTGCTCTTGATCGGCCCATGAACCAGCTTCACGGGCTTCTTGAAGATCACCGCATCAATCACCCCCACCATCTGCCCCGGCCGCACTTCACCCAAATCACCGCCGCGCTTGGCGGAAGGGCAGGTGGAGTACTTCTTGGCCAACACATCAAACGCTTCGCCCTTGGCAATACGCTGCTTGAGCTGTTCGGCTTCCTCACTGGTTTTCACCAGAATGTGACGGGCTTGGGCTTTCATTGATCGGTCCTGATGTGAAACGGCGCGCGATTATGCCTGAAGTCAGGCCTCTGAGCTGATCATGCTGCGGATTTTGTTGGCCAGCAGGTCAATCGAAAACGGCTTGGCCACCATGTCCATGCCTTCCTCCAGGAACCCCTGGCGCTCGGCGGCTTTCTCGGCGTAACCGGTCATGAACAGCACCTTCAGGTCCGGCCGGTGTTGCCGGGCGATTTCCGCCAGTTGCCTGCCGTTCATCCCCGGCAAGCCCACATCAGTCACCAGCAAATCCACGCGCAAGTCGGACTCCAGCAACGGCAGCGCCGCCCGTGCATCCGCCGCCTGGTGTGCGGTGTAGCCCAGTTCATCCAGCACATTCACCACCAGCATCCGCACTGCCGGGTCGTCCTCGACCACCACCACGGCTTCGCCTTCTAGCGCCACCGGGGCTTCGCCCTGGGTAGCGGGTGTGGTCCGCTCCAGTGCCGTGCCATGCAGGCGCGGCAGGTACAGGCGCACGCAGGTGCCCTGGCCCGGTTCGCTTTGGATGGTCACGTGGCCGCCGGATTGCTGTGCAAACCCATAGATCATCGACAGCCCAAGGCCGGTACCCTGGCCGATGGGCTTGGTGGTGAAGAACGGGTCGAAGGCCTTGGCGAGGATTTTCGCGGTCATGCCGGCGCCGTTGTCGCTCACGCCGAGCATCACATAGTCGCCGGCCTTGACCGGTTCCAGGGTGGTGATGTCGGTGCCGTCGAGGTAGCTGTTGGCGGTCTCGATGCACAATTGCCCACCGTCGGGCATCGCATCGCGGGCGTTGATCACCAGGTTGAGCAGGGCGTTTTCCAGCTGGCTGGCGTCGGTGTTCACCGGCCACACGTCGGTGCCCAGTTGCACCTTGAGTTCGATGTGCGCGCCCTTGGTGCGGCGGAACAGGTCTTCCAGGGACGCCACCAATTGATTCGGGTCGACCGGCTTGCGGTCCAGGGATTGGCGGCGGGAGAAGGCCAGCAGGCGATGGGTCAGCGCAGCGGCGCGATGAGCCGAGGATACGGCGGCGTCGGTGAAACGGCCGATCTCGTCGCTGCGCCCGGCGGCGATATAGCGTTGCATCAGGTCCAGGCTGCCGATGATCCCGGTGAGCATGTTGTTGAAGTCATGGGCGATGCCGCCGGTGAGCTGGCCGACCGCTTCCATCTTCTGGGCATGGCGCAGGGCGTCTTCGGCACGCTCGCGCTCGAACATCTCGTTTTGCAGGCGCTGGTTGGCTTCGGCCAGGGCCTGGGTGCGCTGGCTGACGCGCTCTTCGAGGTTTTCGTTGAGGTGGCGCAGGGCTTCTTCGGTCAGTTTGCGCTCGGTCTCGTCGATTACAAAAATATAGAAACCGTTGACTGAGCCGTCAGCGCTGAAACGCGGCAGGTACTTCATCAGCGCGTGGCGTGGCCGCCCGTCATGGTGCGGGGTGACGGTGACAAAACTGCAGGCCTTGCCCTTGAGTGCCGCCTCGATCTTGTCGACGCGCCCGGCATAGATTTCGTCGCCCACGACTTCGCGGATGCTCTTGCCGTACAGCTCCTGCGGGGTCATGCCGTACCAGTCCAGGTAGGCACTGTTGTTCAGGCGAAAACGCTGCTCGTGGTCGACATAACCGATCAACACCGGCATGGCGTTGATGATCAGTTGCAGCTCGGTCTGGCTTTGGCGCAGGGCCTGTTCGGTGTGCTTGCGTTCGGTCAGGTCGAGGGCGGCGCCGAGAAAACGCGCCGGTCGGCCATGGTGGTCCTTGTAGCAGCGGCCCCGGGCAAACACCCAGCGCACTTCGCCGTCGGCGCGCTGCAGGCGGTATTCCTCGGCGTACTCGGTGCCGTGGGTGATGCAGTGCTTGATGCTGCGGGCCACCATGCCACGGTCTTCGGGGTGCACGCCTTGCAGGTAGTCGCTGATGGGCAGCAGGTCGGCGTCGCACGGGTCAACACCGTGCAATTGGGCGAAATGGGCGTCGGCGATAAAGCGGTCTTCGCCGATATCCCAGTCCCAGGTGCCCACGGCATCGGTGGCGGCCAGGGCCAACTGCAGGCGCTGCTCGGTGTTGCGCTGGGCCTTGAGGCTGTTCTCGGTGCGCTGCTGCAGTTCCAGGGCGATGCGCCGGCGCTCGTTGGTTTCGATGGCGGTGATCAGGATCCCGGCGACCTCGCCACGTTCGTCGCGGATCGGGCTGTAGGTCAGGTCGAGCCAGATCTCGGTGTCGCGGTCGTTGCGCTGCAGGACGAAACGCTGCTCGGTGAAGGTGCGCACCTGGCCCATGAGGACGGCGCTGTAGATCGGGTCGGTAAACGGCTTGAGCTCAGGCCAGATCAGGTCAGCCGGTTGGCCGAAGGCGGCCGGGTGCTTGTTGCCGGCCAGCATTGCGAAGCCGTCATTGTAGATCTGGGTGAGTTCGGCACCCCACAGCAACAGCATCGGCATCGGTGAATGGATCACGATGTCGACGGCTGTACGGAGACTTTGCGGCCAATCAATGGCGTCACCGAGGGGGCTTCGTGCCCAGTCCAGCCGCGCAATCAGTGCTGCGGCCTCGCTGCCGGTGGGTGATACGTTCATGTAAATGCCCTGCGCGTAACGCTTGAAGAATGACAAAAGCCGATTATCCCGCGACCCGGGGCCGGCTTTCCACCCTCGAAAAATAGCATGCTTGAGGGGTTTGTCTTCAAATGAGTGCTTAAAGGCTAAAACGTTTCATCTTTCTGCCAGCTCCGGGCGATCACGAAATTGCTCCAGCGCCTCGGGGTTGGCCAGTGCGTCGGTGTTCTTGACCGCCTCGCCATGCACCACGTTGCGCACCGCCAGCTCGACGATCTTGCCGCTGATGGTGCGCGGGATATCCGTCACCGCGAGGATCTTCGCCGGCACGTGGCGCGGCGTGGTGTTGGCGCGGATCACTTGGCGGATCTGCTGCTCCAGGCCGTCGTCCAGTTCGATGCCATCGTTGAGGCGCACAAACAGCACCACCCGCACGTCATCCTGCCAGCGTTGGCCGATGGCCAGGCTTTCCAGGACCTGAGGCACTTTTTCCACCTGGCGATAGATCTCTGCGGTGCCGATGCGCACGCCGCCGGGGTTGAGCACGGCGTCCGAGCGGCCATGGATCAGCAAGCTGCCATTGGGTCGCTGTTCGGCGTAGTCGCCCTGGGCCCACACGCCCGGGAACTGGCTGAAATACGAGGCCCGCAGTTTTTCCTGGTGCGGGTCATTCCACAGGCCGATGGGCATTGCCGGGAAGTGCCGGGTGCACACCAGTTCGCCTTTTTCGCCCACCAGCGGGTGGCCCTGGTCGTCCCACACTTCGATAGCCATTGCCAGGCTCTTGCACTGCATCTCGCCACGGCGCACCGGCAGCACCGGGTTGCCGATCACGAAGCAGGACACGATGTCGGTGCCGCCCGACATCGACGACAGGCACACCTCGGGCTTGATCTCGCGGTACACGTAGTCGTAGCTCTGGGGCGACAGCGGCGAGCCGGTAGAAATCAGGCCCTTGAGGCTGCCCAGATCATGGCTCAGCCGCGGTTGCAGCCCGGCTTTCTCCAGGGTGGCAAGGAACTTGGGGCTGGTGCCGAACACGCTGATTTTTTCCTGGTCGATCAGGTCCATCAGGCGTTCCGGCCCGGGGTGAAACGGCGAGCCGTCATACAGCACCGCCGTGGCGCCGATGGCCAGTACCGATACCAGCCAGTTCCACATCATCCAGCCGCAGGTGGTGTAGTAGAACAGGCAGTCGTCCCGCGACAGGTCGGCGTGCAGGCCGTGCTCCTTGAGGTGGGTGAGCAGCACGCCGCCGGTGCCGTGGATGATGCACTTGGGCACGCCGGTGGTGCCGCTGGAATAGAGGATGTACAGGGGCTGATCGAAGGGCACGGCGACGAAATCGGGCTCACCGCCGGGGCTGTAGAAGTCGTCCCAGAGTGCGACGTGGGCCCGGGTCTGATAATCCTCGGGACGCGCCTGCGGGCGGGCATACGGCACGATGATCAATTGTTGCAGGGACGGCAGCCGTTCGAGGATTTCATTGAGCTTGCTGCTTTGGTCGATGACCTTGCCGGCGTAGCGGTAACCGGCGCAGGTGATCAGCACCTTGGGTTCGATCTGGCCGAAGCGGTCGATCACGCCCTGGGTGCCGAAGTCCGGCGAGGAGCACGACCAGATGGCGCCGAGGCTGGTGGTGGCGAGCATGCCCACCAGGGTTTGCCAGGTATTGGGCATGCACGCGGCGACCCGGTCCCCCACGCTCACACCGGCGGAACGCAGGCTGCGTTGCAGGCCGGCGACGTGGCGGGCCAGTTCGGCGTAGGTCAGTTGTTCGCGCTGGCCGTCTTCGCTGATCGCGACTACGGCGGGGTGATCGTCGCGGCGGCGCAGCAGGTGTTCGGCAAAGTTCAGGGTAGCGCCGGGAAACCACTGGGCGCTGGGCATCTCGGCGTCTTCGATCAGCACCGCGCTGGGCGGCGTGCGGAACTGCACCTCAAAAAACTCGACAATCGACTGCCAGAAGTCCGGGCGCTGGTCGATGCTCCACTGGTGCAGGGCCGGGTAGTCGCCGATCTGCAAGGCATGGCGATCATTGATGAAGCGCCGGAACTGGTCCATCCGGGTGTTGTGGATGCGTTCGGGGGAGGGTTGCCAGAGTATTTCGGACATAAGGAAATCTCTTTTTTATTATCTGATCTATCTAACGACACCGATCAAAATGTGGGAGCGGGCTTGCTCGCTCCCACATTTGAGCTGCGGTGTCTTGGGAATCGTCGTTTACTGGGCCAGCCAGCCACCGTCGATATTCCACGCCGCGCCCCGCACCTGGCTGCCGGCTTCGCTGCACAGGAACAGCACCAGCTCCCCCAATTGCGGCGGTGTCACGAACTCCAGCGACGGCTGCTTCTCCGCCAGCAAATCCTGCTGCGCCTGCTGCGGGTCAATCCCGCTGGCAATCCGGTCATCAATCTGCTTCTGCACCAGCGGCGTCAGCACCCAGCCCGGGCAGATGGCATTGCAGGTGACATTACTCTGGGCGGTCTCCAGGCCCACCACCTTGGTCAGCCCGATCACCCCGTGCTTGGCAGCGACGTAAGCCGCCTTGCCCACCGAACCCACCAGCCCATGCACCGAGGCGATATTGACGATCCGTCCCCAACCCTTGGCTTTCATGCCCGGCAGGCTCAAACGCGTGCTGTGGAAGACCGACGACAGGTTGATCGCAATGATCGAATCCCAGCGCTCCACCGGGAATTCGTCCACCGGCGCCACATGCTGGATCCCGGCGTTGTTCACCAGAATGTCGATGCCGCCAAACTCGCGCTCGGCGTAGGCGATCATCTCGGCGATCTGCGCCGGGTCGCTGACGTCGGCCGGATGATGCCCGACCTTGCCGCCGAAGGCCTGCACCTGGGCGATCACCGCGCTGGCATCGCCGAAGCCGTTGAGGATCAGGTTGGCGCCGGCCTTGGCCAGGCTCAGGGCGATGCCCAGGCCGATGCCGCTGGTGGAACCGGTGACCAGGGCGGTCTTGCCGTTCAATGTCGTCATATCAACCTCACACAATGCCGGTGGCGTAGAAAGTACCAATCACCACGAACACCGCGAGGGTCTTGATGATCGTGATGCCGAAAATATCTTTATAGGCTTCGCGGTGGGTCAGCCCGGTGACCGCCAGCAGCGTGATCACGGCGCCGTTGTGGGGCAGGGTGTCCATGCCGCCACTGGCCATGGCGGCGACCCGGTGCAGTACTTCAAGAGGGATATTGGCCGCATGGGCCGCTGAAATAAAGCTCTCCGACATGGCCGCCAGCGCAATGCTCATGCCGCCCGAGGCGGAACCGGTGATACCGGCCAGCAGGGTCACGGTAATCGCTTCGTTGACCAATGGGTTGGGAATGCCCTTGAGCCAGTCCGCCAGCACCAGGAAGCCCGGCAGCGAGGCGATCACCGCACCAAAACCGTATTCCGAAGCGGTGTTCATCGCCGCCAGCAATGCCCCGCTGACCGCGCTCTTGCTGCCCTCGGCGAGCTTGCTGCGAATCGCCGAGAAGCCGAATACCAGCACTACGATGATTCCCACCAGCAACGCCGCCTGCACTGCCCAGATTGCCGTGAGCTTGGCGACTTCGGTCTGCACCGGCACGCTCATGCCCGGCAGGCTGAGGGTGTGGGTCTTGCCGTACCACAGCGGAATCCAGTGCGTGAACAGCAGGTTCATGATGCCCACCAGCAGCAGCGGCGACAGGGCGATCCATGGGTTGGGCAGCTTGATGTCTTCGGCGGTTTCCGGCTCGTTGCGCAGCTCGGTCCCATAGCCTTCACCGGCGCGCTGGGCCTTGTTGCGCTGGCGGGCCAGGTACAGCATGCCGGCGCAGAACACGAAGATCGTGCCGATCAGCCCCAGCCACGGCGCGGCCCAGGCGGTGGTGTTGAAAAAGGTGCTGGGGATGATGTTCTGGATCTGCGGCGTGCCGGGCAAGGCGTCCATGGTGAACGAGAACGCGCCGAGGGCGATGGTCGCCGGCAGCAGGCGCTTGGGGATATTGCTTTGGCGGAACATCTCGGCGGCAAACGGGTACACCGCGAACACCACCACGAACAGCGACACGCCGCCGTAGGTCAGCAGGGCGCACACCAGCACGATCACCAGCATCGCCTGGCGGGTGCCGAGCAACTGGATCGCGGCGGCGACGATGGAGCGCGAGAAACCGGAGATTTCAATCAGCTTGCCGAACACCGCGCCGAGCAGGAATACCGGGAAATACAGCTTGAGGAAGCCGACCATTTTCTCCATGAACACCCCGGTGAACGCGGGAGCGACGGCGGAAGGGTCGGTGAGCAGCACGGCGCCGAGGGCGGCGATGGGGGCGAACAGGATGACGCTGTAGCCACGGTAGGCGGCCAGCATCAGCAGCGCCAGAGCGGCGAGGGCAATGATCACACTCATGGTGTGTCTCCATCTGATTGTTATTTTTGTGGGGGTGAGGCGGTGGGGAGGGGCTTTAGCGAGATGTGTGCCAAGTTATTAACCTGTTGAAATATAAAGATAATATTGTTTTTTTAGGTTTGAATTTTGAAGTTTGTCTCTGATTTGAGACTGGCGCTGATCAAATGTGGGAGCTGGCTTGCCTGCGATGGCGGTTTGTCAGCGGATGAAAGTGTTGGCTGACCCACTGCTATCGCAGGCAAGCCAGCTCCCACAGTCGATTGTCTTTGATATGAGATTGTTGTCTCTTTTTGGAGACTAGGCGATGCCCAAGGCAACCATTTTCTTATACAAGGTCGACCGACCCAGCCCCAGCCGCTTCGCCGCCCCCACCACATTCCCCTCACAGTGCTTCAACGCCGCCCCAATCACCTGCCGATCAAACCGCTCCCGGGCCGCGCTGAAACTCTCGCCCTCAACGGTCTCTACCGAACTCTGCTCAACCGGGCTGAATGTACCAATTGCTGCGCGAATTTCACTGGCATCCAGCACCAGGTCATCACTCAACAGCGCCGCCCGCTCCAGCACATTGCGCAGCTCGCGGATATTCCCCGGCCACGCATGCTGCGCCAATAACGCCAAGGCCTCGCGGTCCAGCTCATGCTGGCTGCGCAACTCCTCCAGAATCGCCTCGCTCAACGCCGGCAAATCATCCAGCCGCGCGCGCAACGGCGGCACCTGGATCGGCAGCACATTCAGCCGGTAATACAGGTCCGCCCGAAACTCCCCGCGCTTGATTGCCGCTTCCAGGTCCATGGACGTGGCCGCAATCACCCGCACATCACTGTGGATCATCTCGTTGGAGCCCACCGGCTCGAACTCTTTCTCCTGCAACACCCGCAGCAATTTGCTTTGCAGTGGTAGCGGCATGTCGCCGATCTCATCCAGAAACAGCGTGCCGCCCTGGGCAATCTGCAACTTGCCGGGGCGGCCCTTGCGGTCGGCACCGGTAAATGCGCCGGGCGCGGTGCCGAAGAATTCCGCCTCCAGCAAATCATGCGGGATGGCTGCGCTGTTGATGCTGACGAAAGCTTTATGGGCGCGAGGCGATGCACCGTGAATCGCCTGGGCCAGCAGCTCCTTGCCGGTCCCGGTTTCCCCCAGCAGCAACACAGGCGACTCCGCACTCGCACTGCGCCGCGCCCGACGTTTGACTTCCAGGCTGGCCGCGCTGGTGCCGATAAAGTGCGCGAAGTTGTATTTACTCTGCCGCGACCTCAGCAGCGACCGAGTGGAAGCCAGTTCCCGCTGCATGCTCAGGTAACGCTCGATCAGCGGCGACAGGTTGCGCAGCTCATCAAACAACGCAAACCCGATGGCGCCGATCACCTTGCCGGCGTCGTCATGGATCGGCAGGCGCATCACCACCAGCGGGCCTTTGGGCGTGTCCTGAATATCCAGCAATATCGGCTGGTCGTTACGCACCACCTGGCGCAACAGGCTGTTGGAAATCACCTGCTCGCAGGGTTGCCCGATGGCTTCGTCGGCGCTTTTCAGGCCGAAGCGCTTCGCGTAGCGCTCGTTCATCCAGACGATGTTCGCGTCACCGTCGACAATCACCGTGCCTTCGCTGGACTGCTCGATGATCTCGAACAGCGACTGGATCGCCAGGCCGCGAACATATTGGTAATCCTTGAGGCTGCCGGTGGTGCTCATGGGTGCGCCGCCGCGAGGAGTTCCCGGGTGTAAGGGTGTTGAGGCGCGGCAAACACTTCATCGCTGGGCCCGCGTTCCACCACCTTGCCGTCCTTGATCACGATCATGTCGTGGGCCAGGGCCCGCACCACCGCGAGGTCATGGCTTATAAACAGGTACGTCAGGCCGTACTTTTCCTGCAGCTCAAGCAGCAGGGCGACCACCTGTTTCTGCACGGTACGGTCCAGCGCCGAGGTGGGTTCGTCCAGCAGGATCAGCGCCGGCTTGAGCACCAGCGCACGGGCGATGGCGATGCGCTGGCGCTGGCCGCCGGAGAATTCATGGGGGTAGCGATGGCGGCTGGCAGGGTCCAGGCCCACGTCTTCCAGCACGCGGATCACTTGGGCTTCGCGGTCCTTGAGGCTGCACGGGGCATGCACTTCCAGGCCTTCGCTGATGATCTGCGCCACCGACATCCGCGGGCTGAGGCTGCCGAACGGGTCCTGGAACACCACCTGCATCTGCTTGCGCCACGGTTGCATCTGCTTTTGCGTCAGGCCGTCGAGGGCCTCGCCCTGGAAGCGAATCGTGCCGCTGGAATCCAGCAGCCGCAGAATCGCCTGGCCCAGGGTGGATTTGCCCGAGCCGGACTCGCCGACAATCCCCAGTGTCTTGCCGCGCTGTACCTCCAGGCTGATGCCATCCACCGCTTGCAGGTACTGCTTGCGCCGGAACAGCCCGCCGCCCAGCGGGAACTGCACACTCAGGTTATCCACCTGCAACACCGTCTCCCGCGCCTCGTGGTTCAAGACGATGCCTGCCGGTTCAGCATCCAGCAGCAGGCGGCTGTAAGGGTGCTGCGGGGCGCAGAACAGGGTTTCGCAATCCGCCTGTTCGACAATCTCCCCGGCCTTCATCACGCACACCCGCTGGGCAATGCTGCGCACCAGGTTGAGGTCGTGGCTGATCAGCAGCAGCGACATGCCCAGGCGTTGTTGCAGGGACTTGAGCAGCAGCAGGATCTTGCGCTGCACCGTCACATCCAGTGCAGTCGTCGGCTCATCGGCAATCAGCAGTTCCGGTTCACAGGCCAGGGCCATGGCGATCATCACCCGCTGGCGCTGGCCGCCGGAGAGTTGGTGGGGGTAGGCCTTGAGGCGTTCCCGGGGCTTCTGGATGCCCACCAGTTCGAGCAATTCGAGGATCCGCGCCTGGGCCTGTTTGCCGCCCAGGCCCTTGTGCAACAGCAGGGTTTCGCCGATCTGCTTCTCGATGCTGTGCAGCGGATTCAGGGACGTCATCGGCTCCTGGAAGATCATCGCAATCCGGTTGCCCCGCAGTTTTTGCAGGGTGGCGGGCGAGGCGCCGAGCAGTTCCTGGCCGCGATAGCGCACCGAGCCGGTGGTTTCGGTGCCGGCTTCGGGCAGCAGTTGCAGGATCGAATGGGCGGTCACCGATTTGCCCGAACCCGACTCGCCCACCAGCGCCAGGCACTCGCCGGGGCGCACGTCCAGGCACAGCTTGCGCACCACGGTCTGGCCGTTGAAGGCGACACTCAGGTCGCGAATCTCGATCAGGTTTTCAGTCATCTCAACGGCCTTCATGAGCGTGGGTCGAAGGCGTCACGCAACGCCTCGCCGATAAACACCAGCAACGACAGGATCAGCGCCAGGGTGAAAAACGCGGTCAGCCCCAGCCATGGTGCTTGCAGGTTCTGCTTGCCCTGGGCGATCAGCTCACCCAATGACGCGCTGCCGGCGGGCATGCCGAAACCGAGGAAATCCAGGGCGCTCAGGGTAGAAATCGCCCCGGTCAAAATGAACGGCAGGTAGCTCAGGGTAGCGGTCATCGCGTTCGGCAGGATATGCCGGCGGATGATCTTGCCGTCCCCCAGGCCCAACGCCCGCGCGGCCTTGACGTACTCCAGGTTGCGCCCCCGCAGGAACTCGGCGCGCACCACGTCCACCAGGGCCAGCCAGGAAAACAGCGCCATGATCCCCAGCAGCCACCAGAAATTCGGTTCGACAAACCCTGACAGGATGATCAACAGATACAGCACCGGCAGCCCGGACCACACTTCCAATATTCGTTGCCCGAGCAAGTCGACCCAGCCGCCGTAATATCCCTGCAACGCACCGGCCGCGATGCCGATGGCGGCGCTGATGGCGGTGAGGGCCAGGGCAAACAGGATCGACACCCGGGCGCCGAAGATCACCCGCGCCAGCACGTCGCGGGATTGGTCATCGGTGCCCAGCCAGTTCACGCTCGATGGCGGGCTGGGGGCAGGGCGGGTCAGCTCATAGTTGGGGGTGTCGTCGCTGAACGGGATTGGCGGAAACAGCATCCAGCCACCGTCCTTCTTGATCAGGTTCTGCACGTATTCACTGCGGTAATCCGCCTGGAACGGCAGTTGCCCGCCGAACTCCTGCTCGGTGTAGCGCTTGAACACCGGGAAATACAGCTCGTTCTGGTAGCTGAGCACCAGGGGTTTGTCATTGGCGATCAACTCGCCGCCGAGGGTCAGGATAAACAGGCCGATAAACAGCCACAGCGACCACCAGCCGCGGCGGTTTTTCTTGAAGCGTTCAAAGCGCCGACGGGCCACGGGAGAGAGCTTGAGCATCAGGCGTTCCTCGCGGCGAAGTCGATACGCGGGTCCACCAGGGTGTAGCAGAGGTCACCGATGAGTTTTATCAAAAGGCCAAACAGCGTGAAGATAAACAACGAACCGAACACCACCGGATAATCCCGTGAAACTGCAGCTTCGTAGCTCATGCGACCGAGGCCGTCGAGGGAGAAGATCACCTCGATCAGCAGCGAGCCGGCAAAGAACACCGCGATAAATGCCTGGGGAATCCCCGAGATCACCAGCAGCATGGCGTTGCGGAACACATGCCCGTAAAGCACCCGGCGTTCACTCAAGCCTTTGGCCCGGGCGGTGACCACGTACTGGCGGGTGATTTCATTGAGGAACGAGTTTTTCGTGAGGATGGTCAAGGTGGCGAAGCCGCCGATCACCAGGGCGCTGACCGGCAGTACCAGGTGCCAGAAGTAATCGGCGATCTTGCCGACGGTGCTCAACTGGTCGAAGTTTTCCGAGACCAGCCCGCGCACCGGGAACCAGTTCAACGAAGTGCCGCCGGCGAACACCACGATCAGGAACATCGCAAACAGGAACGCCGGCATCGCATAGCCAATCACGATCGCGGTGCTGCTCCACACATCAAAACTGCTGCCATGGCGCACCGCCTTGCGAATCCCCAGCGGGATCGACACCAGGTAGGTGATCAAGGTGGCCCACAGGCCGAGGGAAATGGTCACCGGCATCTTTTCGAGGATCAGGTCGGTCACGCTTTTGCCACGGAAGAAGCTGTTGCCGAAGTCCAACTGGGCGTAGCTCTTGAGCATCAGCCACAGGCGTTCCGGCGCGGGCTTGTCGAAGCCGTATTGTTTTTCGATGTCCTTGATCAGTTTCGGGTCCAGGCCTCGGCTGGCCCGTGAACCGCTGCTGAGGCTTTCGGCAGACGAGCCGCCGACGCCACCGCCACCGATGCCTTGCAGGTGGGCGATGGCCTGTTCCACCGGCCCGCCGGGCGCGGCCTGCACGATAACGAAATTCACCAGCAGGATAATCACCAGGGTGGGAATGATCAGCAGCAAGCGCCGCACGATATAGGCAAACATCAGCGGGCTCCCGGGCGTTTGGTCAGTTCGGCTTTCATCTGTTCATTGGTCAGCGGCGTGGGGCTGATTTCCCACCAGGTTTCCAGGGCCTCATCGGTCTTGGCTTCCACGGCCGGGCGGCCAAAGCGGTTCCACCACGCGGCGGAGGTGCCCGGCGGGTAGTAGTTGGGGATCCACAGGTAATTCCATTGCAGCACGCGGTCCAGGGCGTGGGCGTAACTGAGCATCAGCGACTGGGTATCAGCCTTGACCAGGCCGTTGATCAGGCTGTCGACGGCCGGGTCTTTCAGCACCATGTAGTTGTTGGCGCCGGTATCAAACGCGGCGGCGGAACCGAAGTAGTTGTACAGCTCCATCCCCGGCGAGGTGGTAACCGGGAAGCCGGTGACGATCATGTCGTAGTCCCGGGCCATCAGGCGGTTGACGTATTGCGAGGAGTCAATGCGGCGGATGTTGAGGGTGATGCCGATCTGCGCCAGGTTGCGCTTGTACGGCAACAACAGGCGCTCAAGGCCGTTCTGGGCGTTGAGGAAGGTGAACTCCAGCGGCTCGCCCTCGGCATTCACCAGCTTGTCACCGTCGGGCTTCCAGCCGGCCTGTTCCAGCAGGGCCAGGGCTTGCAGCTGCTTGTCGCGGATCATCCCGGTACCGTCGGTGGTGGGGGCCTTGAACACCTGGGTGAAGACTTCGTCGGGAATCTGCCCGCGCAAAGGTTCCAGAATCGCCAGTTCCTGGGCATCCGGTAGTTGGGTCGCCGCCAGCGGGCTGTTGGAGAAGAAGCTCTGCTGGCGGATGTACATGTTGCGCATCATCTGCCGGTTGGCCCACTCGAAGTCCCACAGCATGGCCAGGGCCTGGCGCACGCGGCGGTCCTTGAACATCGGTTTTTGCACGTTGAACACGTAGCCCTGGGCCGGCTGCGGTGCCTCCTTGGCCAGGTGCGCGCGTTGCAGGCGGCCATCATCGAGGGCCGGGCCGTTGTAGCCGATGGAGTAGCCGGTGGCAGAGAATTCGCGGTTGAAGTCATAGGCGCCGCCCCGCAGGACCTGGCGCGCCACTTCGGTGTCGCCGAAGTATTCCAGGCTCAGGTGATCGAAGTTGTACAGGCCGCGGCTGATGGGCAGGTCCTTGCCCCACCAGTTCGGGTCACGCTTGAACGTGATGGTGTTGCCGGCATCCACCTTGCTGATGGTGTAGGGGCCGCTGCCGAGGGGAATCTCGTAGCCGCCGCCGTCGGCGAAGTTGCGGGTCTTCCACCAATGCTCGGGGAACACCGGCAGGGTCGCGACATCCAGGGGCAGGGTGCGGTTTTCATTGCTTGCGAAATCGAAGCGCACCTGGCGCGGGCCTTCGACTTCGACGTGTTTGACGTCGGCGAACAGCGTGCGGTAGCGCAGGCTGCCCTGGGTCATCAGCAGGTCAAAGGAGTAACGCACGTCTTCGGCGGTGATCGGTTGGCCATCGGCGAAGCGCGCCTTGGGGTTCAGGTAGAAACGCAGGGACAGACCGTCGTCTGACCGCTCCATCTTTTCCGCCACCAGGCCGTAGACCGTGTAGGGCTCGTCCAGCGAACGCAGGGCCAGGGGCGAATACAGCCAGCCGTCGACCTGGCTGACCCCGATGCCTTTGTCGCCATAAGGCAGTACATGGTCGTAGCGCCCGATTTCGATCGCCGAACGCCGCAGGCTGCCGCCCTTGGGGGCATTGGGGTTGGCGTAGTCGAAATGGGTGAAGCCGGGTTGGTATTTGGCCGGCTCGCCGTACACGGTCAATGCCGATTGCGGCGCGGCGATCACGGCGGTGCTGGCCAGCAACAGGGCCAGGGTGGAGCAAAACAGGGTAGAAAAAGCGACTCGCATTATCAGCCTTGGGCGCCGGGTGAAGAGGTAAAGGGATTTGTACGCTATGCGCGTACGCCTCGCCAGTCATCACACTGTCACAGATGCACAACGGCCCACCAAAGGGCGGGCCGTTGTTTTAAACATTAGCGCGGACTGGATCAGTCCTGACGGCTGGTTACTTCCAGCAGGTGATAACCGAACTGGGTTTTCACTGGGCCTTGCACGGTGTTGACCGGGGCGCTGAATACGACGGTGTCGAATTCCTTGACCATTTGGCCCGGGCCGAACGAACCCAGGTCGCCGCCTTGACGGCTGGACGGGCAGGACGAGTTGGCTTTGGCAACTTCGGCGAAGTCGGCGCCGCCTTCGATTTGCGCTTTCAGTTCGTTGCACTTGTCTTCGGTGGCAACGAGGATGTGACGGGCGGTGGCTTTGGCCATGAGGGGTATCTCCTTGGGTAAAAATGCTGAGCGTACCGGATTCAGGTGGTTATTTCCTGGCAAAGTTCCCCTGGGTTGCCTGGACGGTCAGGATCGGGCCATTACGCCGCTGTGGGTCAGCCAATCGATAAACAGCGCAAACAGCTCCGCCTGGGAGTTGATTTCAAGCTTGGTATACAAATGCTTGCGGTGCATGCGCACGGTTTCCGGGGAAATGCCCAGCACCTGCGCGGTGGATTTCACCGAGTGCCCACGCAATATCAGATGGGCGATTTCCCGTTCGCGCACGGTCAATACGCCGCTGCCAAAATGCATGAACGCCGCTTCAATCTGCTGATGCACCTGGGTCTGGGTGAAGGCCTCGTCGCTGATCACCTTGCACAGCCCGCCCGTGGTGCCGAAGCGGCGCAGCAGTTCGCGCACGATGGGTTGGGCGGTTCGTTGCAGTGCCAGTTGTTCGTCGCTGAACTGGCCGGCACTCAGCCCCTGGAACATGCACAACGAAATCTTGCTGTTGGGGCACAGGTCGACGATGTAGTAGCTCTCCTGGGCGCCGCCGCTGCGCAGGTAGTAGGTTTTGTAGTACTCGCTGTTGAAGAAATCGTCCGGGGCGATCTGCGCCAGGTGGTAGAAACCTTCGGCCAGGCCCTTGTCTACCGCGAGGCAGAACGGGTCCAGCAGGTAGCCCCGGGAGAAGTAACGGTTGATGATCTCTTCGTAGTGCGGCCGGGGGATGCCTTGCTGGTAGAGCAAGTGTGGCGCCTGGCCCTGGCGCTCCAGGCTGATCATCATCGATTCGATAGGGGTCAGCGCACTGAGGGCGCAGGCCAGGTGTTCAAGGAATGACGCTTCGTCGACGCTGGCGAAGGCGTGGGCCAACGCACCATTCCAGGCGTCAAGCACCTGGAAGGACGGGGCAGGGCAGTGATCGGCATGCTCGTTCATGCCGGCCAGTCTACCCGCCGGCCAGGGCCCCGGCAAAAGCACCGGGGCGCCCAGGCTCATCGGCCTTGATACTCGCCGCTCTGGCGCAGCTCTTCGGCGGTGTCGAGGATGCACTGGCGCAGGATTTCCACCACTTGATCCACCTGGGCATGGGTGATGATCAGCGGCGGCGACATCACATTCAGGTGGCCAATGGGCCGTACCAGCAAGCCTTTGGCCTGGGCCCGCAGGTGGATCTTCTCGCCGATGTTCACCGCGTCCGGCAGCAGCGCCTTGGTGTGTTTGTCGGCGACGAACTCAATGCAGGCCATCAGCCGCTGGCAGCGCACATCGCCCACCAGCGGCAGGTTGGCCAGGGTTTGCAGGCGCTGTTCGAGGTACACACCGACGTCTTCGACATGGGCCAGCAGGTTTTCCCGCTCGATGATCTCGATGTTCTTCAGCGCCGCCACACAACTCACCGGGTGGCCGCTGTAGGTGAACCCGTGGGTAAAGCAGCGGCCCTTGCCCGGCTCGCCGATCACTTGCCAGATGCGCTCCGAGAAAATACACGCGCCCAACGGCAGGTAGCCGGACGTCAGGCCCTTGGCGGTGGTGATGATGTCCGGTTGCATGTCGAACACTTCCTGGGAGGCAAAGAATTTTCCCAGCCGGCCGAAGGACGTCACCACTTCATCCGCCACGTAGAGCAGGTCATAACGTTGGCAGACTTCCCACATGCGCCGGTGGTAACCCTTGGGCGGAATGATCACGCCGCCCGAGCCCATGATCGGTTCGGCAAAGAACGCGGCCACTTTGTCGGCGCCGATGGTCAGGATCTTGTCTTCGAACTCATCCACCAGGAAATCGAGGAACTGCGCCTCGCTCATGCCCTGCGGCGCCCGGTAGTAGTTGGGGCACGAAATGTGGTGGAACAAGTCGCTCATGAAGTCGAATTCCGGCGCGCGGTCGGCGGCCTTGTTGCCGATGGACATCGTGAGGAACGTCGAGCCGTGATACGCACTGAAGCGCGAGATGATGTGTTTCTTCTCATGCTTGCCGCGACTGTTCTGATAGAACTGCACCAGACGATAGGCGGTATCGACAGCCGTGGAACCGCCGGTGGTCAGGAACACATGATCAAGATCGCCAGGGGCCAGACTGGCAAGCTTGGCGCACAGTTCGATGGCGGTGACGTTGGCCATGTCGCAGAACGGGTTGGAGTACGCCAGCTGGCGAACCTGGTTGGCGATGGCGTCTGCCATTTCCTCGCGGCCCAGGCCGATATTCGTACACCACATGCCGCCGACCGCATCCAGGTAGCGGTTGCCGGCGGTGTCGTAGATGTAGGCGCCGTCACCCGCCGCGATATTCAGTGAGCCTTGTTCACGGTGTTCGTCGAACATATGAAAACCGTGCATGTAATGGGCCTTGTCGGCGGCGTCCAGTTGGTCGTGGTCGAACTGGGCGAAAAAGTCAGGATTTGGTAGGGTCATGGCGTTTACCTTCAATGGCTGGGTTTCACTTGCCGGTCTTCACGGCGTTCCAGGTACGGGTGATCAGGCGCACGGCAGCTTGGGACTGGCTTTTCTGGGTGAACAAGCGCTGCATCGTCGCCGGGTCCGGGTAGATGGCCGGGTTGTCGCGTATATCGGCATTTACGAAGGGCTTGGAGGCCAGGTTGCTGTTGGCGTAGTGAATGGTGTTGCTGACGCCGGCGATAACCTCGGGTTGCAGGAGGAACTCGATGAACTTGTGGGCATTCGCCACATGGGGCGCGTCGGCCGGGATGTAGAAGTTGTCGAACCAGATCAGCGAGCCTTCCCTGGGGATGAAGTAACTCAGGTTGACCTTGGCCCCGGCTTCCGCCGCCCGGGCCTGGGACGTGGCGTAGTCGCCGGACCAGGTGGTGGCCATGCACAGCTCGCCATTGGCCAGGCCGTTGATAAAGCCGCTGGAGTCGAATTTGCGGATGTACGGGCGCACGGCCATCAGCACGTCCTGAGCGGCCTTGAGGTCTTTGGGCGCCACGCTGTTGGGGTCCAGGCCGAGGTAGGTCAGGGCCAGCGGGATCATGTCGGTAGGGGAGTCCATGAAGGTGATGCCACAGTCGGCGAAGCGCGAAACGATCTTGGGATCGAAGATCATCGCCAGGGAGCCGATGGGCGCATCCGGCATGCGTTCCTTGATCTTGTCGATGTTGTAGGTCACGCCATTGCTGCCCCAGGTGTAGGGCGCCGAATAGGTCACGCCCGGATCATGGGTTTCCAGGCTTTTCAGCACTTGCGGGTCGAGGTTGTTCCAGTCCGGCAGCAGCGCTTTGTTGAGGGGCTGGAAGGCCTTGGCCTTGATCAGCAGCGGCACCAGGGACGCGTTGAGCACCACCAGGTCATAACCCGAGCGCCCGGACAGCAGCTTGCCCTGCACGGTTTCGTAGGAGTCGTAGGTGTCGTAGATCACCTTGATGCCGGTGGCTTTCTCGAAGTCGGCGAGGGTGTGTTCCCCGATGTAATCGGCCCAGTTGTAGATGCGCAAGGTGTTGCCCGGGTCGTCAGCGGCCTGGCTGACGGACGTTGATGCAAGCAAGACAGCGCTGAACAGGGCGATAACGGCTTTATGCATGGCGAACCCACCTTGATGTTGTGCTTGTTGTCAGGCCGAGGGGCTGATTGCACTTTCAGGCAGGTGGCGGGTGGGGCGCCATACCCCGTTCGGGTAGGAGCCGGTCAGGGCAGTACGATGTAGTCGTTTCGCGTGACGACCGGGCGGTGTACGCCGGGTTCCAGGTGGATGTAGCGCCCGTCTACCAGGTCGATGGGCAGGCAGTCGTCGATATTTAGTACGCCGTCGGTGTGGGATTGCGTCCAGTGCGTGAGCATCTGCTGTTTGCCTTGGGCTGCCGCCTCCCTGGCCGTGCGCGCAACCACCAGCAGGTAGTGGTGTGCCTCGCCAAAGACGTTCGATTCATACCCGCCCAGGTTGATGAAGTACAGGCGCGGCGCCCCGGCGTTCGGCGCCAGGTGGCTGAGCTGGACTTTCCAGCCGTCAACGCCATCCACCGTCATCCAGGAGTCGATATGCACACCTTTCTGGCTGCCGAACCAGCCCTCGCGCAGTTGCGGGTAGGCGGCTTCCAGGGTGTCGGCGACGGCGAACACCACATCATGCACTTCGATTTTCGCCCGGGGGTGCTTACCCCCCAACATGACCACAAACAGCATTGCATGCCCTTTCTATGGCTGGGATGGAAAGGGCCACCTTCCTTCGATTGAACCCTTTTGTCCAGTCGGTGCCACACTGTTAATTCGCAAATTCATCAGGAGGTTGTCATGCGCACCATTGATCTGGCCGGCGTACCCGTCCCTGTCATCGGCCAGGGGACCTGGCGCATGGGCGAGGATCCCGGCAAGCGCAGCGCCGAAGTGGCCGCGTTGCAACTGGGTATCGATGAGGGCATGACCCTGATCGATACCGCTGAAATGTATGGCGAAGGCGGTGCCGAAGAAGTCGTCGGCGAGGCGATTCGCGGCAAGCGCGACCAGGTGTTCCTGGTCAGCAAGGTGTACCCGCACAATGCCAGCCACAAGGGCATTCCACGTGCATGTGAGGCCAGCCTCCAGCGCCTGGGCACCGACTACATTGATCTGTATCTGTTGCATTGGCGTGGGCAATACCCCCTTGAAGAAACGGTAGAAGCCTTCGAGCGCTTGCGTGAGGCAGGCAAGATCGGTCGTTGGGGTGTGTCCAACTTTGATGTGGCAGACCTGCAGGAGCTGGCTTCCCCGGCCTGTGCCACCAATCAGGTGCTCTACAACATCGAGGAGCGCGGCATCGAGTTCGACCTGCTGCCATGGTGGCAGCAACACAATTTACCCTTGATGGCCTACTGTCCCATCGCCCAGGGTGGCGAGCTGTTGGCCAGCCCGACCCTCAAGCAAATTGCCCGTCGCCACGAGGTCACACCCGCCCAGGTTTCCCTGGCCTGGGTCTTGCGCCAGGACGGTGTGATCGCGATTCCCAAGGCTGTTACGCCAGAGCATGTCCGGCTCAATGCCGCAGCGGCGAAGCTGGTGCTTGATGAGCACGACCTGGACGCGATTGACCGGGTTTTTGGGGCGCCGAAGCGCAAGCATCCGCTGGCGATGGTCTAGTGGCCGACAGAAACGGTGCCGTCCATGGCGATGCCGTTTCTGTTTCGGTGGCTGCTTAGCCGGCTACCGGGCTGCGCCAGTCATCAGAGCCAGAGGTACCGGAGACCTCATGGGTCCAGACGATTTTCCGGTAAGTGAAATACACATCCTCCAGGTGCGTGAAGTGTGCGTTGTTCGGGTCCTGGCAGTTGGGCATCCGTGACTGGATGTCCACCAGGATCGCGTCTTCCAACTCGATGGTGAAGTAGTGTTCCTGGGTTCCGGCTGAAGAGGTTCGGTACCACTCAAGCCGGCACTTGACCATTTCCCCGGAGGTCAATGCGCTGAACAGCAATGGCGACGATTTATCGAATACCTTGCTGATCATCAGGGGCTTGTGCACACGCTGGCCGGTGGGCTGGCCGGATTGCGGGTCACGGGGAATGATCACCTGATGCTGGAATGCTTCCACCAGGATCTGGTCTTCATGGCCTTCCTGGTAAATGTTGCCGACCGAGTCCTGGGTGAACGTGCCTGCCGTGATCAAGCCTTGCTTGGTGCCGGTGATGGATAGATACGCGGGTGTTGGCATGACGGGTTTCCTTGCCTGATAAATGAGGTCGTCCCGGCCGACGGACTTGCCGGCCGGGTAATGCTCGATATCAAGAAGCGTGCCGGAAAGTTCGAGCGTCAATGAAAGCAGGGGGGTAAGGTTTTATTGGTTTTCATTTTGAGCGGCATTAAAGGTTTTAATTCGATTTAGTTGTATTTGTTTGCGCAGGGGTGTGCAGTTAGTTGCTCATGTTGATGGGCGTTGTTATTCGCAGAGTTCACCTCATTCATGATGAAGCCTATCGCTTTGGCTGCGCAAATTCTTGCGCGTCGGTGATTTTTCTATTCTTGTAGGAAACTCCTTAACTGCTATTTGGTGGCTTGAACAATGCTTTTTGCATGGATAAGGTTCGTGCTCTTCTCGTAGGGAAGGCAAACTTTAATCAATGTCCTGATGTGCGCTTGAATGGCCATTAGTTCACTGAACATGCTCAGGAAAGTAAAGTGCGGCCCATAATGGTTTACTCAGACAGGCTTTCCGATTATTACCTCGAACTTGCGCAGGCACCCAACTCGAAAACGAGTTATGCGGGGGCCGATATGCGTTTTTCGACCGAGTATGAGGCGCTTGAAACTGAACTGGGCAAGGCGCACTCCATTCACGGAAACAGTCAGCCTGACTGGCAATGGGTCGTGGAAAAAAGCGAGGCGCTGTTACGCCACCAGTCCAAGGACTTGCGGGTCGCTGTCTGGTTGACCTGGGCCTTGCATCAGCGCGAGTCCTTCCCCGGGCTACTCGCAGGCCTCGGATTGCTGCGCTACCTCTGTGAGCATCATTGGGCGGTCGTTTATCCGGGCAAGCTGCGTACCCGCAGTGCCGCCTTTGGCTGGCTGGTCCCGCGCCTCGATCAGGTGCTTGCACAACCTGTTTCGCTCAAGGATCAGCGGCCCTTGTTCCACTGCATGCTCGAACACCTGGCGCGGCTGGACGAGTTGTGGACCGAACACCTTCTCGAAGATGCGCCACTGTTACTGCCGGTTCGCAGGCAGCTGTCGGACCGATTGCAACAGTCCACCGAAAGCGAACCTCCAGCAGGCGGTAGCACAGGGGTGATCGCCCATATCAGGCAGGTCGCGACTCAGTTGATGGCGCCCGAGCCCATTGTGGAAAACGAAAAGGACGCCCACAAGCTGCTGCGCACGCTGCAGGAACATGCCCGGCCCTTGTCGGCCTGGTGGCAGCGCCAGAATGCCACGGACCTGCGCGCACTGCGTCTGAACCGAACGTTGACCTGGCTGACGATCACCAGTCTTCCGGACTGTGACAGCGAACAGGTAACGCCTTTGCGCGGGCCGGCGCCCGACAAGCTCAAGCGGTACCAGGAGCGCTTTGCCCAAGGGCAGTATACCGACCTGCTGCTGGAGCTTGAAGGCAGCCTGGCCGGAGCACCTTTCTGGTTCGACGGCTTGTACCGGGTGTGGGAGTGCCTGCAGGCACTCCAGGCCGACCTGGCCATGACCGAGCTGGAAGTGCACTTCGCGCTGTTGCTCCAGCGCTTGCCGGGGCTTGCACAGCTGCGCTTCCACGACGGAACACCCTTCGCCGACGACGTCACCCGTGGCTGGATCAACACCCAGGTTGCCCGCCATTTGCAAGCCCCGGTTCCACTCAGGTCGGCACCTGATGCCCCGGCTGCGCCTTGGGACAAAGCGTTGCACGACGTCATGCCCGTGCTGCGCAAGGACGGGTTCAAGGTGGCTGTGCGGTCCCTCAAGCAGGGCATGCAAACCGCAACAGGTGATCGTGCCCGGTTTCATTGGCGGCTTGGCCTGGCCAGGTTGTGTTTGCTGGCAGGCAAGCATGACCTGGCCAAAGTCCAGCTCGATCACCTGGACCACGAGCTGCAGCACTCAGGCCTGCTGCGCTGGGAGCCCGAGCTGGCGGTTGAAGTGCTGCAGCTCTTGCATGGCTGCTGTGACGTATTGCCCCAAAGCCATTCCGTGCGTGAGCGCAAGGAAGATGTCCATCGCAGGCTGTGCCACTTCGATCTCGAAGCGGCACTTGAATAGGCTTTCGAGCCCCCCGAAAAAGGAGAAACACTATGGCGAAAGAAGGTTCGGTAGCCCCCAGGGAACGCATCAATATCACGTTCAAACCCGCCGTCGGCACTGCGCAGGAAGAGGTCGAGCTGCCGTTGAAATTGCTGGTGCTTGGTGACTTCACCCAGCGTGAAGACCTGCGCAAGCTCGAAGACCGCAAGCCCGTCGGCATCGACAAGAACAGCCTCGACGAGGTGCTGGCCAAGCAGGCCTTGAGCCTGGCCTTGAGCGTCCCCAACCGGCTGCAGGATTCAGCCGAACCTGACGAGTTGGCGATCCGGGTCAGGATCAATTCGATGAAGGACTTCAATCCTGCACAGCTGGTTGAGCAGATACCCGAGCTGAAAAAGCTCATGGACCTGCGCGATGCACTTGTGGCGCTCAAGGGGCCGCTGGGCAACACGCCGAGCTTTCGAAAGGCCATTGAAAATGCCCTCGCCGATGACGATTCGCGCAAGCGGGTATTGGCTGAATTGGGGCTGGACAGCTCCGCCGTATGACGCTCTCAGTTAAAAGGACACTGACACCATGACTACCAGCCAAAGCCCGTCGCATGCGCCCATCACGGATGAGTACAGCATTCTCGACAACATCATTGCCCAGACCCGCCTCAGCGCCGACGACGAGGCCTACAGTATTGCAAAGCGCGGAGTCTCGGCATTTATCGAGGAGCTGATCAAGCCGCAAAACGAGGGCGAGCCGGTCAAGAAGCGCCTGGTTGACCGGATGATTGCCGAGATTGACGCAAGGCTCAGCCAGCAAATGGATGAAATCCTGCACCATCCCGACTTCCAGGCACTGGAGTCTTCCTGGCGTGGCTTGCAGTTGCTGGTTGATCGCACCAATTTTCGTGAAAACATCAAGATCGAACTGCTCAGCGTCTCCCGCCAGGACCTGCTGGATGACTTCGAGGACTCACCGGAGGTGACTCAGTCCGGACTCTACAAGCACATCTACAGTGCCGAATACGGTCAGTTCGGCGGCCAGCCCGTAGGGGCAATCATCGCCAATTATTTCCTTTCCCCCAGTGCTCCCGATGTCAGGCTGATGCAGTATGTTTCCAGCGTGGCCTGCATGGCCCATGCACCGTTCATTGCGGCGGCCGGCCCTGGCTTCTTCGGCCTGGAGAGCTTTACCGGCCTGCCTGACCTCAAGGACCTGAAGGACCATTTTGAAGGGCCGCAGTTTGCCAAATGGCAGAGTTTTCGCCAGAGCGAAGATGCCCGCTACATCGGCCTCACCGTACCGCGCTTTCTATTGCGTACGCCGTACGATCCCGTTGATTGTCCGGTCAAGACGTTCGCCTACCAGGAACATGTGGCCAGCAGCCACGAACACTATCTGTGGGGTAATACGGCCTATGCCTTTGCTACCCGCTTGACGGACAGTTTCGCCCGGTATCGCTGGTGCCCGAACATTATTGGCCCGCAGAGTGGTGGTGCAGTGGAGGACTTGCCGCTGCATCACTTTCACAGCATGGGCGAGATCGAAACCAAGATTCCTACCGAGGTGCTGGTATCCGACCGACGCGAATACGAGCTGGCGCAAGAGGGCTTCATTGCCCTGACCATGCGCAAGGGCAGTGACAATGCAGCGTTCTTTTCCGCCAGTTCGGTGCAAAAACCCAAGTCTTTTGGAATCAGTGCCGAAGGCAAGGCTGCCGAGCTGAATTACCGGCTCGGTACCCAATTGCCGTACATGATGATCGTCAATCGCCTGGCCCACTATCTCAAGGTGCTGCAGCGTGAACAGCTGGGGTCGTGGAAGGAGCGCACCGACCTTGAGCTGGAACTCAACAAATGGATTCGCCAATACGTAGCCGACCAGGACAACCCCAGCACCGAAGTGCGTGGACGGCGCCCGCTTCGGGCTGCGCGCATTGTTGTCAGTGATGTCGACGGGGAGCCCGGCTGGTATCGCATCAACCTGAGCGTTCGCCCGCACTTCAAGTACATGGGGGCAGACTTCACTCTGTCGCTCGTCGGCAAGCTCGATAAAGAATGAGCCGCCGCCACGTGATTACCCAAAACCGCAGCCTTTTCGAGCGCCTGGAGTCCGGCGTGGGGCGCAGCCCGCAAGGTTGCGTCGTGGAATCCGTGGCGGGTCATCTGGCGAAAATGCTCAGCACCCGTGCGGGCAGTGTCCAGACGCTACCTGATTACGGGTTACCTGATCTGAATGACATGCGCCTCAGCCTGCATGACGCGTTGAGCCAGGCTCGGTTCCTGATTGAGCGCTTTATCCAGGCCTACGAACCCCGTCTGAAGGATGTCCGTGTCAAGGCATTGCCACAGGACCGTGACCCGATGGTGCTGGCTTTTTCCATCGAGGGGGCCATGGAAGTCAATGGCATGACGCAAGCGGTCGCCTTTTGCGCCAGCCTGGCTCACGGCGCACGGGTCGAGGTCAAACCGAATGTCGTTTAACCGCTACTACCAGGGCGAGCTGAGCGCACTACGACAGTTGGGGCGACGCTTCTGCGAGCGCAACCCGGCACTCGCGCCGTTTCTTGGGGACGCTGGCCAGGACCCGGACGTAGAACGGTTGCTTGAGGGTTTTGCATTCCTCACCGGTCGCCTGCGGCAGAAGCTTGATGATCAATTGCCGGAGTTGAGTCACTCGTTGATGCATCTGCTGTGGCCCAACTATATGCGGCCGCTGCCGTCGTTCAGCATGCTGCAGTTTGATCCGCTCAAGCGCACAGGGCCGGCCATCAGGGTCGAGCGGGATACACCGGTGGAAAGCATTGCGATCGACGGTGAATGCTGCCGTTTTCGTACCTGTTACCCGACGCAGGTCTTGCCGCTGCAACTGGCCGCCATGGAGTACTCGGTACAGGGCGAGGGCGCTTTGCTCTGCCTGCGTCTGGAGATGACGGCCGAGGGCAACTTCAGTGAGCTGGAACTGAACTGCCTGCGTTTGCATCTCGCGGGGGAGCAGCCCGTCAGCCAGGCGCTTTACCTGGGGCTTTTGCGTCACCTGGACGGGTTCGAGTTGCAGCCTTTCGGGCGCGACGGGCTGCCGGTCATCGGCGCCGACGGCAAGCCTGTTTCATTGCGTCTGTCCAGCAACGATATCAGTCCTGTGGGCTTTTCCGAGGATGAGGCACTGATCCCTTATCCGTTGAATACCTTTCGTGGCTATCGCCATTTGCAGGAGTACTTCGCCTTTCCCGACAAATACCTGTTTGTCGATGTGAGTGGCCTTGGCGCGCTGAGCAGGTTGCCTATTGACGTACTCAAGCAGGTACATGGCGTGACGTTACGCTTCGACATGCGTGGTCGCGGTATTGAGCGAATGGCGCCTACCCTGGACAACGTGAAGCTGTACTGCACGCCCATCGTCAATCTGTTCAAGCACGACGGCGTACCGATTCGCCTGGACGGCAAGCAGGACGAATACCTGTTGTTGCCTGGCGAATACGCCAGGGGGAACTGCGGTGTATTTTCCGTCGACAAGGTCACGGGATGGCGGCCGGGAGGCCTCGGGTACCAGGAATATGTACCGTTCGAATCGTTTGAGCACGATTTTGGCAGCGCCGCGCCCAGCTATGGCGTTCGCCAGCGGCCATCCCTGCAACATGCCGGCCTGGATACCTGGCTGAGTTTCGACCGGTGTCCAGTGCATGAACAGGAAACCCTGTCGATTGAACTGACCTGCACCAACCACAACCTGCCACGCCTGCTGCAGGTGGGCGATATCAATCAGGCGTGCGAACAGACGCCCGAGTTTCTCTCGTTTCGCAACATCACCGCGGCAACCCCCAGCTTTGCGCCACCCCTGGACAGCGACTTTCTGTGGCGACTCATCAGCAATATGTCGCTCAACTATCTGTCATTGACCGATATCAACGCCTTGAGGGTGATCCTCGAAACCTACGACCTGCCGCGTTATCACGACCGCCAGGTGGAAAAGGTCAGCAGGCGAAGGCTGGGCGCCCTCCGTTCGATCAGTCACCAGCCCGTAGACCGGCTGCACCGAGGCCTGCCATTTCGCGGCTTGCGGGTTGACCTCACCATCGATCCTGAAGGCTACCTGGGGGAGGGCGACGTGTTCGTCTTTGCCTCGGTGCTCAACGAGTTCTTCGCGCTTTACGCCAGCCTCAACTCGTACCACGAACTGCGAGTCATCAGCACACAAGGAGACGTGTACCTATGGCCACCCCGGATGGGCCAGCAGCCCCTGCTTTAACCGCACTGTCCCGAGTGATTCGCGAGTACTCGGTGTTTCAGGCGGTCGCGCAGATTATCGAGCGCCTGCGCGAGGCGCATCCCTCGCTGGACGAGGATGCGCTCTACGATCAATTGGAGTTCCAGGCCAACCCAGGCTTTGGCTTTCCCGGCAACGACATTGATCTTGTGGAGTTTTTTGTCGAGCACGGCCATTTGCGGGCACGGCTTCGCCTCAATGTGCTGGGCCTGTTTGGTACAGGGTCACCGCTGCCGGCGTTCTATGGCGAGCAAGCCTTTGCCGAGGTAGCGGGCGGTAATCCGACGCGGGAATTTCTTGATCTTTTTCACCATCGCCTGCACCGGCTGATAGTGCCGATCTGGCGAAAATATCGTTATCAGGCGAGTTTTCAAACGGGCGCCCGCGATCCCTTTTCCGAGCAGATGTTTGCATGGGTGGGCCTGGGTGGCAGCGCGATTCGCAGCGCGGCTCAACTGAACTGGAAACGCCTGTTGCCCTACCTGGGGCTGCTGAGCCTGCGCGTGCACTCCGCCGCGCTGATCGAGACCGTGCTGCGTTATTACTTCAAGCACAACCGGCTGGTCATCGAGCAGTGGGTCGAGCGCAGGGTAGTGATCGACCAGGAGCAGCGCAATGACCTTGGTCGCGCCTATAGCTCGTTGGGTTCGGACCTGGTGCTGGGGGAGTGCCTTATCGACCGCAGTGGCATGTTCAGGGTTCATGTATTGGCACTCGACTGGCAGCGTTTTCACGAGTTTTTGCCCACCGGGGCGGGTTACGAGCCGCTGTGTGCGCTGGTGCGTTTCGCCGCCCGGGACCCCTTGGAATACGACGTGCGACTGGTGTTGGCGGCGGGCGAGGTCCGGCCGTTGCACCTTGGCGAGCACAACGTCTGCCGCCTGGGCTGGACCAGCTGGCTGGGGCATGAGCGGGCAGACGGCGTGGTCATCCTGGCCAGTAAAAATCATTAGGGATTGATGGATATGATGAATGTGGATCTGCAACAACTTATCCAGGCATTGACGGCGTCCACACGGCGCGACCTGGAACGCAGCGCCGAGCGTTGTGTCACCCGGGGCGGCGGCGAGGTGCTGGTGGAAGACTTGCTGCTGACGCTCCTGGAGCATCCCGAGGGTGTTCTTATGCGAGCGCTGCAGGATGCGGGCGTGGATGCCGGGGAATTGCAGGCCGTGCTGCAACCTCGGGTCGACCAGAGCGCGTCCCGCAATCCGGTGTTTTCGCCCGCCCTGGTGCAATGGCTGCAGCAGGCGTTGCTGGTTGCCCATCTGGAGCTGGGCCGACGGGAAGTGGACCATGGCGCCTTGCTGCTCGCCTTGTTGCGCAACCCGATGCAGCACGCTGGCAGCCGTTACCAGGCGGTGATGAGCACGCTTGATGCACCGCGTGTGCTCGGATTTCTCTTGAGTGAAAACGCGCAGGCGGCTCCAGCTGAGGCGGGGAGTTCCTTGCTGGAGCGCTTTACCCATGACCTGACTCGCCAGGCCCGGGACGGGAAACTCGACCCCGTGCTCTGTCGCGATAACGAAGTCCGGCAAATGATCGATACGCTCGCGCGGCGGCGCAAGAACAACCCCATTCTGGTGGGCGAGGCGGGTGTCGGGAAAACCGCGATAGTCGAGGGCCTGGCCCTGCGGATCGTCAGCGCGCAAGTGCCAGAGGTGCTCAGGAAGGTGCGCCTGCTGACCCTGGACATGGGCCTGCTGCAAGCCGGTGCCAGTATCAAGGGTGAGTTCGAGCGCCGCCTCAAAGGCTTGATCGATGAGGTCAACGCCTCGCCGCAACCGGTCATCCTGTTCATCGATGAGGCTCATACCCTGGTCGGCGCAGGCGGCTCGGCCGGCAGCTCCGATGCCGCCAACCTGCTCAAGCCAGCGCTGGCACGAGGTGAGTTGCGTACCATCGCCGCGACGACCTGGTCGGAGTACAAGAAGTACTTCGAGAAAGACCCGGCGTTGGCGCGGCGTTTTCAGCCGGTGCAGGTGCACGAGCCGACGGTTGACGATGCCGTGACGATTTTGCGTGGGTTGGTCCCGGTGTATGAGGCCAGCCACGGAGTCTACGTGCGCGATGACGCCGTGGTCGCCGCCGCGCAGTTGAGTGCCCGCTACCTGGCCGGCCGCCAGTTGCCGGACAAGGCTGTGGACGTGCTGGACACCGCTTGTGCCCGGGTGCGGATCAGCCTGGTCACGGCGCCGGACGAACTGCAGCAGTTGCGCGCCGAACTGGCCGAGGGCACGCGCCAGCAACGTGCCGTGCGCAGGGATGCCGACGCGGGGTTGGCCATCGATGAACAGGTGCTGCAGCACCTCACCCGGAGACTGGAAGAAGTAGAAGTCGCACAGTTCCAGCTTGAACAACGCTGGACCCACCAGCGCGAACTGGCCGAGAAGGTGCTCTCGCTGCGCCAGCAACTGGCCGACGCCGGTAACCTTGGCGAAAGCACTGAGGCTCTCGCTCCGCTCCTGGCCCAGAACCATCAGGCGTTGCAGGCCATACAGCACGAACAGCGATTGCTCAGCTTCGAAGTATGCCCACGGTTGGTGGCACAGGTTATCAGCGCCTGGACGGGTATTCCCCTGGAGCAGCTTGCCCGCGAACACAGCGCGAAGGTCCTGAACTTTGCGGATGATCTACGTGGTCGCATCCTCGGCCAGGAAGGTGCCGTGCAGGTCCTGGACCGTTGCCTGCGGGCTGTCGCGGCCGGCGTGAACAAGCCTGATGCCCCCGTGGGGGTATTTCTGTTGGTGGGCCCCAGTGGTGTCGGCAAAACTGAAACAGCCCACGCCCTGGCCGACCTGTTGTATGGCGGCGAGCGCTTTGTCACCACGATCAACATGTCTGAATACCAGGAGAAACACTCACTGTCCCGGCTGATCGGCGCACCACCGGGTTATGTCGGTTACGGGGAGGGCGGGGTGCTGACTGAGGCGGTGCGGCAAAAGCCCTATTCAGTGGTGCTGCTCGATGAGGTGGAAAAGGCCGATCCGGATGTCCTGAACCTGTTTTACCAGGTGTTCGACAAAGGGGTAGCCAATGATGGAGAAGGGCGTGAAATCGACTTTCGCAATACCCTGATCCTGATGACTTCCAACCTGGGCAGCGATCTTGTCACCGGGCTGTGCGCCGACAGTCAACGACCGGCTGTCGAAGTACTGCACGCCGCAATCCGGCCGGTACTGACAGCTCATTTCAAGCCGGCGCTGCTGGCCCGTATGCGAGTCGTGCCGTATTACCCGGTGGCAGGCGCGGTGCTGCACCAACTGATTGAACACAAACTTCAGCGCCTGGGCCAGCGTCTGCTTCAGCGCAAGCTCGCATTCAGTCACGCAGGGGATCTTGTCGCACACATGGCCGAGCACTGTAGCCACAGTGGGAGTGGCGCGCGGTTTGTCGACCAATGGATCGAGGAAAACCTGTTGCCGCAGGTGGTGGATCGCCTGCTGGATGCGATGGCCGTTGGCAAGTCCCTGCAGTTCGTCCATGCCAGGCTGGATGCCAACGGCACCGTAATCTGTGAGTTCAGCTGATGGCGGACAATCCGTTTACCCAGTTGCCAAGCCCGCTGGACTACGCCGCTGCCTTGTTGGGATGGTTTACCCGGTTGGGCATCAATAGTGACGAATCGACATTGGCCGATGACTTTGCGGCAGGCGCCGCGCAATTGAGCGGCTGCGAGCTTGGCCAGTTGTACTTGCTCGACCAGGCCACCGGCCGCCTCGAACTGGCTGCCCAGTATTTGCCGGGCCTGTCGCCGCCAGGGGCAGTTGTGAGCTCGGGCGCGGATTTTCGGAACGAGCAACTGTTGCAGTACGTGCTGCAACAGAACCGGGTGTTTAACCTCACCGAGGCAGGCAGCAGTGTGTATGACACGGGGTTTCTGCCAGCGGGCGCGGCGTCCTGGCAATCACTCCTGTGCGTGCCGTTACCGGGGCCGAGCAAGCAGGTATCCGGGATGGTGTTGTGTGCCAGCCTGCGAGCGACGGAGCTGGCTGGCTACGGTGCGTCCCTGGGCCAATTGGGCAGTTTTGTCTTGAGCCAGTTGGCCCTGTTGCGGCGAATGCGCCGGGCTCCCGGTGCGTTGAAGGTGGTTCGCAGCACCCGCAGCACCAGCGCCTACGGCTTGATCGGAAACAGCACGGCCATGGACGAGACGTGCCGCCTGATCGGCAAGGTGGTGCATAGCCCCTACACCGTGCTGCTCCGGGGCGAGACCGGCACCGGTAAAGAGGTGGTCGCCCGGGCCATTCATGCTGCCGGCCCGCGCAGCAGCAAGGCATTTGTGGTGCAAAACTGCGCAGCGTTTCCCGAAGGCTTGCTCGAAAGTGAGTTGTTCGGTTACCGCAAAGGCGCGTTCACCGGGGCCGAAAGAGACCATGCCGGCCTGTTTGACACCGCCCACGGCGGCACGCTGCTGCTCGACGAAATCGGTGATATGCCGCTGTCACTGCAGGCCAAGTTGTTGCGGGTCCTGCAGGAGGGCGAGATTCGGCCGTTGGGTGCCAACACGTCCCACAAGGTCGACGTGCGAATCGTCGCGGCGACCCACCGGGACCTCACCAGCATGGTGGCTGAAGGAAGCTTTCGCGAGGACCTTTATTACCGGCTGGCGCAGTTTCCTATCGAGTTGCCGGCGCTGCGCCAGCGGGACGGGGACGTGCTGCAACTGGCCCGGCATTTCGCCGACAAGGCCTGTGCACTGTTGGGGCGAGCCACGGTGGGCTGGTCGAGTGCGGCCCTGGATCAACTGTCCAGCCACCACTTTCCCGGCAACGTTCGTGAGCTCAAATGCATGGTGGAGCGGGCGGTGCTGCTGTGCGACGACGAGGTGATCCTGCCTGCGCATTTATCGCTGCCATCAACCCTGTCCGCGCCCGCTGTCGACGCAACGCTGCGCCAGCGCATGGAGCGAGTCGAGCGGGTAGTGCTGATCGACTGCCTGCGCAAGAACCGTGGCAATCGAACCCGCACCGCCCGTGAACTGGGCCTCGCCCGGCGCACGTTGTTGTACCGCCTTGCTCGCCTGGACATTCCGTTTGGCGAAGTCCAGGGAGAGTGCTGAATGGCACACCCTTTCAATTCCGGGAGATACCTGATGCCTGTTAGTCAGTGGCAAGCCCTGGTGCTTGTGTTGTTTTTGCTGAGTGGCTGTAACACCAATCATGTCTTTGACGACGATGACTACCGTCCGCTGGGTGATCCGCGGTCCACCGGTCGTGGCCTGTGAGCGCGGAGGAGTCCTGCCATGCAGCTAGTGTTTGAGGTGTGCCCTGCGGGGCCAGCAGAGTCCGCGCCGGCGCTGCGCAAAGTCTTTGACGGTGTGGGGGGCGTCATCGGCCGGGGGGGCGGTTGCGACTGGACCCTGCCTGACACCAGTCGCCAGGTTTCCGGTCGTCACGCGGTGATCAGTTATCGTGACGGCCGGTATTTCCTGACGGATATCAGCAGCAATGGAACCCGCCTGGCAGGCCGCAGTGAGCGTCTGCATGAGGGGCAGCAGCAACCGATAGATGACGGCGCGGTATTTCAGCTGGGGCCGCTGAGTATTCGCGCACGACTGGTCAGCCCACCGCTGGGACAGGGCCAGGACGGATTACACAGGCTGATTCCCGATGATGCATTCCTTGAGCTGGACCCACTGCGGGCACTGGCCAGCGAACTGCAGCGCGAGGACGGGTCGCAAGAGCTGGCGGCCCTGAACATGACCACCTACGAGACATTGCGCTGGACGGACCACGCGGCGGCGGACCGGGATCACCTGACGGTTCCCGAACTTGTGAAGCCTGCGCGCCAGGTTGCCCCAAGTCCGCAATCGCCCGTTCCAGGTCACGGCTCAGGGCCATTCTGGTTGGGGTTTGCGCAAGCACTCGGTATTGATCTGGGCGACCTCGATGAGTCGGCAAGAGAAGTCCTGGCGATCAAGGCCGCGAGCTTGCTCCGGCAAATGACTGAAGGGTTGCAACAGAGCCTGGGCACCCGTAACGAGCTCAGGCAAGAGCTGAAACTGGCACTCACCCAGACGCCGCTCCAAAGCCCCAACCCACTTAGAGACAGCGCAGACGCCAGTGCGGCCTTGGGGTCGCTGCTGGGTGTCGGGCAGCTGGGGCAGGTTTCCGCCGAGATGCTTGTCATGCGGGCGTACCGCGACATGCAGGCTCACGAGGTGGCCTTGCTGGCGGCCTGCCGCGCGGCAGTACGCGGCGCTCTGGCAGCCTTTGCGCCCGGCCATTTGCTGCTGTGCTTCGAACGCCAGGCAAGGCCGCCGCTGATCCCCCGGTGTGGCGCCCGCTGGCGCGCGTATCAGCGCCATTACCAGGCACTGATCGAGGACGAGCACTTGAGCGAGCGCCTGCTGGGCAGCGACTTCGCCAAGGCGTACGAGGAACAGATTCGTCTGATCTCAACCCTTCACCGTTATCCAGGATGATCTTCATGGCCCGAGTCACCGTTGCATTGTTGTGCGCTGTAATGGGTTTGCTGGGTGGTTGCTCCCTGTCGCCCTTTTCGAAGTTGACCAAGCTGGACCTGACACTGACCGCCAGCGAACGGGTCAACCCTGATCTCCATGGTCGCCCGTCGCCGATCGTGGTGCACCTGATGGAGCTTCGACACCCCGTGGCTTTTGAAAATGCGGACTTTTTCAGCCTTTATGCTCATGCCGAGCACACGTTGCCCAAGGACCTGGTGAACCTCGAAGAGCTGGAGTTGCGCCCCGGCGATCACTCCACGCTCAAACTCAGTCTCGAGCCAGGCAGTCGTTATGTCGGCGTGCTGGCGGCGTACCGTGATTTGCCTCACTCGCAATGGCGCTATGTGTTGCCGGTGACCGCGCAGCGATTGACCGGCGCTGAACTGATCCTTGATCAGGCCGGCATTCGGTTGGTCAACCCGCAACCCGCGAAGGTGGGCGACTGACATGTACAGCCAAAAAGTCATCTGGCAGGAAGGCATGTTGTTGCGCCCTCAGCATTTCCAGCAAAACGATCGGTACCACGATCAGCAACTCACGCGCCGCACCCAGCTGTTGTGCCGTCACGCCTGGGGCTTCCTGGCCCTGGAAATCGATGTGCAATACCTCAATATGGGCAAGGTCGTTATCAGCCAGGCCAGCGGCATATTGCCGGATGGCAGTCTGTTCGAACTGGGTGGCGCGATGGAGTCGCTGGTGCTGGAGGTTCCGGTAAATACCGGGAAGCAGTCGATCTACCTGGCCTTGCCGCTGGCCACAGGTAACTGTGTTGAAGCCCGTCGACCCGAGCAGATTGATGTGTTGGCGCGCTACAAGACTCTTGCGGTAGACGTCAGCGACTCCAACGCCGGGGAAGAAGCTCGTCGTCAGGTCAATTGCGGGCAGCTGGATTTTCGCCTGTTGCTGGGGGAGCAACACAGCGACCCGCACTACGTGAAGCTCAAGGTTGCCCAGGTGCTCAGTTGCACCGAGGAGGGCGTCAGCCTGGACCCCGATTTTATCCCGAGCTTCATTCACCTGCATGGCTCCGGCTACCTGCTGTCTTGCCTCAAGGAAGTGATCAGCCTGCTCGCTTACCGGGGGGATGCCATCGCCGAGCGGATTCGCGCCAACGGTACCGCCGCCGGCGCGGAGGTTGGCGACTTCCTGATGTTGCAATTGATCAATCGCACCGAACTGGTCTTGCGTCACTACCTGGGCCTGAGCCAGGTCAGCCCTGAAACGCTGTATCGAACATTGCTGTCGATCCTGGGTGAACTCGCGACGTTTGCCAGCGACAGCAAGCGTGCGCACTTCGAGGGGCATTACCGGCACAGCGACCAGGGCGCCAGCTTTCGTGGATTGATGGAGCCGATTCGCAGCCTGCTGTCGATGGTGCTTGAGCAGCATGCCATTGAGCTAGCGCTGCAGCCTCGCCAGTACGGGGTGCTGGTGTGCCCGGTGAGCGATCTCAACCTGCTGGGTTCGGCGACCTTCATTCTGGCCGCCAGCGCCCATTGTGACGCCGAGGAGCTTCGACACCGGCTTCCGGCGCACCTCAAGGTCGGCCCCGTGGAGCGGATTCGCGAGTTGGTCAACCTGCAGTTGGCGGGCATCAAGGTCAAGCCGCTGCCGGTGGCTCCCCGGCAGATACCGTTTCATGCCGCCAACACCTATTTCATGCTTGAACTCGGTGCCCGGGACATTGAGCAGTTGAAGCAGTCGGGAGGATTTGCCTTCCACGTCAGCGGTGAATTTGCCGAACTGGAACTGAAATTCTGGGCCATCAGGAACTGAGACCATGGACAGGGAATACCCGCAGGACGAGAAAACCGTCCTGCTTGATCGACAGGGACGCGGACCGGCGCAGGGACCGATGACCGACTTCGCATCGCCGCCGCGTTTCGAACAACTGGAAGACCGGATGATCTACGCGGCCCGCTTGCAGGGCGCGGAGCATTTCGACATTGGCCTGAACAGTTTGGTGGCGCCTGCCTGGGAGCTGTTGTCCGAGGTGGTCCGCCTCAAGCGCAGTACCGCCGAGGAAAGCCTGCGCGCCCTGAATGAACGACTCTCGGCTGCAGTCACGCTGTTCGAGACGCGGGCCCGGCATGACGGGGCCCAAGGCAGCGAGGTCATGGCGGCGCGGTATGTGCTGTGCAGCGTGATCGACGAGGCAGTGGTCACCACCTCATGGGGCAGCCAGAGCGATTGGTCGAAGATGAGCCTGCTGAGCAGTTTTCACAACGAAACCTTCGGCGGCGAGAAGTTTTTCCAGTTGCTTGAGCGCATGTCGAGGGACCCCTTCAAGCACCTGGCGATGCTGGAGTTGATGTACCTGTGCCTGTCCCTCGGGTTTGAGGGCAAGTACCGGGTCATGGAGCGTGGGTTGTTGCAGCTTGAACAGGTTCGGGACGCGCTGTATCGGCAGATCCGGCATGTGCGGGGTGATACGCCTGCGGCGTGCGCGCCGTCGCCCAGGCCGGAACAGCCGCGCCGGAAACGGCTGAGGGTCGTGTCGCTCACCTGGATTGCAGTGTTTGTCGCCGCCAGCCTGTTGAGCCTGTATGCAGGATTTGCCTGGGTGCTGGGCCAGCAGCGTGAAGCGATGTTGCAACCGTATCAACTCGTGGCGCCGGATATGTTCCGGGCGCCGCTCTAACGCAGGGAGCAACGCATGAACGCATTCTTCAGGAGCGCGGGCGCCGTGCTGGGCAGGGTTTGGGTCTGGAGCCTGCTGCTGGTGCTCGCGGTCGCAATGACCGTGTGGTTCTTCGGGCCACTGCTGGCTGTCGACGACTATCGATTCTGGCAAGCGGCGGCATCGCGCTTGCTGACAATCAGCGGGCTGTTTTTGTTGTGGGGCCTGGCGATGGTGTATGCCAATTGGCGCAGTATGGCCCGGCAATCAACCGTCGATGACGGCGAGCCACGCCCGCGCAAAAGCCAGATTGAAAACGAGCAGCGGCACCTGCGCGGTCGCTTCAAGGACGCTTTGTACACCCTGAAACACTCCCGGATTTATGGTGAACGCAGCCCGCGTTGGCGTAATGCATTGCCCTGGTATTTGCTGATCGGCAAGGAAGGCAGTGGCAAGTCCCGGATGTTGGCCGCCAGTGGCTTGCAGTTGCTCCAGGATCAGGGCGCGTCGGTAGCGACGCAGGGCGGTGCCACGCGGGACTGTGACTGGCATTTCGCCGAGGACGGCGTGTTGCTCGACGTCGCCGGCCGCTACCTTACCCAGCCTGACAGCCAGGTGGATGGCGCGGGTTGGTCGACGCTGCTGGAGCTGCTCAAGGTGCGGCGCCGGACACGCCCGCTCAATGGTGTGGTGGTGGCGCTGTCGACAGACACATTGCTCCATGGCAGCGAGCGTCAGCTGGAGAATGAGGCGCGGGCAGTCCAGAGTCGGTTGCTGGAGATCCGCCGGACGTTGCATGTGGAGGTGCCGGTCTACCTGGTGGTGACCCAGGCCGACCGCCTGCCGGGGTTTGCGGAGTTCTTCGAGCGGCCGTTGGGCGAAGGCAGTGATGCGGTGTTGGGCGAATCTATCGTCCCAGGCAAAGCGGGTATTGGCATTGCCCAGGTACGACAGGCGTTTGAAGCACTGCTGCAGCGCTTGAGCGGTGAGCTTGTGCAGCGCCTGCACCAGGAACGCAACAGTGATCTGCGCGGACGGATGCTCGACTTTCCCCATCAGGCGGCCCGGATTGGCGAGCGCCTGAGCCTCTATATCGACGTTGCTTTTTGCGGCCCGCGTTATCAGCACACCAACGGCTTTCGTGGTTTCTACTTGACCAGCGCCGACGGTGGCCCACAGGCACTTGAACCACGTGCGTACTTTATCCAGGGCTTGTTCAGCCGGGTGATTCTGGCGCAAGCCGACCTGGCGGACCTCGATAGCCAGGAGCGCCTTCGAATCCGCCGGCACCAGGGGGGGCTGGCCCTGGGCGCACTAGTGGTCGTCGTGGCGGCGGGCTTGCTGTGGACCCACAGTTACTCCTCCAATCATCAACGTCTGGAGCAACTGCAGGCGCTGGCACGACAGCCCGCACCCGTGCAGCCTGGGTCAGACGCTACCCAGGCACTCCTGCCGCTGCTGGACAGCCGCCTGGCGGCCACGCGGATTTTCCCCTTGCCGGGCGAAGCCAGGCTGGTTGAGCGGATGGGGTTGTATCAGGGCAGTATGAGCCGTCCGGTGCTGGAGCAGGCCTACGAGCGTGCCTTGGGCCGGCTGTTGCTGTCCCAGGTCAGCGAGATGCTGCAGGAACAGGTTCGCGGCAGCCTGGAAGATCGTGAGCGGCTGCTGGATAACCTCCGGGCGTACCTGATGCTCAACCTGCGGGAGCGGCGGGATGTCGACTGGCTGCGTGAGCGGGTGGCGGGGCATTGGTCTGTACGGTTTGCCGGTGAGCCCTCCGTGCAAAACCGGTTGAATGAACATTTCGCGCGCTTGCTTGAGCAGCCGTTCGTGCAGCCGCTCGATGACGAGCTGGTGGCCCGCGCGCGCCACGTGTTGCGCGGCGAATCGCTGGTTGACGTGGTGTACCGGGTGCTGCGCGAACAAGCTCGCGGCCTTGAACCGTTGCGCCTTGCACACGGGCGGGTGTTTGAGGGGGGCGAGCGTTCCATTCCGGGGTTTTATACCCGCACGTACCAGCGGCATTTTGAAGCGCAGGGCGCGCGGCTGGTGAATACCATCGTCCAGGACAACTGGGTGCTGGGAGAGGGCGCCGACCTGAGCGCCATGGATTTGCAACGGTTGATGGTGGAGCTTGAACAACGCTACTTCAGCGAGTATGCCGATGCCTGGAGTGAGGCGCTTGGGCAGGTTGGCCTGCGTGAAACTGAAAACTCCAGGCAAGGCGCCGAGCAGCTCGCCAGCTTGACGTCGGCCCAGTCGCCGTTGTTGCAGTTGTTGCAGCAGGTTCGTGACCACACGCGCCTGCCGTCGGCCAGTGAGCGCCTCGACGAGCTGGCTGCCAAGCTGCCTGGGCCAGCGGCAGAGCGGTTGCCGACCGCCGCCGGGCTGGTCAATGCCTTGCCCGACAGCGCACGGCGAGCCATGCAGCGCCGCTTCGAGCCCTTGCACCAGTTGCTGGACAGCCAGGAGAACCCGGGGGCCGAGTTGACCGGCGTGTTACAGGCGCTCAACGACTTGCACCTGCAGTTGGCGAGCTTGAATCGCGAAGGCGCGCCGGAGCCGGTCGCGTTCGAGATGGTCAAGCGGCGGATCCAGGGGCAACAGGATGCGCTGAGTAACCTGCGCAACGTGGCCGCGCGTTTGCCGCTGCCGCTGGCGGGCTGGTTCGAAAGCCTGGCCGACGAGCATTGGCGCCGCCTGCTCGACCAGGCCTATCGGCATGTGAACCAGCGTTATCAGAGCGAGGTATATGGTTTCTACAGCAGGGCGATCAAGCTGCGTTTCCCGTTCAATGCCCACGCCAGCAGCGACGTTTCCCTCAACGACTTCCAGGAGTTTTTCAAGCCTGAGGGGATCATGGCGCGATTCTTTGACAGCTATCTGAAGCCTTTCGTCAGCGGTGATTCCGGGCGCTACAGGCTGCGTAGCCTGGATGGGCGCAGCTTGCCGATGTCTCGGGCGTTGCTCGACCAGCAGGCGAAGGTGCAGGTGATCAGGCGCGGTTTTTTTGCGGATGAGCCGGGGGACTTGCAGGTTCGTTTCACGCTCGCACCCTATAGCCTGGACCCGTCGGTGAGTCGCGCGGTCTTGCGTTTGGGTGGCCAGCAGATGGAGTACCGGCACGGGCCGATTGTCCCCATGGCGATGCAATGGCCAGCCGAGGCTGAGAATGGTCGCAGCAGCCTGGTACTGGAGCGTGGCAGCGAGCGGGCGTTGGGGCTCGAAAAAAATACCGGGGCCTGGTCCCTGTTTCGCTTGTTCGACTTGATGCAGAACGAACCCTCCAGCGGGCAGGATGAGCTGATCCTCAAGGCTGACCTGGCAGGCCTGCGCGCCAACTACCTGCTGACCAGCCGACGCACCCCCAATCCATTCCAGATGGCGCAGTGGCGAACCTTTCGCCTGCCGGAGCAGTTGTGAGCCAACCTCGCGACCGCTGGCACAGCGCCGGTCGCACAGACCGTGGAAAGGTCCGTTTACGCAACGAGGATGCCTTTCTCGATTGCCCCGGGACGGGCTGCTGGGCCGTGGCGGACGGGATGGGCGGGCATCAGGCGGGGGATATCGCCAGCCAGCTGGTGGTCGATGGCCTGGCGTCATTGCCCGGCCAGGGCAGCCTGGATGAACGCGTCGAGGCGACCCGTCGTTGCCTGCAATGGCTCAACCGGCGGCTGGGCGATGAATTGACGCTGGCCTCCCATGGCGCCGAGGCCATCATGGGAAGCACGGTCGTGGCGTTGTTGCTTCAGGGCGATCGCGCTGCGTGTGTCTGGGCCGGTGACAGTCGTTGCTATCTGTGGCGCGGGCAGACGCTGTACCAGCTGTCGCGAGACCATTCGCTGTGTGAGCAATTGATTGACCAGCAGGTGAGCCCGGAACAGGCCAGGGCCCATCCAGACGCACGGGCCTTGACCCGGGCCATCGGCTCGCGGGCACCACTGAGCCCGCAGGTCCTGGAACTCGGTACCTTGGCAGGGGATGTGTTTCTGTTGTGCAGCGACGGCCTGTACCAGGCGCTTAGCCACTCTGAGTTGGGCCAGGCCTTGAGCCAGGGAAATCCGCAACGTGTCCTGGACCAGCTGTTTGCAGGTGTCTTGCGCGGCACGGCCGGCGACAACCTGACCGCTGTGGTGGTGCAGTCATGCGCGATCTGACCCACTTTGCCTTTGCCAAGGCCCCGGTAAACCCACCGCGCGACGGAGCCCCCGAGTTGCTGGCCGGGCGATACCTGATCGAGCGCGTGTTGGGCGCAGGCGGCATGGGCGTGGTCTATCGTGCGCGGGACCTGCTGCACGAACAGTTTGGCGAGCCCTGTTCCAGTGTCGCGATCAAGGTGTTGGGCGAAGCCATTCGCGAATCTGCGGATGCCCACGTGTTGCTGTACAACGAGTTTGCCCTGACCCGCAGCCTGCGGCATGAGCAGGTGGTGCGTGTGTATTCATTTGAAGTGGATGCTCCCGGCCAGATCGCATTCTTCACCATGGAACTGCTCCAGGGCATGACCCTGGACCGGTTGCTGCTGGAGTGCCCCGGCGGTTTACCCTGGCAAGCGCTGCAAGGCATCGCCATGCAATTGCTCGACGCGTTGCGCCATAGCCATCAGCAGGGTGTGCTGCACGGGGATGTGAAACCCGCCAATGTCATGGTGGGAGACGGCGGCTTGCGCTTGTTCGATTTCGGTCTGGGCGAGGCTTGCGGACAGGCCCCGGCGGGTTCTCCAGGCTTGAGTCGTAGCCGCTTCAATGCCTGGACGCCCGCGTACGCCGCGCCGGAGTTGCTGGCTGGCGGAGCACTGTCGGCCAGCGCCGACCTGTATGCAGTGGCCTGTGTGTTGTACGAATTGGCACAAGGCCGGCGCCACGCCAGTGACAGGCCGGCCCGGCCCAGGCAACTGCCTCGTCATTGCTGGCCTGTATTGCGTACGGCGTTGACGGCTGACCCTGAACGCAGGGCCGTTACCCTTGATGAATTACGCGCGGTGCTCGCTGATCGCAGGAAGGGCCTGGGCCGCTGGTTCTAGACGGGCAAGTCGTGCAGCTGGCAATACTCGAACCAACTCAGGCCTGCCATTTGCGCCACCTCCTTGTGCACCTCAAGGCGTTGCGCCTCGAACTCCGCCGGGGAATGCGCCGTCAATTTCAGCGTCAGTTCCCAGGCGAACAAGCCCTGTTGCTCGGCTTCTGCCTCGAAGGCTTCATGCAGGCGCTCGGCGCGGTACTGCTCCATGGTTTCCCCTTTGGCCTGGGCCGCCAGGGGGTTCAATGTATTCAGTTCCGCGGCCAGGGCCGGGTGTTCACTCAAGAATCGGTCCAGGGCTAGCTGGTGGTTTTCGCCGGGTTGGGACAAAGGTTTACTCCACGGTAAGAGAGACGGTCAGTGTGGCTTGGACATTAAAAAAGCCGCCATGGCTGCATAGGCGGGCAAGGTCACCCCATCATTGGCGGCGTTGCCGGCCACCGGGTGGGAGGCATAGCGAACAATCACCATTTCAGCCTTGGGGTCGATGTAGATGCTCTGGCCATGCACCCCGCGGGCCATGAAGGCGCCGTCGGGATTGTGGGTTACCCACCACATGTTGCGATAGCTCCAGCCCTTCAATTGAGCGTAGCCGGCCTGGGCGAACGCCTGCTTGTCGCCGCCCTGGCGAATATCCGTCACCACGTTTTCGGGCACGATCTGCTGGCCATTGAAGCGCCCGCCGTTGCGCAGCATCTCGGCAAACCGGGCCAGGTCCCGCAGCCCGGTGTTCAGGCCGCCACCGGCGAAGGGTGTGCCGATGGAGTCGACGGTGAAGTAGGCGTCCTGTTCGGCGCCAAGCCGACTCCAGATGCGTTCGCTGAGCAGTTGCGCGACGTTGCGCCCGGTCGCGCGGGCAATCACCCAGCCGAGTACGTCGGTATTGACGGTCTTGTAGCCGAAGGCACGCCCGTGTTCGCCACGCTGCTTAACCGTTTGCAGGAACTCGTAGTAGCTGCGCGGCCCGGTGTAGTCCTTGGGTTTGGGCAGCGGGTTGCCGGCCTGGGCGTGGGCCCAGACTTCGGCATTGGGGTCGGCATACTCTTCGCTGTAGTCCAGGGCGGTGGTCATGTCCAGCACCTGGCGCAAGGTGGCGCTGCCAAAGGCCGAACGGCCGAGTTCGGGCACGTAGTCGACGATCTTTTTCTGTGGGTCCAGAGTGCCATCGGCCACCAGCATCGCGCCCAGGGTACCGATCACCGATTTGGTGACCGACATGGCCGCGTGTTGCCCATCCTCCTTGAGCACCCCGAAATAACGCTCATAAACCACCGTGCCGCGATGCATCACCACGATGCCATCGGTGTAGGTGGCGTCCAGGGCCTGGCGCCAGGTCAGCGGCTGGGTCGCATCCACTGGCTGCACGGGGATTGCATCGAGTGCCGGGTCGAGTTTGCGTGGCAATGCCAGCGGTGCGCCGAGCCCGCGGGAGACGCTCACCGTGGGCATTAATTGGCGAAAGTTGGCGACACTCCAGCGCATGGCCGGGAAGCGGAAATAGCTGCCGTCTTCAAAGCGTACGGTGCGGTCGGCCGGTGGCGGTGCGCCGACCATCCATTGCAGCCTGGACGGGTCGCTGGCCTGGGCATCGGCGAAGGTCGGGGTGGCGGCGCCGGCCAACGGGCTGGTCAGCCCAAGCAGCGCACAGGCCATGAGGGGAGTGAATCGCAGCATCAGTCGAGTCCGTTCGAGGGGTGCGTCGTTTTTTACGACAACCAGTGCGCCAAAGGATGGGCCAACCCGAGCCAATCGACAAGCAGCAAGCCCCTGCGGTGATTCTGAATAAATGCGCCAGGGGCGGCAAAAGCCTTTCGCTTGCGGTGTCAGGGCGTGTAGCGTTACCCCGTGATAAGGCGACAGCCAGGTGTTATTTTGCGACCCTGGCATCAGGGACCGAGGGACAGGTGATGGCGCAAACGCTGTTCAAGCTTTTCTTCACCCAGCGGCTGGCGGCCCTCGCCAGTACCGAGTCGTTGCGGGCCATACGCGAGGGGCTGTTGTGGATCCTGCCGTGCCTGCTGGTATCGGCCGGTTTCCTGATCCTGTCCGAATGCGCCCGAGTGCTGGGTTTCGACCCTCAGGTGGTGGCCTTCCTGGCGGGGTTGCACAACCAGATCAGCTCGGTAATCCCGCTGCTGGTGGCAGCCTCCATCGGTTACATGCTCGCGATCCAGCACCGCCTGCCGCAACTCCCGGTAGCGTTCCTGTGCCTGGCCCATGTAGTGATCGCCACGTTTGTGCTGCGGGATTTTCCCCGAGCCTCGGCGACCTTCGTGTTGTTCATCGCCATCGCCTCACCGCTGATCAATGTGCCCGCCATCGCCTGGCTGCATCGGCGTCGCTGGACGCGGTTGATCAACGAAGACCTGGTGGGGCACAACCTCAAGGGCACCCTCAATATGGTGGTGCCGGGGGCAATCACGGCGCTCGGGCTGGTGCTCGTGCTGTCGTTGCTGTTGCAGATTCCGCAGGTGGCACAGCTTCAGGGGCCGCAGGTGCTCGATGCACTGGAGACGCCCTATGGCAGCGGCCTGTTTGTGACCCTGATGAATTCGCTGCTGTGGTTTTTCGGGATCCATGGGGTCTACGCCATGCAGCCGTTTTTTGATGTGCTGGACCAGGCGGTCGGACTCAATAATGCGGCGGCGGCCGCGGGCGAGCCGGTCAAATATCTACTGAATGGCGGCTTGCTGGGCAGTTTCGCGTTTATCGGCGGTTCGGGTGGTGCCCTGTGCCTGCTGCTGGCGATCCTGCTGTTTTCCAAAAGCCGGTCCATGCGATTGGTGGCGATGGCGAGCCTGCCGTTGTCGTTGTTCAATGTCAGTGAAGTGCTGTTGTTTGGCTTGCCGATCATTCTTAACCCGAGGCTGTTCATTCCCTTTCTGGTGGTCCCGGCGTTCAACGTGATACTGGCGTTGATGGTGGTGCAGATTGGCTGGGTGTCGCCTGCGGTGGTGAGTGTGCCGTTTACTGCACCGGTGTTGCTCAACGCCTATTTAAGCACCCACGGCGACCTCGCGGCGGTGTTGCTGCAGGTGGTGTTGCTGGGGGTTGGCACGCTGATCTATGCGCCCTATGTGCGCGCGATCAACCGCCAGGCCACGGAGGGCGGTACGGTGTATTTGAAGTCGCTGGACATGACCTTTCGCGGCCTGGAAGAAAAAGGCCGCTTGCTGGAGTTGGACCCGGTGATGGCGTCCCACAAGGCCCAGGCGCGCCAGGTCAGCGAGTTGAGCCATATCCAGCAGATCAGCGACTACGAGTTCTACCTCGAATTCCAGCCGCAGATTTCCACCCGGACCGGGCTATGCACCGGTTGCGAAGCGTTGATGCGGGCCCGGGACGCCGAAGGTACGGTGCATTCACCCTGGGAGTTCCTGCAATGGCTGGCCCATGCCAGGTTGATGCCCGACGTGGATGTGTGGGTGGCATCCCAGGCTGTGCGCCAGTACCAGAAGTGGCAGAAGGTCGGGTTTACCTTGCCGATGACGATCAATATCTCCAGCGCCACGCTGACTACCCCGGCGTATGGTGATCGGCTGGTGGAAATACTGGCCCAGGCCCACGGGCAGGTTTCGGTGGAGATCACTGAGGATGCGCTGGTGGGCGATATCCAGGGCACGCGGCAGATGATCGAGAAGCTCCAGGCGATTGGTGCCAAGGTGTATATCGACGACTTCGGCACCGGATTTTCAGCGCTGAGTTACCTGCACCAGTTCCCCGTAGATTTCATCAAGATCGATCGCAGTTTCGTGGTCGCCCAGCATGATCCAAAGGGCGCCCAGGTGTTGACCGGGATGCTGCGGTTCTGTGAGGCGTTGAACCTCGGGGTGGTGGTGGAGGGCGTGGAAACCGCCGAGCAACTGGCGTTTTTGCAGTCGGGCTCGGAGCTGATCATCCAGGGCTGGTATTTCAGCAAGGCGCTGCCGGGCGATGAACTGGAGCGGTTCGTGCGCGGGCGGTATACCCAGATGCAATCTAACGCTCCAGAACCCCTCTGAAGGTTGCGCTCAACGCCCGCAATGTCTCGCGGGAGCGGCCGTCGCTGATGCGGCTGTGCAGCACGATTTCACTGACGGGCAATGCCGGTAATCCGTACTGTTCGCTGACGTCCACGGCGCCCGCCGGCGCCACTCGCCGGGCCAGCGCCGCCACACCCAGGCCGGCGCTGACTGCCGCACCTACCGCCATTACGCCGCCGCCGACAAACACTTCGGTCCAGTCAATCCGCGCCTCATCCAGCGCGCGCACCGCCAGGTGTCGCACGCCGCAGGGCGAGGCCATTGTTGCCATGCGCAGGGGCGTGCCGGGCGTGTGCTGCCAGCTAGGCGCGGCGAACCAGCCAAAGCGCTCCACCACCAATACCTCACCGTCCTGGCGATCGCCTTCGTTGCGCACGATCACCGCGTCCAGTTCGTTGCGGTCGAACGCCGCCACCAGGTCGCGGGACGAAGCGATCCGCACCTCCAGGATCACCAGCGGGTCATAGGCGGCCAGGCGGCTGAGCCACAGTGGCAGGTCCGGCCCGGCCACGTGGTCGCTGATGCCGATCACCAACCGTCGGGGGGCGCCATTGCCCATGTCACCCAACGCCCGTTCGTGGGCATTGAGCAATGCGCGGGCGGCGACGATGAACTGCTCGCCCTGGGGCGACAGCCGCACATGCCGCGGTGTACGAACCAGCAGGCGATAACCGAGGCGTTCTTCCAGGCGCTTGAGCTTGAGGCTGATGGCTGCCTGCGAGGTGTCCAGTGCCTGGGCCGCGCGGGTGAAGCTGGCGAAATCGGCGACCAGGACAAAGGCGTGCACGGTGTCGATATCCAGCGGCTTGAGTGCGTCGGTCATTTCAGTTCCTTATCACACCTATATCCGGTGATATCTTGCTGAAATCATGGGCGCTGCGCAAGCTGGGCACTCATCTGAACAGGAGCGCCATGATGTTTGCCAAACAGTATTCACACCGCTTGCCAGCCGATTACGACATGGGTGTCATCCGTGAGCGGGCCGCTCGCCTGGGGCCGTTGTGGGATCATGCCGAGGGTTTGCTGTTCAAGGCGTTTATCGCCCAGGAGCGAGGGCAGGGGCCGGGGGTGGGTAACCTGTATTCGTCGGTTTATCTGTGGTCGGATCCTTTGCAGGCTGCGGATTTCTTGCTCGGCGAGCGCTTCCAGAAGGTCCTCGACAGTTTTGGCCAGCCGCACATTGAGTCCTGGTTACCGCTGGACGTGCAGCGAGGTCCGGCGCAAGACGCCTTGAGCCTGTATCGGGAGGAGTGGGCGCTGGCGCCGGGGGCGGACCGCGGGCAAATCCTCGCCGCAGAAAAGGCCCGCAACCAGCAGCTCGCGGACAGCAGCGATAACTTCGCGGTGTTTCTGGCGCTGGATGTGCAGGCGTGGAAGCTGGTGCGAATTACCTTGTCGGCCAAGGCGCTGGATGTGAACCATCCGGGCAATGGCTACGAGGTGTTCTACCTGGCGCGGCCCGGGGTGTGAATGCCGGTAGCCGCCGATTCGTCGGCGGCTACCTGTACCGTCAGGAGTTGAGACGCGCCTGAGGCTGGCTCAGCTTGCGCTCGGCCACGGCGCCGAACACCAGGCCCAGGGTGGTCCACAGCACCAGTTGAATCCCCAGGGAAGCCACGCGGAATTTCCACAGCAACACTGCCGAGAACTGTTCCGGCACTTCGTTGATGGTCGGGAACAAGCTGCCGGCCACCGACACGATCACGATGTACAGCGCCACACCGAGGATCGCGCCTGTCCAAAGGCCACGGCTGGCAATCAGCTTGCGCGCCGCGTTGATCGCAATCACCGCAGCCGCCACCGACACCAGCAGCATCAGGAAGAACAGCTTGGTGCGTTGCGCGATGGTGGCCGGGTCGCCCACCGATGGCGGGTTGGCCGGATACTTCAGCCCCGGCACCACGATGATCGTCACAAACGCCGCCAATGCCAGCAGCGCTGCCAAGCCACGGGGGCCGACCTTGCCGATGCGGCCCAGGGAGTAGGCGAACACCAGGGCGAAAATGCCACCCAGGGAGACGCTGTACACCACCACGCCGGTGAACAGGCCGAAGGTACTTTGTACTTCGCGGCTAACCAGTTCTTCTTCCGGCGCGTCGCCGTGCATCTGTGCCATCTGATCTTCGAAGGCGATGGCCTTGTCGATCTGCGGCTCACCAAAAGTCTTGGCGAAGCCGAAGGCCAGGATGCCGGCGAGCAGGCCCACCAGCATCCCGCGAACGAGTAAATGTCCTGTCATGTCGTCACGCTCCAATCAATGGCAGGGGAAACCCAGCAGGTGGCGACCGTCATGCACAAACTCATGCACGTACATGCCTTTGAACACGGCCGTCGCGCCTTGCTCGGCGCCGACGAAGTAAATCGCGAGCAACAGCAGCAGGCCGCCGAAGATCGCCCAGGGCAGGATTTCGCCCAGGGGAATGGACGGTATTGAAACGTCGGAGCCAGTTGCAGCGGTATAAGCCATGAGAACCTCCAGGGATGACGCGTCCCGAAATGGATAGCGAGTTGGCTGAAACAGGGTCTGGCTTACGGCTAAAAGGCCGAATACAGTGGCGCGACCGCGCCGGCATTGAACCGGCTTCCTGTTGCAGAATAGTTGAAACATGTTGAAACAACTTCGCAAGTCTACGCTGACTGCACCTTAAAACCAGAGCGATTTGTCATGCAGGCCACCCGTTTGACCCTTGTTGCCCACGCCAGCACCCGTGCCCAGAAACAGGCACGCTTTGCGCTGGATGAGTCGGTGGGGATGGACTGGCAGCAGGCGGCGCTTTCCCAGGGGCAACGCTTCAAGCGTGCACCCCGGGTGCTGTGCGGCCCGGAGGCGCGGACCCGGCAGACGGCGGCGCTGTTTGCCGACGATGCTTTGGTTGAAACAGCCCTGCGCGATTGTGATTTTGGCCGCTGGCAAGGGTTGGCGATCGAGGAGGTTCAGCAGGCCGAACCCGAAGCGCTTCAGGCCTGGTTGACCGACAGCACCTCGGCGCCCCACGGCGGCGAGTCGGTAGTGCAACTGTGTGAGCGGATAGGGCAGTGGTTGCAGTCCCTCGAGCAATCCCCGGGGCATGTCGTGGCGGTGACGCATCCATTTGTGATCCGCGCAGCGCTGCTGCATGTCATGCAATGCCCACCCGCCATGTTCAACCTGATCGACGTGGAACCGCTGTCATCCACCGAGTTGCGCTTCAATGGGCGTTGGCGCCTGCGCCTGGAAACTCACGCCTGACGTCCCGAACATGGCAAAATCCGTTCCCCGCACCGAGACCACCCATGAAGACTTTCCCATGAAACGCATCCTGATCATCGGCATTGGCGCCGGCAACCCTGACTACATCACGATGCAGGCGGTCAAGGCGCTCAACCGCACCGACGTGTTTTTCCTGATGGACAAGGGCCAGAGCAAGGACAAGCTGATCGACCTGCGCCGGGAAATCTGCGAGACCTACATCACCGATCACGCCTACCGCTTTGTCGAGGCCGATTGCCCCGAGCGGGTGCGCGGTGATATCGACTACACCACCGCCGTGAAGGACCTGAACCGCGACAAGCAGCAGACCTTCGAACGGATGATCAATGAAGAAATGGCCGACGGCGAAGTGGGCGCATTCCTGGCCTGGGGCGACCCCGCACTGTACGACAGCACCATTCGTATCCTGCAGGCGATCCTCGCCAGCGGCAGCTGCGAATTCGAATTTGAAGTGATCCCCGGGATCACTAGCGTCCAGGCGTTGGCGGCGCAGCACAAAGTGCCGCTGAACCGCATCGGTCGCTCCATCGAAATCACCACCGGGCGCCGGTTGGCGGCGGGGCAGGCGAGTGATGCCGACACCCTGGTTGTCATGCTCGATGCCGAAGATTCCTACCGCACCGTGGCCGATCAGGACCTGGATATCTACTGGGGCGCCTACCTGGGCACACCGGATGAAATCCTGATCAGCGGCAAAGTGGCCGAGGTTGCCGAAGAGATTGAACGTGTGCGCAAGGCGGCGCGCCAGGCCAATGGCTGGATCATGGATACCTATTTGTTGCGCAAACCCTAGAGGTTGATGCTCATGCTCAAACTGATTGCCCTGACGGTGGCGCTGTTTACCGGCGCCGCACAGGCCGAAGACGTATTGCACACCGACCTGCCGCTGCCTTACCTGGAGCAGACCCAAAGCGATGCCCGCAACGAGCCGCTGGTGATCTTCCTGCACGGTTATGGCAGTGACGAGGCCGACCTGTTCGGGCTCAAGGACCGCTTGCCGTCGACCTGGACCTACCTGTCTGCACGGGCACCGATGCCGGTGGAGGGCGGTGGTTATCGCTGGTTTCGCAAGAAGCCGGGCGATGGCGATTTTGATGGCGAGACCGCCGACCTGCAGAGCAGCGCCAAGCTGATCGAGGCCTTCGTCGCCCAGGCCACCACCAAGTACCACACCCAACCTGAGCGGGTGTTTCTGGTGGGGTTCAGCCAGGGTGCGATCATGTCGTACGAAGTCGGGTTAAGACATCCCGAAACCCTGCGCGGGATTGCGGCGTTGAGCGGCAGCCTGCTGCCGGTACTCAAGGCCGAACTCAAGCCGGATGCGCCACTGGGCAAGCTGGCGATTTTCATCGGTCACGGGACGCTGGACCAGGCGCTGCCGTACTACTCGGCAACGCGGGCCAACGAGGTATTGCAGGGGATTGGCCTCACGCCGGAATTCCACGGCTACCCGGGGATGATTCATACCGTCGGTGAGGCGGAGTTGCTGGACTTGAAGCAGTGGCTGGAAAAGAGCCTGCGTTGAATCCTGCGATGTGAACGCGATCAAAAATGTGGGAGCGGGCTTGCTCGCGAAGACGGTGTTGCAGTCAGCACATGTATTAACTGACCCACCGCATTCGCGAGCAAGCCCGCTCCCACATTGGATTTTCACTGCCAGATAAAACCGGTTATTTACCGCCGATAATCTGCTTCACCAACAGTGCATGACCGGCTTCATCATCCGCCCGGGAAATGGCCTGCACCACCAATTGGTGGCTGCCGGAGCCCGTCAGGAAGGTGGAACTCAGTGTCTTGCCACCGCCCATGGTCGCGGTGCTGTCGACCTGGCGCAGGGCCAGGCCTTTCACGGTGAGTTTCTTCTCGGCGCCTTTCTTGAAGTCCGGCAGGGCGGCGCTTTGTTCCTTGACGAAATCCGCCACGGCACCGTCGAGGAACTGCGGGTCGTTGTCCTTGATCAGGCCGGCGACACTCGGTTTTTCGACGACGAAGATCACGCTTTTGGTGGCCTGGTCACTGTACATCGTGCCGCTGGCGCCTGCGGTGCCGTGCTCGGCATCACCGGCCGGCAGTGGGTCGGCCAGGTAGGACTTGGGCAGGTTGAAGCTGAACTTGCCATCCAGGGTGGAGATGGTCTGGGTGGCGGTCTTCTGCGCCGCTGGCTTGCTGGCGGCGAGGACTTGGCTGGCGCCGAAGCCGGCGGCCAGCGCGAGGGCCAAGAGGGCTGCGGTCTTGCTGAGGGTGGCCATGAAGCTCTCCAGGGATGAACGAAATTGCGCCGTATTCTGTCAGAAAACTCGCAAGATCGTTCATCTCCATCCCTACACCTTGTCGGACTCTTCCTCGATCCGGTCCATCTCAAACAGCCGTGCCAGTTCCGTCCGGGCTTCCTGGGCAGACTGCATCACCTTGGCCGCGTCGTCATACACGGCGTGTTGGGCCGCCAGCAATTGCAGGTCATGGTTTTTGAAGCGGCTGATGCGCGCGTCGGCCTGGGCCTGGGTCAAGCCAAGGCCCACCAGGGTGCGGCGGCTCATTTCCAGGCTGGAGTAAAACGTCTCGCGCACCGGTGACGCGTCGAGGTCCACCAGGCGGTGCACATGCTGGCGGTTACGGGCGCGGGCGATGATCTTCATGTGCGGGTAGAGGCTGCGCACCAGCTCGGCGGTCTTGATGTTGATCTCGGGGTCGTCCATGGCGATCACGAAAAACTCGGCCTGGTCGACTTTCGCTGCGTGAAGGATTTCCGGGCGCTGCGGGTCGCCGTAGAACACCGGCATGCCGCCGAAACTGCGGGTCAGTTCGATGGTTTCCACCGAGGTGTCGAGGGCAATGAACGAGATGTTCTGTGCCCGCAGGATCCGCGCCACGATCTGCCCCATGCGGCCCATCCCGGCGATCACCACCCGTGGCGCATCGCTTTCGATGGCACGGTATTCCTCGGGCACTTCCACCGGCTTGGCCTTGGGCTTGAACAGCTTCGGGCAGAGCAACAGCAGCAATGGCGTCACGGCCATGGACAGGGTGATGGTCAACACCAGGATGTCGTAGAGGTGCGGCTCGAACAGGCCTTGGTCGCGGCCGATCTTGAACACCACGAATGCGAACTCACCACCGGCTGCCAGCACCACGCCCAGGCGCAGCGCGCTTTCAGGGTTCAGGCCGCCTGCCAGGCGACCCACGCAAAACAGCAGCGGCAACTTGATGGCGATCAGCAGCAGGGTCAGCCCCAGCACGATCACCGGCGCGCTGAACAGCAGGCTGATATTGGCGCCCATGCCCACGCTGATAAAAAACAGACCCAGCAGCAGGCCCTTGAACGGTTCGATCTGCGATTCCAGCTCATGCCGGTATTCGGAGTCTGCCAGCAGCAACCCGGCGAGGAAGGCGCCGAGGGCCATGGACACGCCCACCAGCTCCATCAGCCATGCGGTGCCGATCACCACCAGCAACGCGGTGGCGGTGGAGACCTCCCGCAGGCCGGTCTTGGCGACGATGCGAAACACCGGCCGCAACAGATAGCGCCCGCCGATGATCACCACGGCGATGCTGCCCAGTACTTCCAGGCCGTGTCGCAGGCCCTGGGAGGTGGTGGCGGGATGATCGCTGCCCGCGAGCAGCGGCACCATGGCGATCAACGGGATGGCGGCGATGTCCTGGAACAACAGAATCGCAAAGGCCAGTCGCCCGTGGGGCTGGTTGAGTTCCTTGCGCTCGGCGAGGCTTTGCAGGCCAAACGCGGTGGAGGAGAGCGCCAGGCCAAGGCCCAGCACAATCGCGCTGTTCCATGATTGGCCAAACACGAACAGCGCGACCACGCCGATCACGGTGCCCGTCAGCAACACCTGCGCCAGGCCTACACCGAACACTGCCTTGCGCATCACCCACAGACGCTTCGGTGACAACTCCAGGCCAATGATGAACAGCAGCAATACCACCCCAAGTTCGGAAAACTGGCTGACGCTTTGCGGGTTGCCCACCAGGCCCAGCACCGATGGGCCGATGATCACTCCGGCCAGCAAGTAACCCAGCACGGCACCCAGTTGCAGGCGCTTGGCCAGGGGCACGGTCAGGACGGCAGCGAGCAGGAATACAACGGCCGCTTGTAACAGGTTGCCTTCATGGGGCATTGGGAACTCCGGGATCGTTTTGCTGAATCAACAGGTTTTACTGTAGGAGCGAGCTTGCTTTGCAGGTCCCAAGGCCTTCGCCTCCGGGTTCATTGGATGTCGTCCGGTTCTTTCGCGGCACTCTCCAAACTATTAATACCATTTATTTCAATGAGTTTTATGCACGTGGCGGTCGGGATCATCCGTGGTGCCGGCGCTATGGTCGTGTCTTCAGCCGCGCGAAAGGGTGGTTTTTTATGGGCTGAGCATTGTGCGGGAATAATCTACAAACACTTTTCCGGGACAGACGGAAGCCTGTACACGCCAGGAACTCCTACAGTTATGCTCTTGAGTTTATATTCCATGGATGGCATATTTGCATGAGTTGGGACGTTGAATACACGGACGAGTTTGGAATCTGGTGGGGCGGTCTGGATGCAAAGGAGCAATCCTCAGTATCGGCCAGTGTGGATTTACTGGGCCTTCTGGGGCCAGGCCTTGGCTTCCCCCACAGCAGTGACATCAAGGGCTCCAGGCATGGCTGCCTGCGAGAGTTGCGGGTGCAACATGCCGGGCGGCCTTACCGCGTCCTGTATGCATTTGATCCGCGCCGGTGTGCCTTGTTGCTGATTGGCGGGGATAAAACCGGTCGAGGCCGGTGGTATGACGAATACGTCCCGCTGGCTGAGAAGTTGTATGACGAACATTTGGAAACACTGCTTAAAGAGGGCCGTCACCATGGCTAAAAAATTCAGTGAGCTGCAGGCTCGCATGACACCGCAAGCCCGGGCCGATGCAGAGCGCATCTTCCAGCAACACCTGAAAGAAATGCCCCTGCATGAACTGCGCAAGGCGCAACAGATGAGCCAGGATACGCTGGCCAAGGCGCTGAATATCAATCAGGCGGCAGTGTCCAAAATGGAACGGCGCACCGACATGTATATCAGCACGCTGCGTAACTACATTCGCGCCATGGGAGGAGAACTGGAGATTGTCGCTACGTTTCCTGATGGCCAGGTAAAGATCGAGAACTTTGCCCACTGAGTCATCCGCTCCGTCAAAAGCCCGGCCATGCGCCGGGCTTTTTTGTTCGCTGAATGCCTGTCGTCATTGTGCAGCTTAATGGACAATACTCGCTATTCTCGCCCTATCGGACATCAACGTGAACCAACTCCTCGCCATGCGTGCCTTCGTCCGTGTCGTCGAAACCGGCTCCTTCAGCCGCGCATCCGACCAATTGGCACTGCCGCGTTCCACCGTCAGTAAACTCATCACGGACCTGGAGAAGCACCTTGGCGTCAAGTTGATGCATCGCACCACCCGTGCGCTGGCGGCGACGCCGGAGGGGTTGGAGTACTACAGCCACGCGCTGTGCCTGGTGGCGGAACTCGATGAACTGGACAATGCCCTGCGCGGGCAGAAGCTCAAGCCCGGCGGCCACCTGAAAGTGGATGCGCCGGCGTCCTTTGCCAATTGCCTGCTGATCCCGGCGCTGGTGGATTTTCATCGTGAGTACCCTGAGATCACCATCGCCCTGGGCATCAGCGACCGCGCCGTGAATATCGTGGGGGAGGGTGTGGATTGCGTGCTGCGCGCTGGCAAGCTCGATGACATGGCAATGATCGCCCGCAAGGTTGTCGACCTCGAGTACGTCACTTGCGCGGCCCCCGGCTACCTGGAGCGCATGGGTACGCCCGTGTCTCCCGAGGACCTCGAGAAGAACCACCTCAAGGCGGGGTATTTCTTTGCCGGGTCGGGTAAGCCGGAGCCGTTGATTTTCGAGAAGGGCGCGACTCGGTATGAGGTAGGCAACTGCGCGTTTTCCACCAACGAAGGCAACGGCCTCAAGGAAATGCTGCTCGCCGGCCTGGGCGTCGGGCAGCATTTCAAGACCATCGTTGACTACTACGTAGAGGCAGGCCAGTTAGTCCCGGTACTCGAAGACTGGACCCGGCCCGCCACGCCCTTGCACATCATCTATCCACCCAATCGCCATCAGAACGCCCGGCTGAAGGTGTTTATCGACTGGGTGATCGAGCGGTTCGGCGTCAGGCAATAATCGCTGTCACGCGGATTTCAATGCGCATTGCCGGCAGCCCCAGGGCTTCTACTCCCAGCTCAGTCCAGATGGGGGCGTGATTGGGCATGTAATGGCGGTACCACTTGACCATCTGCTCGTTCACCTCCGGCGGGAAACCTCCCACGTGGTAGGAATTGACGTGTACCACATGCTCCCAGCCGGCGCCGGCTGCCGCCAGGGTGCGTTCGAGGTTTTGAAAGGCCAGGGCGATCTCGTCGGTGAGGGATTCGGGAATCTGGAACTCGTCATCCCAGCCGCCCTGGCCCGAGGTTTCGACGCGGTTGCCGATTTTTACCGCCTGGGTGTAATGCAGGGTCTCGCGTGCAATGTCGCCGTAACCGGGTGTGATGAAAAACTCGGGCTTGCTCATGGTGTTCCTCGGTTTCAGTGGTTGACCCGACAAAGGTTAATGGACTGAATCTGCGAACAAAATCCGCGTTTCTTGTCATCACTGTGCAGGGATGTGGATAGTCCGAGTATCAGTTTTTCACATTCCCGTAGCCCGCCCTTTGTTACTATCGCCCTCCGTCGTCGCCAGGAGTCACCGTCACATGCAACACCAGTGGGATGAAATGCACCGCACCCGCAAGCCCACGTTTGTGTTGTGTGGCGAGCCCCAGGGGGATGTGCTCAATCTCTACGTGCATGGTTATTCGGCGTTCTTCAACCAGCAACAACTGGGTAGTTTCTCCCGGCAACTGGCAACCATCGAAGGCTCCACCAACCTGATGCTGTTCTGGCCGGCAGGGCATTTCCTGGAAAACCTGTTTGCGCCGTTCAAGGATGTGATTACCTCGATGTTGGGTGGCGGTAGCCTGGGTGCCGCAACCATCGGGGTGGGCAAGGCGATTGCCTATTTCCTCGACCACTACAAAAGCGTCGAGGCGCGGGTGGATGAGGTCGCCAAAAGCCTGCTGCCCGAATTGGCCAACTACCTCCATGGCGAGTCGATCAAGGTCCGGCAGATCAACCTGATCGGCCACTCCCTGGGCGCGCGGATCCTGGTCAAGAGCCTGCTGGCCAGCCCTGAGGTGGCCCGTGAGTTGCCGCTGAACAACCTGCTGCTGATGGGCGGTGCGATTTGTACCTCCAGCCCCTGGGACCTGGTCTCGGCGCCGCTCAGGGGGCGAGTGATCAACTGCCACTCGAGCAAGGATTGGGCGCTGGCGCTCAAGCCGGACACCGAGCGCTGCATCGGTCGTTATGCGATCCCGCTGACACCGGCGCTCAAGGCCAAGGTCGCCAACGTGCACCTGGCCACGTTCGACCACGCCGCGTATTGGCCGCAACTGAAGACGGTGGTGCAGTACACCGACCTGCTGCAGGAACGCCGGGGCATGATCCGCGCCGATCAGCGCAGCAGCGAAGTGCGCTTTGCGGAAGAGGATGTCGAGCTGTTCCCGCTGCTGGTGCAGGCGCGGCCGGAGGAGTTGCAGTTTTTCGCCGAGCTGATGGCGCAAAAGCGCAGTGCCTCTATCGACGCCACCGTGCGCGAGCCCTTGAAGCTGGCCATCGAGTTGCAGCGCATGGGCGGCGACACCTTTATGAACCTGGCCCGTGGTCATGGCGTGAGCTATCGCGAAATCGCCCAGGACGTGGCGCAGCGGGTGGGTATCAAGTTTGATCAACCGATCGAGAAAGTGGCCCTTGCTGATCTGGAACTGCAGGTTGCCGAGCGGCTGATCGAGCAATACAAGGACAAGCTCAGCCAGGCTGATCGCCAAGTGTTCGAGGCAGAGTTGAAGGCCGCGGCACAAAAGGAACAGGGTTTTTTCAATCGTTTCGATGTCGGGCGCTCAGCCACCACTGCCCTCAGCGGGACCGCGCTGGCCGGGTTGACCGGGTTTATCCTGCGCCGGGGCGCGGCCACGGCCATTCCGGTGGTGGGGCAGGCGCTCGCGGCGGCGATGCTGCTGGTGACCGGCGTGCGGGCGTTTTCCGGCCCCGCGTATTCCATCACCACCCTGGCGGTGCTGGTGATCGGGGTGATTCGCGAGCGCCTGGAGCGTGAAGCACTGAACCAGGAGATGGATCTGGTGGTCCAGGTGGTAGAGGCATTTGATCTGCCCCGGGAGACGGTGATGCGTACCGTTGCGTCTGACTGATAAGCTGCGTTCACGTCTTGTGTGAAAGCCTGGTACCCCGCGTGAAATTCAGCCTGCCCAAAATCGCTACCGCCCCGTTCTGCCCGCCGGAAGTCGCCGGCTCCATCGTCGTTGATCCCCGTGCCTCGTTTTTCAAACGTGCGCTGATGTTTGCCGGCCCTGGCTTGCTGATCTCCATCGGCTACATGGACCCGGGCAACTGGGCAACGGCCATCGAGGCCGGTTCGCGCTACGGCTACAACCTGTTGTTCGTGGTGCTGCTGGCGAGCCTGGCGGGGATGGCGGTGCAGTGCCTGTGCTCACGGCTGGGCATCGCCACCGGCAAGGACCTGGCGCAACTGAGCCGCGAGCGCTACAGCCGGCGCTCGTCGTTCGTGCAGTGGATCCTTGCGGAAATCTCGATCATCGCCACCGACCTCGCCGAAGTCCTCGGCTGCGCCCTGGCGTTTCACCTGTTGCTGGGCGTGTCACTGACCACCGGGATTGTCATCACTGCCTTCGATACCTTGCTGATCCTGGCCCTGCAAAATCGAGGTTTCCGCCGGCTGGAAGCGATCATGCTGGCACTGGTGGCGACCATCGGCGTGTGTTTCTTCATCGAGCTGGTGCTGATCAAGCCTTACTGGCCCGACGTGTTTCGTGGTTTCACCCCGTCGTTGTCCGCCATCAGTGATGCCGCACCGTTGTACCTGGCCATTGGCATACTGGGGGCCACGGTGATGCCCCATAACCTCTACCTGCACAGCTCCATTGTGCAAACCCGGCTGGTCGGCAAGGACCTGGCCAGCCGCCAGGACGCGGTGAAACTGGCGCGTATCGATACCATCGGTTCCCTGTCCCTGGCACTGCTGGTCAACGCGGCAATCCTGATACTGGCCGCCGCCGCGTTCCACCAGACCGGCCACACTGATGTGGTGGAAATCCAGGACGCCTATCACTTGCTCGACCCGCTGGTGGGTGGCGCGTTCGCCAGCGTGCTGTTCGGTGTTGCGCTGTTGGCTTCGGGCCAGAGCTCCACGTTCACCGGCACCATTGCCGGGCAAGTGATCATGGAAGGCTACCTCAACCTGCGCATTCCCTGCTGGCAGCGACGCCTGATCACCCGTGGCCTGGCGCTGATCCCGGCGTTCCTCGGGGTGTGGCTGATGGGGGATGATGCCATCGGCAAGCTGCTGATCCTCAGCCAGGTGGTGTTGAGCCTGCAGTTGCCGTTTGCGTTGTTTCCGCTGATCCGCATGACGGGTGACAAGCGCCTGATGGGGCCGTTCGTCAACAGCTTGCCTACGCGGCTGCTGGCCTGGAGCTTGTTTGTGGTGATCAGCGGGGCGAATGCCTGGCTGATCGGGCAGTGGTTGTTTTGAGCGAAGTGAATTAAGTCAAAACGGCCAATGATGTGTATTTCGCCACCATCGGGTCGGCTGTCACTAACTTCATCGGCTCAATGATAGCCGTTGCAATGATGAGCCGATCAAACGGGTCCCTGTGATGGTGTTCAAGGTCCTTGACCGCGATGGCGTGCTCCGAGGTGATGGGCAGTTCCACGTAGCCGCTTTCCAGGCAGTATTCGCGAATTTCGTCCAGGTTTACGTTGAGCTTCCCGAGCCCGACCTTTATCGCCAGCTCCCAGAATGTGGCGGCACTGACGTAAATTTCAGCCGCGTTCTCGATCAGCTTTCTGGCCTTCGCTGGCAGTTTTGGATCATCGCTCAGGGCCCAAAGCAGGATGTGGGTATCCAGCAGTATTCTCATGGGTGGTTTCCCTCAAACGCATCCAGCATGTCGTCTGGCAATGGCGCATCGAAGTCATCCGGCACCACCAGTTTGCCCTTCATCGCGCCGATTCGCCGGCCTGTCGGTTTCCCGACAGGAACAAGGCGAGCCATCGCGCGCCCATGCTTGGCTATGGTGATGATTTGGCCGGCGGCGGCATCATCGACCAGTTTTGATAAATTATTTTTTGCTTCACCCAACGGTACGGTAATCATTTGGTCTTCTCGAGGTTTTGGCCAAATATAGCCAAAATTTCGTAAGCAGGCAAAGATCAACCGACTGCTGGCGGAGGGTGATTTTTGCGGGGACGATTGCAGGTTTCCGAACGGGTAATGACTGGCATCCATGACGTCTCTCCTGAAGGAATTCCTCGAAGTCTGCCCGAGTGCAAGCGGTTTTTGACCCGTGTTGTGGAAAATCAGAGCGGACTTACTTGAAGGGGGATTTTTCCCGACAGTGCGGGCCGAATAGTTTCCCACAGTTGCTCAACGGTCCCAGTAAGGCACTGCCCCAAAACACTCGACGAAGTAATCAATCACGGTCCGCACCTTCAACGACAGCCGCCGGCTACCCGGCCACAGCGCAGCAATCTGTTGCGGCTCCAGGGTCGTCGCCACTTCATAGTCGCTGAGCACCGCCTGCAGCGTGCCGGCGCGCAGGCCTTCACCGATCAACCATGACGGGAACACCACCAGCCCCAGGCCTTGTTCGGCAGCGTGGGTCAGGGTGTCGGCGTGGTTGCCGGTGATCGGGCCCTTGACGCTGTAGGACGTCCAGTCGCCCTGGTCGCGGCGGAAGAACCAGCGCTGCTGGCCGGTGACGCCCTTGTAGGCCAGGCACTGGTGGTTCACCAGTTCGTCCGGATGCCGGGGCGTACCGAAACGCTCCAGATAGCCGGGGCTGGCAGCGAGACGAAAGCGCTGGGGGGCGAAGATTCGCGCCTGCATGCCGGAATCGTTCAGCACGCCGATGCGAAACAGCAGGTCTGTGCCGTCTTGCAACGGGTCAACGTAGGTGTCGGTTTGCTGGATATCCAGTTGCAGCTTCGGGTAACGCCGACACAGCTCCCCAAGCCACGGCGAGAGGTGGCGTTGGCCAAACACCATCGGCGCATTGATGCGCACCAGGCCGCTGGGTTCGCTTTCCTGCTCCTGCAACGCCTGGCCGGCGGCTTCCAGTTGCTCCAGCATCAATCGCGCATGCCGGCCCAGCAGGCGACCGGCTTCGGTAGGGCTGACCGCACGGGTATGGCGGTACAGCAACTGTTGGCCCAGGGCCTGCTCCATCAACTGGATCTGCCGGGAAATGGAGGAGGGCGCCAGGCCTTCGCGGCGTGCGACTTCGGAAAAGCTGCCGTAGTCCAGTACCGCGACAAACAGGCGAAGCGCCTTGAAGCTCAGTTCGTTCAAACCCTGCATCATCACTCCATGTTGTGCGTATTGCGCAAAGGTGTTGTCGGCATGCTCCCATTTATCGCACAGCAGTGCCACCGGATAATACGCGCCATTGTTCCTCTCTCTAACGCGCAGGTGATGTATGCAGGCTTCTTCAATGGCGGGTGTGGCTCAGGCCCGGCCCAAGACGTTTCTTCGATTGCTGTTGCTGCCGCTGGTAATTTTCGCGGGCATGGGTTTGTCGGTGGAGGCCGGGTTGCTGGGCCCGCTGGGTGTGCAGGTCGGGCATTTGTGGGCGACCTTGAGCATTTTCGGCGTCGGCTCGGCGATCCTGTTCCTGCTGTTGCTGTTCAGCGGCCCGCAAAAGGGTCCGGCGTTGACCGACCTGCCGCGCTGGCAATTGATTGGTGGCTTCCTGGGGCCGATGTACGTGGTGGTGCTGACCCTGGCGACCCCGCATATCGGGATCGCGATGACCATGATTGCGATCTTGTCGGGCCAGGTGGGCAAGAGCGTGCTGATCGACCACTTCGGCTGGTTTGGCACTGCCCGCAAGCGGGTCAACGTGGAGCGCTGGATTGCATTGGCGTTGATTGTGGTGGCACTTGTTCTGATTGCGCGAGGTTAAGGGGATGAACCTGATTCTGTTGTTGGTATTGGTAGTGGCCGCTGGTGCGGTATTGAGTGTGCAGGCCGCCATCAATGGCCGCCTCGGGCAGGCGGTGGGCGTATTGCGCAGCAGCCTGCTGACCTTTGTCGTGGGCGCGATCAGTACCGGGTTGCTGATTCTGTTCTTTGAGCCCGCCCACGCGGTCAGCCTGCTGGACGTGCCGAAGTGGCAACTGACCGGGGCGTTGTTCGGGGTGGTGTACATGATGGTAATGGTCGGCGCGGTCCCGATTGTCGGCACGGCAGTGGCGACGGTGGCGGTGATTGTCGGGCAGTTGGGCATGGGCATGCTGATCGATAACTTCGGCTGGCTCGGCAACCCGGCGATCGAACTGTCCGGCAGCCGCATCGTGGCGATGCTGTGCCTCGCGCTGGCCCTGGTGTTCATGTACCGCAGCAACGCTCGTCGGGCTGACTGACGGGCCTTTGAACCTTGAATCGTTGCCTATAGTCATTGCTTGAGGTGTCGGCGTTCGCCGCACCTGGACGACCACGAAAAAGGAGTCTGACCATGCAAGAGAAAACATGTGCCTGCCCCCACTGTAACTGCCAGTTGGGGAAAAACGCGGTGATGAAGGATGGCAAGGGCTATTGCTGCCAAGGCTGCGCCGAGCATCATGCCCATGGCGAGCCTTGTGCTTCGGCGACCGGGTGCGAGTGTGCCAAGTCGGCGCACGGCTAACGCCGGCTGCCTCCTGTAGGAGCGAGCTTGCTCGCGAAACACCCGAGAGCGACGCGGAGCACCAGGTGCCCCGCGTCATCGTTAACGACCTTCGCGAGCAAGCTCGCTCCTACTGTTTCACGCGCTGGGGCGCGCATCCGAGCGGCGCCATTGCACGTTTTCGATGCCGAATTTCTCGGCCTGGGGCTGGCTCGTCTTCTTCACCTGCTCACGGGCAAAGCGCCCGATGCGGCCTACGCCGGCGTCGCAGCTCGCCCAATGCCAGGCTTCGGCGTTGTCGAGTTTTTCCAGGCGGATGATGAATGACTTGGGCTGGCCATGCAGCGTGTAGTCGATCACGAAAAGTTTTGCGTTAGTCATGGATCCGTAAACCCTCCTTGTGTCTTTAAGTGACCCTGCGCAGGCAGTAAAAATTCACTCGGATTGTCCGGTTCACGTCTTATCATGGCGTTCCATCCTTGAACGATGTGTCTTCCATGGCCCTTGCCGCGCCTCCCGACCTCAGTGATCACGCCGTCCCCGTGCAACCCTTGGCGCGCACCTACCCGCGTGGGTTGTATGTCGAGCCCCATCAACACGATTGGGGCCAGTTGCTGTATGCCATGAGCGGCGTGATGTGGGTCGAGACACCCCGGGAAGCGCTGGTGGTGCCGCCCCAGCGCGCGGTGTGGCTGCCGCCGGGTGTCGAGCATGGGATTCGCGTGGTGTCGGACTTGCAGATGCGCAACATTTACCTGCGCCCGGCGCTGGCAGCGACCCTGGACAGCCAGGTGCAAGTGATCGAGGTCGGCGGGCTGCTGCGCGAACTGATCGTGGCGCTGGTGGAGCAGGGCGACAAGGGGGACCAGGCCTATTACGAAGCCGTGGTCGGCCTGGCCCTGCTGGAACTGCAACGGGCCCGGCGCTCGCCGATCCGTATCGCCTTGCCCGTGGGCGCCGACCGACGCCTGACCAGCGCCTGCCAGGCGGTGATGGCGTCACCGTCCCTGGACATTCCCTTTGAACAGCACGCCGAAGCCGCCGGCGCCAGCGTACGCACCCTGGCCCGGCTGTTCCAGAACAGCCTGGGCATGGGCTTTGCCGAGTGGCGCCGCCAGGTGCAGTTGGCCACCGCCGTGGCCGAGTTGATCCAGGGCCAGTCGGTCAGCGCGATCGCCCGTTCCCTGGGTTATTCGCCGAGCAGTTTCAGCGACATGTTTCGCCGTGAACTGGGGATGGCGCCGTCGCAGTATCCCGTCTGAGGCTTGGCCGAAATCCTGAAGCACTTGGCCGATGCTTCGGTTTCAGGCCCCCTACACTGACCGCATCAACCCTTGCTGCGGAGTGTTCCATGAATTACCTGATTTCCTTGGCCATCGGCCTGTTGGTCGGCGTGATTTACGGTGCCCTGGACTTTCGCTCGCCTGCGCCTCCTGCCATCGCCCTGATCGGGCTGATGGGCATGCTGATGGGCGAGAAGCTCTGGCCCATGGGCCGGCAAATGGTCAGCGCCTGGTTCTCCTGAAACCCTTTTTAACCTCGATGGATATTGGTCATGAAAGCACTGCAATTTTCCGCCACCGGCGATCTCGCTGCCCTTGCTTACGTTGATGTCGCCACGCCGGTGCCGGCGGCCGGTGAAGTCCTGGTGCAGATCAAGGCTGCCGGGCTGAACCCCAGCGACGTGAAGAACGTGCTCGGGCGTTTCCCCTACACCACCTTGCCACGCATTCCCGGGCGGGACTTTGCCGGGGTGGTGGTGGAAGGTCCGCAGGAGCTCGTTGGCCAGGAAGTCTGGGGCACGGGTCGCGACCTGGGCTTTTTCGCCGACGGTTCCCACGCCCAGTACCTCACCGTGTCGGCCAAGGGCGTGGCGCACAAGCCCAGCCACCTGAGCTTTGCCCAGGCCGCCAGTCTCGGCGTGCCGTACACCACGGCGTGGGATGCGCTTGAGCGCAGCGGTGTAACCAAAGGCACGCGCTTGCTGGTGATTGGTGCCAATGGGGCTGTAGGCAGCGCGGCACTGGCCTTGGCGAAGATTCGTGGGGCCCAGGTGCTCGGGGCCGTGCGTCGGCCGGAACAGGTCGAGGCCTTGCGCGAGCAGGGTTTCGAGGGCTTGTTACTGGGCCAGCCGGAAGCGCTGGGAGGGCAGGTCAATGCGCTGTTCGGTACGGGCGCCGATGTGATCTTTGACACCACCGGCTTCTGGTTGCCGGCAGCGGTGGCGGCGCTGGCGCCTTTTGGCCGTATCGCGATCATCGCCGCGCCGGTTGACGGGCACGTGCAACTGCCGGCCCTGGCGTTGTATCGCAAGGGTGGTTCGGTGGTGGGGATCAATTCGCTGCTCTACAACTGCGAGCAATGCGCCGTGATGCTGGAGCAGTTCGGGCGGTTCTTCGATGAGGACTTGTTGCCGCTGCCGACCGGTTTGCGAGAAGTGTCGCTGGCCGACGGTGTGAAGTGCTTTGAGCAAGTGAACCAGGGCAGTGCCGACAAGATTATCTTCCTGCCCTGACCCGCTTATTGTGGGCGCGGGCTTGTGTGGGAGCGGGCTTGCTCGCGAATACGGTGTGTCAGCCAATACATTCGGCACTGATCCACCGCTTTCGCGAGTAAGCCCGCTCCCACATTTGATCTTTGTTCAGGCTTCGGGAACGCCTTTTTCCCACGCCGACCAGTTCTTCAGAATTGCCTGCACCAGCGGATTACCGGTGCGATACAGGTTCTCCAGCGCCGGCACAAATCCGCCCTGGTCCGCATACTTCAGCAGGTTGTCCACTTCGCTGTAGCCCGGGTACGGCCGATCAAAGTCGGAACCGGCCCGCACCACCGCCAGGCGATTGATATCCACCAACCCTTCACGGCTGGCCCGCAGCAACGCTTCATAGGTGGAGTTGTCTTCCTGCTGGGTGGTGCAGTACACGCCTTTATTGTCCGTCAGCAATTTGGTCCAGACCTCGGCGCGCTCACTCAGGCGCGTCCCGGAGAACCAGGTATTGCCCGCCAGGGTGTCGCACTGGGTGACCTGCGGCGGCTGATTGGCCGGCGCGTACGGATAGTGTTTGCGCCAGGCCGTGGACTCCTTGCTTTCACTGAGCTCGACTTTTTGCGACAGCGCAAACGCCTTGGCTTGCAGCTTGGGATTGAGCTCGAACACTTCGGTCTTGTAGTCCAGCGGCGGCTTCTCGTTCGGCCCCTTGGTATTGATGCCGATATAGCCGGTCGGCCAGTCCTTCGGCGCGTCCCGTGAATCCAGTTCCCATTGGGTTCCGAATTCCACCAGGTAATGGGCCCACGCGGCGGTGCCGATGGTGCCATGGTGCGGGTTGATCCCGGCGATCCCGGCGATCAGGAAGTAGCTCTGGCGCAGATCGAACTTGGGCGACAACGCCAGCGCCAGGGTCGAGGCGGCAGCGTTGGTCTGGCCCATGCCGGTCACCAGCAGGCACACGTCCTGGGTGTTGCAGCGGATCACTGGATACTCGGCCGACAAGCCTGGCACGCGAACTTCCTGCTTGAGTTCCAGGCGGTCGATCCAGTTCTGCGCTTCGGGGGCGAACATGGTGATCAGCATCACCTTGGGCTTGATCGGGGCCGGGGCATCAGCCAGCACGACATGCGGCAACAGCGCCCCGGCGGCCAGCCCGATGGCGATTGAAAGGCGGGTAAAGGTCTTCATCTACTGCTCCTTGTTCACACTCAGAATTGATAGCCCACACCGGCGTAGTAACCCCAGCCGTTGGAGCGGGCGCGGAAATTACCGTCGCCAAAGTTCAGCTCGCTGCCGTCTTCCCAGTTGCCGCCGTTGTGGAAGTAACGGCCTACCAGGGTGAAACGCAGGTGAGTGAACGAATACAACAGCACGTTTGTTGCAACCAGGGAGTTGGCGGTGCGCGCGGGGTTGTCTTTGTGCAGATCCGAGCCGAAATCGTAGTTGGTGAAGCCGATATAGGTCAGCGACGCACCATTGTCGAAGCTGCCGATGGGCACGATGTATTTCATCTGCGCACGGTAGCCGTCCCATGAGTATTCGTTGCTGGCGCCGTAGTTTTCCCACTGGTAACGGCCATAGAAGTTGGCCGACAGGTTGACCCGCGAGTGGGTCTCGATGTCGGTGCCCAGGCCGCTGTACAAGGTGTTGGCACGGTTGTCCTTGTTGCTGCCGTGGTCGTAGATCCAGTCAAACGCTACATACCATTCCTTGAACGGGCCGATGGCCAGGCTGCGACCGGCCAGGTAGTCGATGGAGATGCGCGGTTCGTGCTCCATGAACACCGGCGAGCCGTGGTCCCACGCGCCTTTGTCGTTGCTGTTGCCGATCCCGAAGATCTTCGGGATGTCGACGTAGCCATACAGTTCGAACGGGCCCTTGCGGCCGAAGTATTCGTACTCCAGGTACACGTCATCGGCGGGTTTGGGGCCGAAGCTGATGTCTTTGCTGCCGATCACCGTCAGGTCCTGGTTGAACCAGTCCGACAGGTACACGCCTTTTTTCGACGGGCTGGCTTCCGGGGCCAGGGCTTCGCCCTGTGCTGAGTCATCGGTGGGTTTTTCCTGCGCCAAAATGGGTCCGCTGAGTACTCCCGTAACGGCAGCCAGTAGCAGGGAAACAGCAAAAGGGGTAGCCGACGCGGATCGTCTGGAAGTGGGTTGCATTGAAAATCCCTGTTCGTACGCGGTTGGGGCCCGATTCTTCGGGTTGAGGTGAACCTGGTTGCCAAGTTCGTTCCGCAAACGTTTGCACAGGTTGTACCAATTTGTGTCAATTGTATGAAGGAATTGAGAAAAGTGGGAAATAGTCGGCCTTGTGGTCAGAAACGTAACGGACCGGGTAAAGGCGTGTGTGGCATCCTGCAGGACCTCGCACTGGGAGTCGCCCGATGTTCGATCACTATTTGAAACGCTGGAACCTGACACCCGAGGGTGACGCCATCATCACCCCCGGCAGCGACCTGCTGCCGGTGCGCTGGGACGGGCAGCCGGCGATGCTCAAGATCGCCCGCGAGCCCGAGGAAAAGCTCGGCGGCGAATTGATGACTTGGTGGGCCGGCAAGGGCGCCGCCCGCGTGTTTTTCCATGACGGCGATGCCGTGGTGATGGAGCGCGCAACCGGCCCGGGTTCGCTGATGCACATGGCCCTCAACGGCCAGGACGATGAAGCCAGCCGCATTGCCTGCGCCACCGTGGTGTTGTTGCATGCGCCGCGCCCGTCGCCACCGGCGGGCTTGCACTCATTGGAGCTCTGGTTCCGCTCCCTGTGGCTCGCCGCTGAGGGTAAAGGCGGGCGGATACGCGAGTGTGCCGCCACGGCGCGCAGCCTGCTGGCGTCACCTCAGGAACCGGTGGTGCTGCACGGTGATGTGCACCACGACAACATCCTCGATTTCGGCCCCCGGGGCTGGCTGGCGATTGATCCCAAGCGGGTGGCCGGCGAGCGTGGCTATGACTACGCGAATTTGATCTGCAATCCGGATTTGCCCACTTGCACCGATCCGGCGCGATTTACACGCCAGGTCGAGATCATCGCCGGGGCTGCGGGCCTGGAGCGCCAGCGCCTGTTGCAATGGGTTGTGGCGCACGCCGGTTTGTCGGCGGCGTGGTTTCTGGAGGATGACCAGCGACACCGCGCCGATGGGGAGCTGGAAGTGGCACGCCTGGCTCAATGCGCCTTGGTAAACGGCAGCGCCTGATCGCCATTGCGGTTAAACAGGTACATCGCGGTTTCCCGGCGATATTCGCTGGGCGTCTGGTTCATCTCGATGCGAAAGTGCCGGTTGAAGTTGGAGAGGTTGGCGTAACCCACTTCAAAACAGATATCGGCCACTGACATCTCGCTTTGCAGCAACAGGCGGCAGGCGCGCTGCACCCGGAACTTGCGCATCAGGTCGATAAAGCCGTGGCCGGTGACGCGCTTGAAAAAACGCGAGAAGCCCGGTTCGCTCATGTCCAGCCGTTGGGCGATCACCGACAGCCGCAGGTCGCCGGTCAATTCCGTCATCAGGTATTCGAAGGCCTTGTGGATACGCTCCGAGCTGCGGGCATCCAGGCTTGGCGTGTAGCAGGCACTGGCCAGGCAATGGGATTCCCCGGAGGGTGCCTGCCCCAAGGTATGCAGTAACTGGATGAACAGAATCAGGCGCGCCAGGCCCTCGGCGGGGCCGATGGACTCCAGCAGGTGCGCAGCCTTCAGGGCGGTTTCACCGGTGAATTCCAGGCCGCGCCGGGCCCGGTCAAACAGGCCTTGCAGGTCGCCCAGCTCGGGCAGCGTGGTGCGCAGGGCCAGCAGTGCGGCGCCGTCGAACTGCAACACCACATCGCGCCCCGTCAGGTACTCGCCGGGGGCCAGGTCGCCGATCCAGTCGTGGGGCAGGTCGGGGCCGATCAGTGCGACATGGCCGGCGCCAAACGCACCGATGTAGTCGCCCGCCACCAGCTTGCCGCTGCCCTGGCGGATCAGGTGGATTTCAAATTCGGGGTGATGGTTCCAGCGGGCCAGCTCGAACGGATAGTCATGTTCGTACCAGCGAAAGCCATGCTCGGGCTCGGCCAGAATCACTTCCAGCTCGGCGGGGCGCTGCTCGAAAAGGGCGGATCGGCTTGCAGGCATGGGCTTGGCCCTTCTGGGCTTTTTGGAATGGCACCAAAATACGCCCTTTGTCCAAGTAGCCGCTACCCCGGGTTTTGCCCGCCACTGATACTTTTTTGATCTTGGCGATGCGGTTAAAAAAGTATCAGCCAGGCATCCGCCATTCGTTTGTCCGGCTCCGGGCAAGCTGCTGTAATCGGGCCGTCAACAACAAAAACAATAAGTGGAAACCGCCATGCTCAAGATTCCGAAAGCGCTGTTCCTGCTCTCCGGCCTCACGCTCGCGATGGCCGCACATGCTGCCGAAACCGTGACCATCGCCACGGTCAACAACAGCGACATGATCCGCATGCAGCGCCTGTCCAAGGTGTTCGAAGAGCAGCACCCCGAGGTGAAACTAAACTGGGTGGTGCTCGAAGAAAACGTCCTGCGCCAACGCCTCACCACCGACATCGCGACCCAGGGCGGCCAATTCGACGTACTGACCATCGGCACCTACGAAACCCCGTTGTGGGGCGCCAAGCACTGGCTGGAACCGATCACGCCGCTGCCCGCCGACTACGACGTGGAAGACATCTTCCCCGCGGTACGCCAGGGCCTGTCGGTGAACAACACCCTCTACGCGTTGCCGTTCTATGGCGAAAGCACCGTCACTTATTACCGCACCGACCTGTTCAAGCAGGCCGGCCTGGCGATGCCCGAGCATCCGACCTGGACCCAGCTGGGCGAGTTCGCCGCCAAGCTCAACCAGCCCGCCAAGGACCAATACGGCATGTGCCTGCGGGGCAAGGCCGGCTGGGGTGAAAACATCGCGTTGCTGAGCACCATGGCCAACGCCTTTGGTGCACGCTGGTTCGACGAGCAATGGAAACCCGAGCTGACCAGTCCCGAGTGGACGGCGGCGGCGAACTTCTACGTCAACACCCTGAAAAACTATGGCCCGCCGGGCGTCTCCAGCAACGGTTTCAACGAAACCCTGGCGCTGTTCAACAGCGGCAAATGCGCGATCTGGGTCGACGCCAGCGTTGCCGGCTCGTTCACCACCGACAAAACCCAAAGCAAAGTCGCCGACAGCGTGGGTTTTGCCGCCGCACCCACCGAGGTCACCGACAAGGGTTCGTCGTGGCTGTACGCCTGGTCCCTGGCGATCCCGGCCACCTCCAAGCACAAGGACGCCGCCAGAGCCTTTATCACCTGGGCCACCTCCAAGGAATACATCCAGCTGGTAGCGGATAAGGACGGCATCACCAACGTACCGCCGGGCACGCGCCAGTCCACCTACAACGCGGCGTACCTGGCCGCGGCGCCGTTCGCCAAGGTGACCTTGCAGATGATGCAACACGCCGACCCCGCGCACCCGTCGGCCAAACCCGTGCCGTACGTGGGCATCCAATACGTGACGATCCCCGAGTTCCAGGCCATCGGCACCTCGGTGGGCAAGCTGTTTTCGGCAGCGCTCACCGGCGGCATGACGGTCGACAAGGCACTGGCCGAGGCGCAGTCCACCACCGAGCGTGAAATGAAACGCGCCGGCTACCCGAAATAATCACCTCAGGGACACTGCATTGATGAATCGACTGGAAGGTAAAAGTGCGCTGGTCACCGGCAGCGCGCGGGGCATTGGCCGGGCGTTTGCCCAGGCCTACATCAACGAAGGCGCGACCGTAGCCATCGCCGACATCAACCTGGAGCGGGCGCGGGCCACCGCCACGGAGCTGGGCCCGAAAGCCTACGCGGTGGCGATGGATGTCACCGACCAGGCGTCCATCGATGCCGCGATTGCCGCCGTGGTGGCGCAGGCCGGCAAGCTCGACATCCTGATCAACAACGCCGCCTTGTTCGACCTGGCGCCCATCACCGACATCACCCGCGAGAGCTTCGACCGGCTGTTCTCGATCAACGTCGCCGGTACGTTGTTCACCTTGCAGGCGGCGGCCCGGCAGATGATCAAGCAGGGGCATGGCGGCAAGATCATCAACATGGCCAGCCAGGCCGGGCGCCGGGGTGAGCCTCTGGTGGCGGTGTACTGCGCGACCAAGGCGGCGGTGATCAGCCTCACGCAATCGGCGGGGCTGAATCTGATCAAACAGGGCATCAACGTGAACGCCATCGCGCCGGGAGTGGTGGACGGCGAACATTGGGACGGGGTGGACGCGATGTTTGCCAAGCACGAAGGGCTGCCGCTGGGCGAGAAGAAAAAGCGCGTAGGAGCAGAGGTACCGTTTGGGCGGATGGGGACTGCCGAGGATTTGACCGGAATGGCGGTTTTCCTCGCGTCCAAAGAGGCCGACTACGTGGTTGCCCAGACCTACAACGTCGACGGCGGCAACTGGATGAATTGAGCGGGACGCAGCTCCTCGAACCATCGCAGATCAAAAACTGTGGGAGCGGGCTTGCTCGCGAAAGCGTTGTATCAGTCAATCTAGCCGGCGACTGACACTCCGCATTCGCGAGCAAGCCCGCTCCCACAGTTGATCTTCATTGTCCTGGGAAGGGGGCTTGGTCTTATTCGGCAAAGCTGCGATCAAAGAAGTACACCGCCCCAGGCTTCAGATTCTCCACTGTCGCCTGCGGCCGTCCGCCCTCGCCATGCTTCTTGCGCCCCGTCTCCCGCAAAAAACCGGCCTCGGTCAACTTCAGCAACCGCTGGCGAATACTGGTCTTCAGCACCGGCCGCGCCAATACCAGCGAAAAGATCGTAGTCGCCTCCGGCGCACTGAACTCATTGCCCAAAAACATCAATGGCAAGCTGCTGTACAGCGACTTGGAAAACAGCCTTTCCTGTACCGCTGCCACAATCGCGTTGTGATCGAAGGGCAGCTTGACCCCGCCAGTCGCCACGGCATCAACAGAGCACCACTTTTGATGCCCCCCCAGCTCCACCTCATCAGCCACGATCGCCAGGTAATAGGTCGACGACGACCAGCAGCGCGGATCGCGAAACGCATCGCCCACCGTCCCCACTTGCTCATACCAGGCCAGCGGCAACCCAACCTTGTCACTGGCCCGCAACCGCTCCACGGCATCCTGCAGGCTCAGATCTAGCACGCCGCCATTCACCACTACACCGGGCAAGGCCCAGTGCCCGGCGAAGGGCTCGGCGTCGCGCTGGTTGAGCAATATCTTCAGTTCCCCGGATGCACGGCAATAGAACAGCACGCACAAGTCCACGGTGTGCAGGTAGGCGCTAAGGGTTGGGGCGTGGTCTGGCATGTCGGGTCCTGTTGGCAGCGGTGGGGCACAGTCTAACGGATCAAACGGGTATGTCGTGTACTTGATCCAGGATAGATAACAAAATGTTTCTTGCCATGAAAGTACATGACGTGTACTTTTATATCCAGGCCACAGGAGAACACGACCATGACCGTCTCTAAGAACGCTATCGCCTCATTCGACGTTGACGCCCAGAAGAGCTTCACACCGCTGTGCCCCAACGAATTGCCGGTCGCTGGTGGTGACCAGATCGGCGCCGAGCTCAATTACATGGCCAGCCTCGCCGCGCGCCGTGTCGGCAGCAAGGACGCCCATACCCCGCACGCGCCCTGGGTGGTGCAACAGCACAGCGAGATGCTGCAACCCACCGGGCTGGTACATGCCGATGTCACCTGGGTCGCCCACTGTGTGCCCGGCACTGAAGGTTTCACCCTGTTGGACGAATTGCCCACGCCCTATGACTACGACTACTTCATCTGGAAAGGCGTCGAGCCCGACCTGCATCCCTACGGCGCCTGCTACCACGACCTCCACGACAAACTCTCCACCGGCGTCATCGAATACCTCAATGCCCAGGGCATCCAGCGTGTGATTGTCGGCGGCCTGGCCCTGGACTACTGCGTCAAGACCACCGCCTTGCAACTGCTCAAGGCCGGTTTCGAGGTGATCCTGCACCTGCCGGCATGCCGTGGCATCAGCGAGGAGGGCGGTGTGCAGGCGGTCAGCCATTTGCAACAAGCAGGCGTTGTAATTACCCGCAATCGGGAAGAACTGGCCGCGATGGCCGCGCGTTAAGGAGTACCTCATGGAAAGTGCATACGACTACGAAAACGCTGTGATCCAGGGCCTGCTGGACACCGACTACTACACCTTCACCATGATGCAGGCCGTGTTGCACCAGCACCCGAATGTCGATGTGGAATACCAGTTCATCGTCCGCTCCAGAGAGAAACTGGGGCACCTGATTCCCGAGCTGCGGGTGGAGCTGGAAAAACTCGCCGGCCTCAGCATGCGCGAAGGCGAGCTGCGCTTTCTGTTCAACCAGCGCCGTGAGTACTTGACCCCGGATTTCGAGCGCTTCCTGGGGCTGTTCCGCTTCAACCTGCGCTATATCCACGTCAGTGAAATCGACGGCCAACTGAACGTCCGCGTGGTCGGCCCGATGCTGCACTGCATCATGTTCGAACAGCCGGTATTGGCCCTGGTCAGCGAGCTGCGCAACCGCGACAAATACCCCGACGTCAGCCTCGAAGACGTCACCCGCAAGCTCTACCAGAAATTCGACTGGCTGGAGAAAAACCTCACCCGCGACGAACTGGCCGACCTGCGTGTCTCGGACTTCTCCACCCGCCGGCGGTTGTCGTTCAAGGCCCAGCGTGAAGTGGTCGACATCATGCGCCGCGACTTTCCCGGCCAGTTCATCGGCACCAGCAATGCGCACCTGGCCTACGAATTCGACCTGCCGCTGATCGGCACCATGGCCCACCAGTGGCTGATGGTGCACCAGCAACTGGGGCGGCTGCGGGAAAGCCAGAATGCGGCGCTGGAAAACTGGGTGCGCGAATACCGTGGGCGCTTGGGTATCGCCCTGACCGACTGCATCAGCACCGACTTTTTCCTCAAGGATTTCGACCTGTACTTTGCCAAGCTGTACGACGGTTTGCGCCAGGACTCCGGTGACCCGATCGTCTGGGCCGACAAGGTGTTGGCCCGCTACAAGGAGCTGGGCATCGACCCGATGACCAAGGACCTGATGTTCTCCGATGGCCTGAATTTCGAGAAATGCCTGCCGATCCTGCGGCACGTGCGGGGCAAGGCCAAGTTCGGCTTTGGCATGGGCACCAGCCTGGCCTGTGATGTCGACGGAGTGGAGCCGCTGAGCATCGTGATGAAACTGGTGCGGGTGCACGGCGAGCCGGTGGTGAAATTCTCCGATGACCCGATCAAGAACGTCTGCGAAGACGCCTCGTTCCTGCAGTATGCGGCGCAGGTGTTCAACGTCGGCAACGTCAATCCGCAACTGGGGGTGTGACATGGACACTCAGGCACGTATCGCACAAGAACTGAAGATCAACCGGCTGCTCGGCAAGGGAGGCGAGGGCGCTGAGCTGCAACGGCGCATCGACTTCATCAAGGGCACCTTGCGCCAGTCCGGCTGCCATGCGCTGGTGCTGGGCATCAGTGGCGGTGTCGACTCACTGACCGCCGGGCGGCTGTGCCAACTGGCAGTGGAACAACTGCGCAACGAAGGCTACGAGGCGCGGTTTATTGCCATGCGCCTGCCCTATAAAACCCAGGCGGACGAGCGCGACGCCCAGGCTTCCCTGGACTTTATCGCACCGGACCGGATCGAGACGCTGAACATCGCCGCCTGCGTCGACGGGCTGATGGGCAGCCTGTCTGCCGCGCAAGCCAGCGCCGAACGCATCGACTTTATCAAGGGCAACGTCAAGGCCCGGGCGCGGATGATGGCGCAGTACGCCGTGGCGAACCTGCACAACGGCCTGGTGGTGGGCACCGACCATGGCGCGGAGGCGCTGATGGGGTTTTTCACCAAGTTCGGTGACGGCGCCTGCGACCTGGCGCCGCTCTCAGGGCTGACCAAGACCCAGGTGCGCCTGCTGGCCAGCGCCCTTGGCGGGCCACGGCAGTTGGTGGCCAAGGCACCGACTGCCGACCTGGAAGAACTGGCACCGGGCAAGCCGGATGAGTTGGCGTATGGCTGCAGCTATGACGAGATCGACCGCTACCTGATGGGCGAGGCAGTGAGTGAGCGGGTGAGGGCGATTGTCGAGAGCGCCTACCTCAAGACCGCCCACAAGCGAGCATTACCGGCGGTTCCCGACTAAGACTTCCTGTTCCTTCCCGGCACTGTTGACGTTGACCGTACGCGCCACGCTCACGCGGTCACCGTCAAACCCGCATACCACCCGATCGCGAAACGCGGTTTGCGGGTAGATCCAGGTCATCTCCAGCGTCCCGGTATCCAGCCAGCGCGCGCCGGCAACGATCTGCGCATCCTTGAACTCATAACCGTGGTGCAACGCCCGGCCCGGCATGTTGGTGGTGCCGGCGATCCAGTGATCAATCCCCACCTCTAGGGCATGAGTCGCCTTGCTGTCGGTCAGTTGGAAGCGCAGTACATTGCCTTCGACGGCGAACGCCAATTGCTGCACATCCAGCCCGTTGGGCTCTACCTGATACACGCCCGTGAAATCTCTCGGCCCTGCACACGCTGAAAGCAACTCAGGCCGCTGTGCCATGCTCGCCAGACGTTGCTGCAACCGTGCATCCGCTTCGGGTTTGACCGTGCAATCATCGCCAAACGCCGCCGGAAAATGCCGCTCGACAAACGGAGTCAGCTCCGCCGAATTCTTCATCCCGCCGATCACCACCAGCGTTGCACCGTACTCGCGGAACACCATCGCCATCTGCACAAACACCCCGACAGCGCTGAAGGCGTGTGCCGGTTTCATCATCCAGTGATAACCGTAGCGGCTGTCCGGCCCGCCTTGTGGTCTGGTGGCCGCTGCAACCCAGGCCGCCGGTAGAACCTGCTTGCCATGCCACACGCCGCCTTGTGCATGCAGCACACCCAGCTTGAGCATGGCCGAGGTCGGCGCCTTCAAGCCATTGCCGCCGGGATTCACGCCATCGGGGCCGATGTCCCAGCTTTCATTATGGATATCCAGCGGTACAAACAGCCGGGGCTTGAGGTACGCGTGCAAGGTTTGCCCGGTGACCTTGTTGATCAGCGCCGAGAGCATGTAGCTGGCCGCACTCGTATAGACGTAGGTGGTGCCCGGTGCATAGGCCAGCGGTATCTTGAAGAACTCGGCAATCCAGCTGGTCTCGATCCCCCGCCACACTGACCCCGAGGTATTGGCGGCGTGGCCGGTGCGCATGGTCAGCAGGTGTTCTACGGTCATGTCCGCCAGGCGCGGGTCGGCATCCACCGGCACACACTCCGGAAAGAACGCCACCAGCCGGTCATCCAGTTTCAGCAAGCCTTCATCCACGGCCAGGCCAATGGCGCAGGCGGTGAAGCTCTTGGCCACCGAGTGCAATACCCGCGGCTCGTTGGGGTCCACCGGCCAGCTCCAGCCTTCGGCGACCACGTGGCCGTGGCGGTGCAGCATCAGGCCTTGCAGGTCGAGGCCGGCCGCTTTCACTTCATCGAGAAAGGCAATCAGGTGCTCGGGATCAACGCCGACGCTGCTGGCGCTGGCGCGGGACAAACCATCGTAGGACATGGGCATAAACAGGCTCGTAGGGGGAGGGAAATCAACGGCTGCGGTGCACCAGCCGCGAATAGGAAATCAGCATGCTGGTCAGTTCCTGGCTGACGCTGGTGAGCGGCGACGAACGGCGGCTGATCAGGCATACATCGCGGGTCGCCAGCGGTTCTTCGATGGCGATGGTGGTCAGGGCGCTGGAGAACAGCTTCATCCCCGGCAGCATGCGCGGTTCGATGGTCAGGTAATCGGTTTCCGAAACGATGTGCAGGGTTTCCAGCAACGAATCAGTGGTGATCGCAATCTTTGGCGGCGCCAGGCCCTGGGTACGGAACAGCTCGATCAAGCGGTTCTCCGCGCCGCCCACTACGCCGGCCGGGCGTACGCTGATCCACTGGCAGTCGGTGAGGGCTTGCACGGATTTTGCGTGGGCCTGCGGGTGGCCCTTGCGCGCAATGATGCCGGCGTTTGAGCTGTAGAGGCGGTCGATGGCCAGGTCGATATCGGCCACGTTGGGCGCCAGCGGGCACAAGACGAAATCCAGGCGGCCATCGCGAACTTTTTCCACCAGGCCCTTGGTAGTGCCGCTGGCCACGTGCACCTGCATGCGCGGGAAGCGCTGGGTGAAGTTGCTCAGTACCGGCAGCAGCAATTCGGCCAAGGGTTCGGAGGTGACGCCCAGGGCGATATGGCCTTCGGGCTCGCCTTTCCAGGGTTGCAGGTCGAGCAGGGCACGTTCGCAGTCGAGAGTGATGGAACGGGCACGGGCCAGGAACACCTCGCCGGCCGGGGTCAGGTTGATGCCTTGGTTGGAGCGTTGCAGCAGCACCACCCCGAGTTCCTTTTCGAGGGTCTGGATTGACTGGGTCAATGTGCTTTGGGCCACATCCAACTGGCGTGCGGCCGAGCGGAAGCTGCCTTTTTCAACCACGGAGCAGAACGCGCGAAGATGGGTGAGGGTCATGACGGTGGGCTCGCTCAGTGCTGCATTTAAACCATTGAATGCCAGCCAGCTTATCTGATGACTATAGGTGAGCACAGATCGGTCTGGATGATCGCGATCATTATTTTTGATCAGGAAAACCCCATCTTTTCCAGCTCAAGGCCCTGATTTCTCGGTACGGTAAGGCCAGGGCAACCCACGGACGGTTGATGATCGGATAAACCGAGCCCGATCACTCGGAGCGTTCTTCTCAAGTTGATTGGGGGGCGAATAAGATCGGTCCAGGAACATTCGCAAACCGTAATCAGCGACTAAAACAACAACAACTATTCAGGTGTTCGGCCGTGCCTCTTTTTGGTCCTGCCAGCGTCCGAACCCAAGCGTAAGGATCATTCAAGGTGCATTTATCATGAACAAGACTTTATTCCTGGCTGGCGCCTTGTCCGCCGCGCTGGTGGGCACTGCCCACGCCGAGAATCTATTGAAAGTCGCGTTGAACGCCGACATTCGCAGCACCGAGCCAGGCGTCAACCGTGACACCAATTCCGACGCCGTCATCTTGCACATTACCGAAGGACTGGTGGCCTTCCGTGAAGATGCCACCGTCGGCCCGCTGCTGGCCAAAGACGTGCAGGTGTCCGACGACGGCCTGCGCTACACCTTCCACCTGCGCAACGGGGTCAAGTTCCAGAACGGTGCGCCACTGACCTCCGCCGAAGTGCTGTGGACCTGGAAACACTACCTCGACCCGAAAACCCAATGGCGCTGCGCCCCTGAATTCGACGGCCATGGCGGCGCGAAAATCGTCGACATGAGCGCCCCGGACCCACTCACCGTGGTGTTTACCCTGGACAAGCCCAACGGCCTGTTCCTCACCAGCACCGCGCTGCCGGAATGCGGTGGCAGCGGCATCCTGCACCCCGACTCGGTGGTCGACGGCCAGTGGAAAGCCCCCATCGGCACCGGCCCGTTCCGCCTGGGCGAGTGGAAGCCCGGCCAATACATCGACCTGCTGCGCAACGCCAACTACACCCCGCGGGACGAGAAAGAGCCGGATGGCTACACCGGCAATAAAACCACGACCCTCGACCGCGTGCGCCTGCTGGTGATCCCGGACCCGGCGGCGGCCAAGGCGGCCTTGCTGTCGAAGAACGTCGACCTGCTGATTGACGTCACGCCGCTGGACGCCACCGAACTGGCTGCCAACCCCGGCATCAAGGTCACCTCCAGCGGCACCATGTCGGTCAACGCGTTGCTGTTCCAGACCCGCGACCCCTTGCTCAAAGATGTGCGCCTGCGCCAGGCCATCGCCCATTCGCTGGACTCCGCACAAATCGTCGCCGCCCTGACCGGTGGCCGTTCCCAGGCCAACAATTCGATGGTCGCCAGTGGCAGCCACTACCACCAGGCAATCGAGAACCAGGGCTTCGATTTCGACCCGGCCAAGACCGCCCAACTGCTGCGGGAAGCTGGCTATAAAGGCCAGCCAATCAAACTGATCGTCAACAAGCGCTACGCCGCGATCTTCGACATGGGCGTGTTCGTGCAAGCCATGGCCAAGGCCAGCGGCATCAACCTGGAACTGGAAACCCTGGAGTGGGGCACCCAGCTGGAGCGCTACCAGACCGGCAACTACCAGATGATGGCGTTCCCGTATTCCGAACGCCTTGACCCGGCCCTGAGTTTCGACTCGATGACCGGCGACAAGGACAAGGAAGCGCGCAAGGTCTGGGACAACCCCCAGGCCCAGGAATGGCTGCGTGAAGCCCAGCGCGAAGGCGATATCAGCAAGCGCCAGGCGCTGTTCGACCAACTGCATCAGCAGATGCTCAAGGACGTGCCGATGATCCCGATGTACAACGGCAACGCCATCGCCGCCAGCCGTGATTACGTCAAAGGCCTGCGCACCTGGCCGGTGTCCAAGCCGCGCCTGTGGACCGTCAGCGTTCCTGCGACCGGGAGTAACTGAGGATGTTGCGTTTCATCTTTCAACGGCTGGCGATGTCGATCCCGACCTTGCTGCTGATCTCGCTGATGGTGTTCGCGATCATCCGCCTGGTGCCCGGTGATCCGGCGCTGCTGATGCTCGGCGACATGGCCGATGCCCACAGCCTGGAGGTCGCCCGTGCGTCCCTGGGCCTGGACCAGCCGCTGCCGCTGCAGTTTGTGATCTGGCTCAAGGCGGTGCTCAGCGGCGACCTCGGGCATTCCATCACCACCAATGAAGCGGTGTTGCCGCTGATCCTTGACCGCTTCCAGGTGAGTGCCGGGATCGTGCTGGTCTCGGTGTTGCTCGCGGCGTTGATTGCGGTACCGGCGGGCTTGCTCTCGGCGTGGAAACAGAACAGTTCCCTGGACTTTGGCGTGGTCTCCACCGCGACCCTGTTGCTGTCGATCCCGAGTTTCTGGCTGGGCCTGCTGTTGCTCTACTCGTTCGGCATCAAGCTCGGCTGGCTGCCGGTGGTGGGTTACGTGTCGTTCGGCCAATCGCCGTGGCAGGCCTTGAGTTTTATCGTGCTGCCGATTGTCACGCTGACGTTGGTGGAACTCGGCGCGATCACCCGCATGGCCCGGGCCAGTGCAATTGAAGTGCTGCGCCTGGAATACATCACCCATGCCCGCGCCAAGGGTTTGTCGGAGCGGGCGGTGTTGTGGCGCCATGCGCTGCGCAACTCGTTTGCACCGACCCTGACCCTGATCGGCCTGATCCTCGGCAACCTGCTCAGCGGCATCGCGGTGCTCGAAACCGTGTTCACCCTGCCAGGTATCGGCCGGCTGATGGTCGACGCCATCTACGCCCGGGACTACCCCGTGCTGCAAGGCTGCCTGCTGCTGGTGACCTTTGTTTATGTGCTGGTCAACCTGTTGGTGGACCTGCTGTACCCGCTCTTCGACCCCAGGGTTAAGTTATGAATAAGCCTCTACCTGTCGCACCCGAGGTGCTGTTGCCGGCACCGGCGCGTGCCCCCAGGGCCTGGCGTGTGCCGCCGCTGAACGCGCTGATCGGTGCGCTGCTGCTGGCCTTGTTGTTGATCATGGCCTTGCTGGGCCTGGTCTGGACGCCCCATGACCCGTTGGCCTTGAACCTGCTGGCGCGCTTGCAGGCGCCCACCGCCGCGCACTGGCTGGGCACTGACGAGTACGGTCGCGACGTGCTGAGCCGCCTGATGATCGGCGCGCACACCAGCCTGTGGGTGAGTGTGTTGACGGTGACGCTGGCGATCACCGCCGGCACGGTACTGGGCCTGCTGGCCGGGTTCCTGCGGGGCTGGGTCGACCGGGGCTTGATGATGGTCAACGATGCGTTGCTGGCGTTTCCCGGGATCCTGCTGGCCCTGGGCTTGATGGCGATCATCGGCCCGAGCCTGTACGGCATCGTGTTTGCCTTGAGCCTGGCCTACACACCGTCGGTGGTGCGGGTGGTGCGCGGCACGGTGTTGTCGTTGCGCGAGAAAGAGTTTGTCGAAGCCTCGCGGGTGATCGGTAACTCCGAGCTGTACACCATGCTGCGGCACATCGCGCCGAACTGCGTGGCGCCGGTGTGCGTGCTGGCCACCAGCATGTTCGGCTGGGCGATCCTGGCGGAAAGCTCCCTGAGTTTCCTCGGCCTGGGCGTCCCGCCGCCGGCCGCCACCTGGGGCAACATGCTCGCCGCCAGCCGGCCGTATATCGCCACGGCCAGCTGGCTGGGGCTGTTTCCCGGTGTCTGCATCGCCATGGCGTTGCTGGCGTTCAACCTGTGTGGCGATGCCTTGCGCGATCGTCTCGACCCGCGGATGAGTAAATGACCATGACTGACATCCTTCTGGCAGTCGACAAGCTGAAAATCCGCGTGGGGGCCAACGGCCCGCTGGCGGTCAATGACCTGAGCTTCACCATCGCCCCCGGCGAAATCGTGGCGCTGGTGGGCGAGTCCGGCAGCGGCAAGACCATGGCCGCCCGCGCCGCCATCGGCCTGCTGCCACCGCCGCTTGAGCAATGCAGCGGCCAGGTGCGTTTCCAGGGCCATGACCTGGGCAGCCTTGCGCCGGAGCAATTGCGCCAGTTGCGCGGGGCGAAGATCGGCATGGTGTTCCAGGAACCCATGGTGTCCCTCAACCCGTCCATGAGCATCGGCGAGCAAATGGCCGAGGGCCTGCGCCTGCACACCAGGCTGAGCGATGCGCAGATCCGCGAGCGCAGCCTGGAGATGCTCGGGCATATCGGCATCAAGGACGCCGAGCGTTGCCTGGCGGCGTTTCCCCACGAGTTCTCCGGCGGCATGCGCCAGCGCATCATGCTCGCCTCGGTGATGCTGCTGCGCCCGGCCTTGCTGATTGCCGACGAGCCCACCACGGCCCTGGATTGCCTGGCGCAACTGGACGTGTTGAAACTGATGCTCGACCTTACGCGCGAGCAGGGCACGGCGATCCTGTTTATCAGCCACGACCTGTCGCTGGTGGCGCGCTACGCCGACAAAGTGGTGGTGATGCGCGAAGGCCGCGCGGTGGAGCAGGGCACCATCGAGCAGATCCTGCTGGCGCCCAAGGCCGAGTACACCCGGCAACTGCTCGAGGCCCTGCCGCGGCGCGGCACCCTGGCAGCCTTGCCCAAGGCGGACCGGCCGTTGCTGACGGTCAAGGACGTGTGCATCGAGCACCCGGGGCCGCGCAGCCTGTGGGGCCGCAGCCAGTTCAAGCGGGTGGTGCATGCGGCCAACCTGTCCATCGCCCCGGGGGAAACCCTGGCGCTGGTGGGCGGCAGCGGCTCGGGCAAGACCACCCTCGGCCGGGCGATTGTCGGCCTGAACAGCCCGTGTTCCGGTGCCATCGAGTTTGAGGGCGTGGACATTCTCAAGGCTGGCAACCGTGACCATCGCCTGCAATGCCAGATGATTTTCCAGGACCCGTATTCGTCCCTCGACCCGCGCATGAAGATTGGCGACATCCTCGCCGAACCCCTGCGCCATGTGCCCGGCATGACGCCCGCGCAGCGTCGTGAGCGGGTGGCGAAAACCCTGGTGGACATCGGCCTGGCGGAACAGTTTGTCGACCGCTTCCCGCACCAGTTGTCCGGTGGCCAGCGTCAACGCGTGGCCATTGGCCGGGCGCTGGTGCGGCACCCGCGACTGGTGATTGCCGATGAGCCGATCTCGGCGTTGGACATGACCATCCAGAAGCAGATCCTCGAGCTGTTCGAACGCCTGCAGGCGCAGTACGGCTTTGCCTGCCTGTTCATCTCCCACGACCTGGCAGCGGTGGAACGCATCGCCCACCGGGTGGCGGTGATGAGCGAGGGCAGGGTGGTGGAAATGGGTGCCCGCGACGAGATCTTCGACCGCCCGCAGCACCCCTACACCCGCAAGCTGCTGGCCGCCGCCAGCCCCTTGGAGAAACTTGAAAACGGTGGCTACCGCATCCGCCAGGGCCCCGTACCGCTAGCGCTGTAACCCAGGACTGACGTCACCCGCCGCGCAAATCGCCGATTTGCGCGAACGGCGAAGCCATGCCCGAAGAACAATAAAAACACCAACCCCCACCCCACTGCCAGGAGCTAAAAAAATGAAAAAATCCCTGACTCAACTCATCACCGGCGTCGGCGTTGTCAGCAGCGGGCTGGTCCCGTCACTGGCCCATGCAGACTTCATCAAGGACAGCAGCGGTACGCTGGACTTGAAGAACTACTACTTCAACCGTGACTACCGCGAGGCCGCTTCCCAGTCGATGCGCGCCGAGTGGGCCCAAGGTTTTATCCTCGGTATCAAGTCCGGTTTCACCGAAGGCACCGTGGGCTTCGGCCTGGACCTGACCGGCATGCTGGGGGTGAAACTCGACTCCAGCCCGGGGCTGTCCGGCACCGGTTTGCTGCAGCGTGACAGCGACAAGAATGTCTCCGACGAGTACTCCAAGCTTGGGGTGACCGCCAAGGCCCGCTTCGCCAAAAGCGAGCTGCGTGTGGGCTACCTGGTGCCGGACCTTCCGATCCTGCAACCCAACACCAGCCGTCTGTTTCCGCAGTCCTTCAGCGGCACCCAGCTGGTGTCCAACGACATCAGCAACCTGAAAATCACCCTCGGGCAGATCGACCAGGCCAAGGACCGTGACTCCACCAACTACGAAGACATGAAGCTGACCACGGTGAGCAAGGTCTACAAGAGCACCGCCCTGAGCGACCAGTTTCGCTTTGCCGGTGGCGACTACTCGCTGACCCCAAACACCTTGCTCAGCTACCACTTCGCGGCGCTGGACAGCATCTACCAGCAGCAATACGTGGGCTTCAAGAACAACTTCGGCGTGGGGCCGGGCACGCTGAAAACCGACGTGCGCTACTTCAAGTCGGACAAGGACGGCGCGGGCCTGGCGGGCAAGGTCGACAACAGCGCCTTGAGCAGCCGCCTGACCTACCAGTACGGCGGGCACAGCATCGGCGGCGGCTTCCAGCAGCAATACGGCACCACGCCGTTTACGTACCTGGACGGCTCCATCACCTACCTGTTCACCGAGTACCAGTTCAGCAACTTCACCCAAACCAAGGAGCGAGCCTGGCACGCCCGCTATGACTACAACTTCGCCGATCTCGGCTTGCCCGGCCTGTTATTTGGGATCAAGTACGCCAAGGGTGATTCGGCTGAAGTGCTCGGCTTCAACCGCGAAGGCCGCGAGTGGGAGCGCGACCTGGACCTGGGCTACGTGGTGCAGAACGGGCCCTTCAAGGGCGTGTCGATGCGCTGGCGCAACGCGCTGAGCAAAGGCAACTACTTCAACGACGTTAACGAGAACCGCGTGATGCTGGGTTACACCCTGGCGCTCTGGTAACCACCCACTGTGGGAGCGGGGTTGCCCGCTCCCACACTGATCGGATTACCAGATCAAGATAGTGTGGGCCGCCCTTACAGACGATCACGCCGGCTCGTTAATATTTCTTCAGCGTTCATCACTCGAATATCGAGATTTCCGGTTTATGAAACTTAAATCACACCCCTTGCTGCAAGCGACACAAGGCACCCACAGGCACGTGGACAGTGAGCATTACGGTGCAATGGGTGCAAGTCGAAAAATCTATATCCAGGCGGCGCTGCATGCCGACGAAACCCCGGCGCTGCTGGTGGCCGCGCACCTGCGCCGGCAATTGGTAGAACTGGAAAATGCCAACCGGCTGAATGCGCAAATCGTGCTGGTGGCCGTGGCCAACCCCACCGGGCTGAGCCAATACATCATGGGCGCGCCCAGCGGGCGTTTCGAACTGGGCAGCGGGCGTAATTACAACCGGGGCTTTCCGGTGCCGTACCAGGCAATCGCCGACAGGATCGAGCACCTGCTGGGCCAGGACATCGACGCCAACCGCCAACTGATCCGCCAGGCCTGGGGCGAATGTCTGCTGGACGCGGCGCCGCTGGACGAATTCCAGTCGCTGCAACGCACCCTGATGCTGCTGGCCCACGATGCCGACATCGTGCTGGACCTGCACTGCTCCCGCGAAGCGGCGATGCATGTGTACACCGGCGAGGCAGTGTGGGCGACCGTGGAGCCGCTGGCGCGCTACATCGGCTCTGAAGCCTCGTTGCTGGCCACCGATTCCCAGGCCAACTCGTTCGATGAGGCGCTGTACCTGCTGTGGGTCAACCTGCGTGAGCGGTTTGGCGATCGGTTTCCGATTCCGGACAGCAGCGTGGCGGTGACCGTCGAGCATCGTGGCCAGCGGGATGTGTCCTATGAACTGGCAGAACATGACGCCACGGCGATCATTGATTACCTGACCCACCTGGGCGCGGTTGAAGGCGCGCCACGGCCATTGCCGGCCCTGCGCAACCCGGCGACGCCGTTGGCCGGCAGCGAACAGTTTTATGCGCCGTGCGCCGGGGTGCTGGTACACCGGGCGGCGGTGGGCAGTCGCATCGAGGCGGGGCAGGCGTTGTTCGATATCGTTGATCCCCACAGTGGGCAGGCCACCACGGTTTGCAGCCACAACACCGGCGTGTTGTACATGCGCCGTGACGTGCGCTTTGTGAAGCCGGGGGATCCGCTGGGCCGGGTGTCCGGTGCCACGCCGATTCGCAGCGGCAAGCTACTCAGCGCCTGATTTGCCAGCTATGGAATACGGTCAAAATGTGGGAGCGGG
>NZ_JACAQC010000001.1:114140-155287 GCF_013385345.1 Pseudomonas sp. I8001
GCCCGCTCCCACATTGGGTCTTTGTTGTTCATTCATTATTTATTCGGCAGGACATCCCCACCATGCACCCCAACCCGGCAATCACCCTCGAAAACCAATTCTGCGCCCACAACTATTCCCCCTTGCCGGTGGTGATCGTCAAGGGCGAGGGCGTCTGGGCCATTGGCGATGATGACAAGCGCTACCTGGACATGATGTCGGCCTATTCCGCCGTCAGCCACGGCCATGTCCACCCGCGCATCCGCGCCGCCGCCGTGGCGCAGATCGACAAGATCAGCGTGGTGTCCCGGGCGTTCTACAGCGAACCCTTGGGCAACTTCCTCAAGACCTTGTGCCGCATCACGGGCTTCGACTCGGCCCTGCCGATGAACAGTGGCGCCGAAGCTGTGGAAACCGCGATCAAGGCGGCGCGACGCTGGGGCTACCGGATCAAGGGCATCCCGGCCAATCAGGCCAACATCGTGGTGGCCGACAACAATTTCCACGGCCGCACCTCGACCATCGTCGGCTTCTCGTCGGAGGCGGACTACAAGGCCGACTTCGGCCCATTCTGCAACGGTTTCACCGAGGCGCGCTTCGGTGACATCGAGAGTTTCCGCCAGGCCATTACCGCCGACACCTGCGCGGTGCTGATCGAGCCGATCCAGGGCGAGGCCGGCATTCGCGTGCCGCCCGCAGGTTTCCTGCGGGAACTGCGCCAGCTGTGCGACCAGACCAACACCTTGCTGATCCTCGATGAGATCCAGTCCGGCCTGGGCCGTACCGGCAAGTGGTTTGCCTTCCAGCACGAAGGCATTCGCCCCGATGCATTGATCCTCGGCAAAGCCCTGGGCGGCGGGATCATGCCGGTATCGGCGTTCGTCGCTGATCATTCGATCATGGACCTGTTCGACGCCGGCAGCCACGGCTCGACCTTCGGCGGCAACCCGTTGGCGGCGGCCATTGGCCTGGAAGCGTTGAAGGTGCTGGAAGAGGAGGGCTTGATCGATAACAGCGCGCAACTGGGCCACTACCTGGTGGAGCGCCTGAAGGCCATGCACTCGCCGGCCATCCGCGAGATTCGCGGGCGTGGCTTGTGGGTCGGCGTGGAACTGGACCGCGATGCGCGGCCCATCTGCGAAGCGCTGCTGGCCGAAGGGCTGCTGACCAAGGAAACCCACGAAAACGTACTGCGCATCGCACCGCCGTTGTCCATTACCCGCGAAGAACTGGACTGGGGCCTTGAGCGTATCGAGCGGGTATTCAAACAGCTATGAGTGAGTATCTCAGTCACCTCGACATCGACGGCCAGCGCTTTGCCTGGATCGACCTGCACCAGTTGCTGACCCCGGCGCAACTGCAGCGCCTGCCGTATTCCGTGCGCATCCTCCTGGAAAACATTGCCCGCTGCGCCCCGGCTTCGTTGCCACAGGTAGTGGCGCGGGCCATCGGCGAAGGGCCGGATTGCGAGGTGCCGTTCCAGCCCAACCGGCTGATGTTCCACGACACCACGTGCCTGCCGGCCCTGGCGGATTTCGCCGGCATGCGCGATGTGGTGGCCGAACTGGGCGGTGATCCCCGGGCGGTGAACCCCTCGATCCCGGCGGTGCTGACCATCGACCATTCGGTGATCGTCGAGCACTACGCCGAGGCGGGCGCGGTGGATGCCAACCTGGACATCGATTTTCGCCGCAACAGCGAGCGCTACCGTTTTATCAAGTGGGCCCAGGCCAGCCTGGATAACTTCAAGGTGATCCCGCCGGGCACCGGGATCATCCACCAGATGAACATGGAGTCCATCGCCCAGGTGGTGTGGGAAAGCGCGCCGCGCAACGGCCACGTGCTGTTGCACCCCGACTGCATGGTCGCCACCGACAGCCACACGCCGATGATCAATGCCATCGGCGTGCTGGGCTGGGGCGTTGGCGGGCTGGAAGGGCAGGCGGCGATGCTCGGCGAACCGGTGCCGATTCCTTATCCGCAGGTGGTGGGCATTCGCGTCACCAATGCGTTGCGCGACGGCGTGACGGCCACTGACCTGGCACTGACGGTGACTGAACTGCTGCGCCGGCGCAGCATGGTCGGCAAGTTTGTCGAGTTCACCGGACCGGGCCTGGCGTCCCTGAGTTGGGCGGCGCGGGGCACCGTGGCGAACATGGCGCCGGAATACGGTGCGACCGTGGTGTTTTTCCCGTTTGATGACGAGACGCTGGCGTACCTGACCCTGAGTGCGCGCCCGCAGGCCTTGATCAACAAGGTCTCGGCCTACATGTCGGCGCAATCTCTGTGGCGCCGGGACGACGATCCCGAGCCGGTGTTCGATGAGTTGATCGAGCTGGATCTGGCGCAGGTTGAACCGAGTGTCGCCGGCCCGCATCAGCCCCATCAGCGCCAGTCCCTGGCCCAGGCCGGGGCGTCGTTTCATCAGCATGTATGCGCGCAAAAGCAGGATTTCTTCGAGCCGTCATTCCAGGTGCCGATCACCCATGGCGCGGTGGTGATGTCGGCCATCACCAGTTGCACCAACACCGCCAACCCGGCGCAGATGATCCAGGCCGGGCTCTTCGCCCGTAACGCCCGCGCCCGTGGGCTGACGCGCAAACCGTGGGTCAAGACGTCGCTGTCGCCAGGCTCACGGGTGGTGGCCGATTACCTGGAAGCCGCCGGCTTGCTGGAGGATTTCGCCGCGCTGGGTTTCGACCTGGCGGGCTTTGGCTGCATGACCTGCATCGGTAATTCCGGCAGCCTCGAACGCCATGTCGAGACGTTCGCCGAGCAGGGCTTGAAAGGCGTGGTGGTGCTCTCGGGCAACCGCAATTTCGAAGGCCGGGTCAACCCGAAAGTCCCTGCCGGCTACCTTGCTTCGCCCGCGTTGTGCGTGGCCTATGCGATTGCCGGCAGCATCGACACCGACCTGTCGGCCCAGCCGCTGGCGATGGATGCCCACGGCCAGCCGGTGTTCCTGCATGAGTTGATGCCCAGCGAAGCCGAGGTGGCCGCGCAAGTGGCGGCGGTGGTGCGCCCGGCGCTGTTTCACCAGCGCCAGGCACTGCTGTGGCAAGGCACTCACCATTGGCAGGCGCTGGAAGCCGACGCCAGCGTGCAGTTTGCCTGGCACCCGGCCTCCACTTACCTGCGCCGCCCGCAGTACCTTGCCGGGGTAACGCCGGTGCCGGCCGCGTCCTTGGCCATCAGCAACGCCCGGGCTTTGGTGGTGCTGGGGGATAACGTCACCACCGACCATATCTCCCCGGCTGGCACGATTCCGGCCGACAGCCTGGCCGGGCACTGGCTGCGGGAGCGCGGTGAAGCGCTGGCGGACCTCAACCAGTATTCGACCCGGCGCAGCAACCACGAAGTGATGGTGCGCGGCGCGTTTACCAACCCGCGCCTGAACAATCTGCTGTCCTGCGACCAGCCCCCGCGCCAGGGTGTCTGGGCCTGGAATGCCGACCGCAGCGACTACCTGCCGCTGTACCTCGCCGCGCAGAGCTACGCCGGTACACCCACCGTGTTGTTCGCCGGGATCAACTACGGTGCCGGCTCCAGCCGCGACTGGGCAGCTAAAGTCCTGACCCTGCTGGGGATCAAGGTGGTGGTGGCCCGCAGTATCGAGCGAATCCATCGCAGTAACCTGATCGGCATGGGCGTGTTGCCGCTGGTGTTCGATGAAGGCGCATCGGTGCAGGACTTGAACCTCGACGGCAGTGAGTCCCTGAGCTTCCTCGGCCTGGACGCGTTGCAGGTCGGCGACAACCCGATCACCTTGCAGATTGACCGCGCCACCGGTGAGACCACGCGTACCCCCCTGACCTTGCGCCTCGACTCGTTGCAGGAGGTTGGTTACCTTGAACACGGCGGCGTCTTGCCCTTCGTCATTCGCAAGACCGTGCAAAGAACCGTTCAAGGAGCGCGTAATGATTGACCCGCAGGTACTGCAACAACTGGCCCCCGAGGGTGTGCTCAGGGCTGCCATCAACTTTGGCAACCCGGTGCTGGCCCAGCGCGGCGAGGACGGCCAGCCCCAGGGCGTGTCGGTGGCGCTGGCCAGGGCCCTGGCCGATGAGTTGGCGGTCGACCTTGAGTTGATCACTTTTGATGCGGCGGGCAAGGTCTTCGCCGCGCTGGGCGATGACCGCTGGCGCGTGGCATTCCTGGCCATCGAACCGGTGCGCGAGCAGGAAATCGCCTTCAGCGCGCCCTACGTGATCATCAAGGGTACGTACCTGGTGGCGGTGGATTCACCCCTGGGCAGCGTGTCCCAACTCGATGCTCCGGGCCAACGCATCGCTGTCGGCCAGGGTGCCGCGTATGACCTGTACCTGAGCCGCACAGTGCAGCATGCCGAACTGGTACGCGCGCCGACCTCGGCGGCTGCCGTGGACCTGTTTATCGAGCAAGGCCTGAACGCCGCGGCCGGGGTTCGGGATTACTTGCAAACCCGGCTGGATGAGCGCTGGCGCCTGCTGGAGGATGACTTCATGAGCATCAGCCAGGCGGTCGCAGTACCGGTAGCGCACGCAGCCGCTGCCGCGTTCGTCAAATCCTTTGTCGAACGGCAGAAAGCCAATGGTCTGGTAAGACAGGCGTTGTTGCGCAGCGGGCAAAGCCTGGAACTGGCGGCGCCTTAGAGACGGCGCAGGAAGGATTTGACGATTTGCTGGGTGGCCTGGGTGGTATCCAGGTCTTCCAGGCGTGTGTAGGGATGCCACTGGCATTCCTTGATTTCGCTCAGCGGCCGGGCTTCGTCGATATTCACCACCGACGCCTCGAACACATGGTGCAGGGTGTCGCTGGCCTTCAGCTCCTGCAATAACAGCAAACTGTCCACGTTCAGCCCGGTTTCCTCTTCCAGTTCTCGTGCGGCAGCACCTGCCGGGCGCTCATGGCGCTCGACCTTGCCGCCGGGCAATGCCCATTTCGATCGGGCTTTACGCACGAACAGGATGTGCCCGTCGTGCTCGCAAATCACCGTGGCCCTTATTTTCATCGTCTGTGCCCCCGCAGCTGGATGATTGTCATAAAAGTGTAATGCAATTGTCATGCTCAGTCTTTATCCGGCAGGGTGGAGAGGGGGCCGGAAAACACCGATACTGCCCCATCGAAAAAAAACTCACCTGAAGGAGATGCAGATGAACACCGTACGCTGGGGCATGATCGGCTGTGGCGATGTCACTGAACTCAAGAGTGGACCCGCCTTCTACAAAGCGCCAGGTTCTGCGCTGGTGGCCGTGATCGGGCGGCGCGAGGAGGCCGTGCGCGATTATGCGGCACGCCACGGCATTGCTCGTTTCTACACTGACGCCCAGGCGCTGATCGACGACCCGGAAGTAGACGCGGTCTACATCGCCACACCGCCCGACAGCCACCTCGAATACAGCCTGATGGTGGCCGCTGCCGGCAAGCATTGCTGCGTCGAGAAGCCCATGTCCCTGAATGCCGAGCAAAGCGCGCTGATGCAGCGCACCTTCGAACAGGCCGGGCTGCACCTGTTTGTCTCCTATTACCGGCGTTCCCTGCCACGCTTCCAGCAGGTGCGGGACTGGCTGCAGGACGGGCGCATCGGCGAATTGCGTCACCTGACCTGGACCCTGTGCAAGCCGCCTTCGGAAGACGATGCCAGCAGTGCCAACTGGCGCACCGACCCGGCGATTGCCGGCGGCGGGTATTTTGCCGACCTGGCCAGCCACGGTTTTGACCTGTTCCAGTACCTGGTCGGGGATATCGTCGAGGTGGCCGGGTTTACCGCGCGCCAGGCGGGGCGCTATGCCGCCGAAGATGCCGTCACCGCCTGCTGGACGTTCGCCTCGGGCGCGCTGGGCATGGGCTGCTGGAACTTTGTCGCCGACCGGCGCGAAGACCGGGTGGAGATGATCGGCAGCAAGGGCCGCATCACGTTTTCGGTGTTCGATGAGGCGCCGTTGCGGCTTGAGGGCGAGACCAGCGAGGTGCTGGAGGTGCCCAACCATGCACATATCCAGTGGCATCACGTGCTGGGGATGAATGCGCATATTCGCGGCGAGAGCAAACACCCGGCACTGGCGATCGAGGCGTTGAAGACCGACCGGGTCATGGACCGGGTGCTACAACGTAACCCCAACCTGGCGGTTTAGCGGTGCTTTAATTTTGTCTTTTTAAGGAATGAACGGATGAAAATGAAAGCAGCCTGGATTGTGCTTTGCCTGGCGTTGGCCGGGGCCGCGACGGCAGCGCCACGGGCCCAGGGGCAGGCCGGGGAGTTTGACTTTTATGTGTTGTCGCTGTCCTGGTCGCCGACCTTCTGCCTGACGCACCCGGACGACCAGCAGTGTTCGGGCAAGGGCTACGGGTTTGTCCTGCATGGGCTGTGGCCGCAGTACGCGAAGGGCGGCTGGCCGGCTTCGTGTGAGCCGCAGTCGCGCTTGTCGGATGCAGACTTCGCCCGGGGCAGGTCGCTGTTCCCGTCGCCCAAACTGCTCAGGCATGAATGGGCCAAGCACGGCACCTGCAGCGGCCTTGAGGCTTCGGCTTACCTGGACAAGACCGATGCAGCGCTCAGCGTGGTCAAGATCCCGCAGCAGCTTGAGCCCTTCAATGTCCGAAGCGGCCTGGGCGCGCGGGACATCGAAGCGCTGTTTCGCGAGAGCAACCCGGCCATGGGCAACCATGGCCTTGCGGTGATCTGCAAGGGTGCCGTGCTGACCGAGGTGCGGGTGTGCCTGACCAAGGACCTGGCGTTTGCCGGCTGCCCGCGCAGCGTCAAGAGCCAATGCCGGGATGGCGATATTCGGATCCCGACCCAGCGCTAAGCGGACTCAGGCGGGCCCATAACCTTTATGGGCCTGCTCGATCTCCTCCACCAGGCGGTCAATGCCCGCCAGGCGTGCCCGGTTGTCGTGGTCCCAGGGATGGAACCCGGGCTTGAAGTAATGCAACCAGGGCAGCGCCATGCGCGGGAACACGCCCTTGGGCCCGTACAGAAACTTGAGCATCCGCCAGAAGCCCTTCAAATGCCCGCCCGAACGCCGGTCGGCAAACAACAGGCGCAGGTGAAAGTCCAGGATCGTCAGCCAGAACAGCCCCGTGGTGATGAGCATGGTGGAAGTGCGCAGCAGATAACGCTTGGGCCCGGGCTTGATCACGCTGTTCCACACATCAAACGCCACCGCCTTGTGCTCGGTTTCTTCCAGGGCATGCCAGTACCACATCTGCTGGTAACCCTTGACCGAATCCCCGAACCGCGACGGGTCGCTGAGGAGGATTTCCGCGAGCATCGCGGTGTAGTGCTCCAAGGCAATGGTCACCGCCAGGTTGAAGGAGGCGGGCAGGTATTTCTTTTGCGCGTCGAGGATCATCTTCAGCCGACGGTCGAGGGTATTCGCCGGCAGCCCTGCGGCTTGCAGCAGGTCGTTGTAGGCCACGTGCTCGCGGCTGTGCATGGCTTCCTGGCCGATGAAGCCCTGGATTTCTTTCTTCAGCTCCGGGTCTTCGATGCGCTGGCGGTAGTGACGCACGCTGTCCATGAAGAACAGTTCGCCCTGGGGAAACAGCAACGACAGTGCGTTGAAAAAGTGGGTAATGAACGGGCCTTGTTCATGCCAGTCCTTGATGCGTTCGGCCGGCAGGGCAAAACGGAGGTCGCGGCGAATCGGCAGCATGGTCGGTACTCCAGTTCAGAGACGGTGCTCTTCGTTGGTTTCAAGGACGGGCGAGGGCGCATTGCGTTGCTTGGGCGCCATGCGTTTGCTGGCCAACACCACCAGTGCTTGATAGGCGGCAGGCAGGCAGCGCGCGAGCAGGTCCAGAAAATAGGCGTCGCGGCCAATCAGCACGCGGCGTTTGTTTTTGCGTACGCCATGCAGGATCACTTTGGCGGCCTGGTCGGCGTCGGTGATGAACAGCTTTTCGAAGTCGGCCCGGGCCTGCTGTTCGCTGTGAATCAGGAAGCCGGTCATGTTGGCGTCGATCCGGCTGCTGCGGCAGATGTCGGTGCGGATCCCGCCAGGGTGCACGCAGGTGGCCGAGACCCCGCTTTTCTGCAGGTCGAGTTCCTGGCGCAAGGACTCGGTAAAACCACGCACGGCGAACTTGGTGGCGTTGTAGCCGCTCATGCCCGGCTGGGCGAACAGGCCGAACACGCTGGAAGTGTTGACCACATGCCCATCGCCGCTGGCCTTGAGGTACGGCAAAAAGGCCTTGGTGCCGTACACCACGCCCCAGAAGTTGATCCCGACGATCCATTCCAGGTCGGTGTAGTCCACGCCTTCGACGGTGCTCGACAGCGCGACGCCGGCGTTGTTGAAGATCAGGTTGATCTGGCCATGTTCGGCGGCGCATCGGGCGGCCCAGTCTTCCACGGCCTGGCGCTCGGAAACGTCCAGCACCTGCGAGGTGACCAGCACCGGTGCAAGCACCTGGGCCTTGATCAGTGCGACGGTCTGCTCCAGGCCCTGGCTGTTTTTATCCGCCAGCGCCAGGTGGCAGCCTTCACGCGCCAACGCCAGGGCCAACGCGCGGCCCATGCCGGAAGCGGCGCCGGTAATGGCCGCCACGCGGCCGTTGAATGACTTCATGACAGGCTCCCTTCTGCGGTGGTGTGGGGCGTCGCGGCCGGGCGCGCGGTGGACGGTATCGGCACCAGGCTGGCGACGTAGTCCTTGAGGGCGAAATGCCGGGTGACCTGCTTGAAACGCCAGGTGGAGCCGGGCCACAGCGTGGTGTTCTTGCCGGTGCGTGGGTCCAGGTACCAGCTCTTGCAGCCGCCGGTGGACCAGATGGTGCCGTTGAGTTTTTCCTGCAGCCTGGCGTTGTAGGCCAGTTCCACCGCCGGCTTGACGTCCACCGTGGCGATGCGATGACGCTGCATTTGCTGCAGGGCATCGAGGATGTAGGTGACCTGGGCCTCGATCATCAGAATCATCGAGTTATGCCCCAGCCCGGTGTTGGGGCCGACGATCAGGAACAGGTTCGGATAACCCGGCACCGTGGTGCCCAGGTAGGCGTGGGCGCCGTCTTGCCAGGTGTCCATCAGGTCGATGCCGTGGCGCCCGATGATGCAGTTGCGGGGCAGCGGATCGGTGGCCTGGAAGCCGGTGCCGAAGATGAGGCAGTCAGCCGGGTGCTTGATGCCGTCGGCGGTGATCACTCCGTCGGCCTCGATGCGCAGCACGTTGTCGGTTACCACCTGCACATTGCTGCGGGACAGGGCCGGGTAGTAGTCGTTGGAGATCAGCACGCGCTTGCAGCCGATGGTGTAGTCCGGCGTCAGGGTCTTGCGCAGGGAAGGGCGGGCCACTTGTTTGTGCAGGTGGCGCACGGCGATTTTCTGCACCATTTTCATCAGGCGCGGGTGCAGGGCAAAGCCCACCACGCGACCTTCCAGTGCCCAATAGAACGCGCCGCGTACCAGGCGCTGGGTGAACGGCAGGTGCTTGAAGGCCCAGCGCTCGAAGCGTGAAATCGGCCGGTCGGGCTTGGGCATGATCCACGGCGGGGTGCGCTGGAACAGGTCCAGGTGGGCCACTTGCGGCGCAATCTGCGGCACGAACTGAATGGCACTGGCGCCGGTGCCGATCACCGCCACGCGCTTGCCCTTCAATGAATACTCGTGGTCCCACTGCTGGGAGTGGAAGCGCTTGCCCTTGAAGCTGTCCAGGCCCGGAATATCCGGCAGTGCCGGGCGCGACAGGCCGCCCATTCCCGACACCAGCACCCGCGCACTGACCTGGCGGCCATTGCTGAAGCTCAGGCTCCAGCGCTGTTGCGCCTCATCAAATACCGCCTTCTCCAGGCCCATGCCAAAGCGCAGGAACGGCGCCAGTTCGAAGCGCCGGGCGCACTGCTCCAGGTAGGCGCGAATCTCCGCCTGTGGCGCAAATTGCCGGGTCCAGTCCGGGTTGGGCGCAAAGGAAAACGAATAGACATGGGATTGCACGTCGCAGGCGCAACCGGGGTAGTGGTTGTCCCGCCAGGTGCCGCCGAGAGCATCGGCCTGTTCGGCAATAAAGAAGTCGTGGAACCCGGCTTCCTTGAGTTTGATCGCCATGCACAGCCCGGCAAATCCGGAACCGATGATGGCGATGTCGATGGTGTCATGGGCATTCATAGGCTGTCCCTCGTGGGCCGGTGGCGCCTTACGGGTGTCGACATCGGATGTGCTCCTTGTTTTTGTTTTGGCTTTTTAGATAGAACACCATTGCAAAGGAAAATTGAATTATTTATTTTAAAAAAGATTTTAAATAATCTACCTGAAAATATCGTCTAGGCTACGACCCAGTTCCTCATGTGCGACTTATCCGACGGACGAGAGCTTGTACGCACACAGTTAAGGTCCAGGGTGGACGATGGCTGAGGCCTTGACCAATACCGGTCGGGCCGCCAGCAACGCAGGGATGCAGAGGACCGAGCTATGGCTGTCGAGTGGGTTGTCGCTGCGGGTGTGTGTGTAGGGTTAAGCGTAGTGTTGTGGGCCTTCAGTGCCCGGATGACACGGCGTATAGAGGCTGCTGTTCCGATCAACGGGCGCTTTCTGGAGATCAACGGCGAGCGCTTTCATTATGTAGACGAGGGCAAGGGCCCACCGCTGGTGATGATCCACGGGCTGATGGGCAGCAGTCGCAACTTGACGTACGCCTTGTCTGCCCAATTGCGTGAGCACTTTCGAGTGATCACCTTGGATCGTCCGGGGTCGGGTTATTCCACCCGGCATGCCGGCACGGCCGCGGACCTGCCTGGCCAGGCCCGGCAAGTCGCCAGCTTTATCCAGACGCTGGACCTGGATAAGCCGCTGGTGCTGGGGCATTCCCTCGGCGGGGCGATCTCCCTGGCACTGGCACTGGACCATCCCCACGCGGTGTCCGGATTGATCCTGGTGGCGCCCCTGACCCATCCCCAGCGCCTGCTGCCGCTGGTGTTTATGTCGTTGGCGATACGCCCGGGATGGCTGCGACGCTTTATGTCGCACACCCTGACCATGCCGATCGGATTGCTGACCAAAGGCTCGGTGGTCAAGGGCGTGTTTGCCCCCGACCCGGCCCCGGAAGACTTCGCCACCCGTGGCGGCGGCTTGTTGGGCATGCGGCCCGAGAACTTCTATGCCGCCTCCACCGAGATCAACCTGGTCAATGATTTCCTGCCGGACATGGTCAAGCGCTACCCGCAGCTGACGTTGCCGATCGGGCTGATCTATGGCGCGCAGGACAAGGTGCTGGATTTCCGCAAACACGGGCAGGCCCTGGCCAGCCTGGTGCCGGGCCTGAAGCTGCAGCTGGTGGAAGGGCGCGGGCATATGTTGCCGATCACGGCCACCGAGCGTGTCGCGGCGGTGGTCGAGCAGATAGCCAAGCGCGTCCGGCCGCCGGAAAGCGCCACGGTGTTGCATCCGCCGTTTGCGTTGGCGAGTAAATAATTGTGCGACTGAACTCGCGGTTCGAACTCGTCAATGCTTGCCCTAGACACCTGACCAAACGGCTGAAAAAGAGACTGCCCGGTCACGTTCAAAAGGGTTCAAGAAACTAGTTGACGACCTAACGATTCCGCGCTATTTATTTAAAAAAATTATTTCAATGTCTAATTTGAAACAATTTTTGAAATGCCTAAGAGCGAATAAAATAATGAAAAAAACGCCTTTTATCGCATGGTTGAATTCTCGGGGCAGTCACCGCTCCGTGTACCTGTCCAGTGTTGATTTTTGCTCCCTGCCTACCTGCGTCGTGCGGAGGCTGCCATGAATCAGACCCTGGCTGCCCCGAACGTCTGGACCGACGGCAAGCGCCACCTGTGGTGGCTCGGCATCATGCCCCTGGCAACCCCAATTCTCTCTGGCGCCCTGGCCATCACTACCGGCGTGCAACAACTGTGGTGGGTCGGTGTGCTGGTGATCTTCGGCCTGATCCCGCTGATCGACGGCCTGCTGGGTGAAGACGTCAGCAACCCGCCCGAGTCCGCCGTCAGCAACCTCGAATCCCAAAGCTACTACCGCTGGATCGTCTACACCGGCGTGCTGTTTGTCATCTCATCCCTGGTGGTCACCGGGTGGCTGGCCGCAGGCGGTATCGACTGGATTATCAATGGCGGCCTGTTGCATGCCACCGCCACCCTGGCCCCGTCGAGCTGGCTGGCGAAAACCGCCGCGTTCATCACCGCGCGCACCGAGCTGCATGGCCAGGTGAGCTGGTTCACCTACCTGGGCATGGCAATGTCCACTGGCGCTGCCACCGGCATCGCCATCAACACCGCCCATGAGCTGGGGCACAAGCCGCGCCTGCTGGAAGTCGTGCTGGCCAAGATCACCCTGGCGCCGACCTTCTACGGGCACTTCTACACCGAACACAACCGTGGCCACCACGTGCGCGTCGCCACCCCGGAAGACCCGGCCAGTTCGCGGTTGGGGGAGAGCTTCTGGGCCTTCCTGCCGCGCTCGGTATGGTTCAGCGCACGCTCGGCGTGGAACCTGGAACGTGAACGCCTGCGCAAACTCGGCCTGCCGGCCTGGCACTGGAAAAACGCCGTACTCAGCGCCTGGATGTACAGCGTGGTGTTGTGGGGCGCGATGATTGCCTGGCTGGGCGCGGCAGTGATTCCATTCCTGATCATCCAGGGCATCTACGGTTTCTCGCTGCTGGAAGTGGTGAACTATGTCGAGCACTACGGCCTGAAACGCCAGAAGTTGCCCAACGGTCGTTATGAGCGTTGCTCGCCACGCCATTCCTGGAACAGTAATCGGATTGTCACCAATATCTTTCTGTTCCAACTGCAGCGGCACTCCGACCATCACGCCAACCCAACCAGAAGTTATCAGTCACTGCGTCATTTTGATGAATCGCCGCAACTCCCATACGGTTATGCCAGCATGATTGTCTGGGCGTATGTACCGTACTTGTGGCGACGACGCATGGATCACCGGGTACTTAATCATTACGCCGGGGATATTACCCTGACCAATCTTCAACCTTCACAGCGTTTGAAGTACCTGGAGAAGTACAGCAACACCACCAGACCCTTCTAACGAAAGCAGTCAGTTGTAGGGCGTACTCGGGATCTGTGTATCGCGCAGGTTTTCATCGCCCAGGCTTTACCGGTTTCGAGTACGGCTTAGTTGCTAGACAGTTGTTTGACCCGAACAAAAAATAAAATGAAGGGAAGGACGTACACCATGCAAAACCCTGCCAAGTTCACCACGCACATTGTATTGGCCGCGCTGGGCCTGATCGTTTACCACCAGGCCCAGGCCGCCCGTATCGAACCTGCCGGCAGCGCGTTTACTGCCCAGGGCCCCATCAGCTTTTCCAAAGGCGCGCTGATCAGCGCGGATTGCACCATCAAGGTCGCCGGCAAAGTGGCGGCGGATGGGTCGTCAGTAAATGTCGACAAAGTTGAGTTCGACGGCGGCCTCAAGTGCAGCCGGGTCGAAGCCATCAACTTGCCTTGGGTATTGGTGGCTAAAGATACCAGGAGCGGCTCCATGTCGAAGATCGCCGTGGATGTGCATGCCTTTGGCCTGGGCGGTAAATGCGGACCCTCTACCGCCGATGGCACTTGGGATAACGCCACGGGCAAGTTAGAAGCTGCCAATGTGCCTATTGGCGAGGACTGCACGATTAAAACGGTGTCGATCAAGATGCCCCCTACTTTCAAAGTTGTTGAATAACACCCCCGAATTTGTAGCGGTAATTGAATTGAAATTTGGCTGGAAAGGGAAGTTCTGCAGATTCACCGTGACCTCTCGATCATGGCCATTACCCCTGGCGAAATGACTCGCCATAACATGTGAGGAAAAACAATGAAAAGCTTGAAAACCCTCGTTTGTGCAACTTCTTTCGCAGTGTGCTTCGGCGCAGCTTCCATGGCCAGCGCGGCTTCCATCTCCCCGGATGGTCCGTTCTCGACCAACGCTGGCACCATCGTCGTGAAGTCGCCTTCGTCCTTCGGTGCAGCCGTGACCTGCGGCATCACCTTTACCGGCAACGTTAGCGGTGGCGTGGCCTCGATCAATGGCGCATCCCTGACCGGTGGCGGTCTGTGTGGCCTGCCAACGCTGACCAACCTGCCTTGGGTACTGACGGCTGCAACGGGTACCACCGGTAGCGTAACCAACGTCGGCTACAAGATCACCTCGATCCCGGCCACCAACTGCGGGCCAACCACCATCGCTGTTACCTGGACTCCAGGCACCAAAACGCTTTCGGCAGCCAATCAGGCGCTGACCGGCAACTGCACCGTGGTTTCGCTGAGTGTTGTTGCCCCAACGCTGACCGTTAACCCGTAAGCGCGACTCCGTAAAGGGCTGATCACCCCGTTGAAAGACCGGTGCCTCGTGTGAGGCACCGGTTGGATACGGTATTTATTGTCTGGGGAACATGACAATGCAAAGCCTTGTGAAAACAGCACGCCTGGGTTCGATGTCAGCGGCTCTGGGCGTTGCCTCATTCATTGCAGTTGCGGCGGGTTTCAGCCCGCCGGGTCCGTTCAGCGTAACCAAAGGCAGTGTTGTGTTGAAGCTGCCGTCGACGTTTCTACCCACGTGTTGAGCGCAACCAATCAAGCCATGAGTGGCTACTGCACTTTGGTGTCGTTGAACGCCACGCTGACCGGCTCGCTCACCACCCATTCCTGAATACCGATACACCGTTACACCGTTCCAGGACAGGCGTTCTTTGAAAGACGTTCTGTGGTTACACGACCCACCGGCAGGGGCCGGGTGTAAATAATAATAAGGAGTACCGCATGAACAATAAGAAACAACACGCTCACACGTTACTGGGACTGGCCCTGCTGGGGGGGCTGATGACCACGGGGCAAGTGCAGGCGGGTGGGTTCTCCACACCGACCTTCGGCGCGCCAGGATGGGGTCGTGCGTTTGGTGGTGGTTCACTGTTCAAAAATGACCCCAGTGCCGCGTACAACAACCCGGCAGCCATGGCCTTTATCGATTCAACCATCGCGCAGCAGACCGTTGACTATGCTCGGATCAAGATCAAATACACCGGCCAGGCCTATGACTACGCGGGCAACCCGGTGACCAATACGCCCGTACTGGATGACCTGGGCAATACGGGCGACCCGGTCCTCAACACTAACAATGGTGGGCAAGGCGGTTTCACCGCTTGGCTGCCGACGGGCTTTCTGGTGATTCCCATGGGCGACCGTTTCGCCTTTGGTCTGAGCCAAGTCGTGCCACAGGGTATGAAAACCACTTGGAACGAAGACTCCAAACTGCGGGATTTCGCGGTTGATACCAAAATCGAGACCATCGGTCTGACCGGTTCCCTGTCGTTCAAGGTCAATGATCAGTTCTCGGTCGGTGGTGGTGCCATCGTCCAGCGCAGTCAAGGGTTCGTCAGCCAGAACGTTGATTTGCTGGCCGCTGCGGATGTGTCTCCAGGACTTGGCGGCGCGGGTCTCCCCACGGGGCTGGGGCATTCCTTGATGCGCGTGAAAGTCGATAACATCTCTGTGGGCTGGTTTGGTGGCGTGGTTTGGAAGCCGACGCTGCAAGACACACTTGGCTTGAACTATCACGCCAAGATCAAAAACAAGATGACCGGCAAATACAACATCTATACAGATGCCGTCGGCCGTAACGCGATGACCAATCCGATCGGTCCGAACGGCGAAACTCTGGTTGAAATCGCCTACCCAGGTCTCAAGCTGTTCCCGGACGGTGCCCACGCCAGTACCCAACTGGATATCCCGGCTACCGCTTCGGTTGACTGGGTTCACCAGTTCAACGACCGCTGGACGTTGGGGGTGAGTGCTACCTGGACTGAATGGTCTTCCTTCCAGGACCTGACGCTCAAATCCCAGGGCACCACCATTGTTGCCATTCCCTACAACTACAAAAACGCCTGGATGACCTCGATTGGCGGCGACTACAAAGCCACCGACGAACTCACCCTGCGCGCCGGTGTGGCTTACGACCAGACACCTACCCGCAACTCTACCCGGGACCCGAGAATCCCGGACGGTGACCGTTACTTCCTGGCATTTGGTGCCGGTTATGACATCAAGGCTATTCCTGGCCTGTCGGTGGATGCCGCGTACTCGCACCAGTTCGTGCAGAAGGTCAACCTGAAGACCAAGAACGTTGATCGTCTCGGTGCGGCGCAGTTGGACGGCGAGGCTGAATCCTCGGGGGATGTGGTCAGCTTGTCGGCAACCTATAAGTTCTAAGGTTGTCGAGGGCAGTCGTGGAGAAGGGCAGCCAGCGCATCTTGCTGCCCGGCTCCACGCTGTCGTCTATTGATGGGTAGCCCTGGCGCCCGATGTCGAATCCTTGCGCTTAACCTGCAAGGCTGACCCCGTTCAGCCGCTATTTTTTTCGCCCAAGCATTAAATAAAAATTTCAAAACAAAATTTGAATTTATCTTTTCAAGTTTGTAGTGTGGCTTTACGTCACAGGTCATTCCGATCTGCCCGGGCGTTTGCCGTACCCTGAATTGAGTAGAGGTATCCCCATGGTTATCTGGTTATTGGCGGGACTCGCAGCAGCGATCGCCCTGGCGTATCGACAAGCCGCTGCCACCCTCTGGCTGGGTGCCGGCCTGGTCTGGCTGGCGGTCGGTTACCTGTTCAACGCAGTCGCCGGTTTCGGCGCCGGCGTGGTGGCGGTGCTGGTGCTGTTGCCCGCGCTGCTGCTGACGATCAAACCCTTGCGCCGCGCGCTGTTGACCAGCAAGGCCCTGGGCCTTTTTCGCGGCATCATGCCGGCAATGTCCGACACCGAGCGTGCTGCCATCGAGTCCGGCACCGTGTGGTGGGACGCCGAGCTGTTCAGCGGCAAACCGCGCTGGGAACGCCTGCTGCAAGCCGCACCCGCCAGCCTCAGCGCTGAAGAACAGGCCTTCCTCGACAACGAAGTGGAGACCCTGTGTGACATGTCCAACGACTGGGAAACCACCCAGGTCTGGCAAGACATGTCCCCCGAAGGCTGGCAGTACACCAAGGATGCCGGCTTCCTCGGCATGATCATTCCCAAGCAGTACGGCGGCAAAGGCTTCTCTCACTATGCGCATTCGCAAGTGGTGATGAAGCTCTCGACCCGCTGCTCGGCGGCGGCGATTTCGGTGATGGTACCCAACTCCCTGGGCCCGGCCGAACTGCTGCTGCATTACGGCACCGACGCCCAGCGCAACTACTACCTGCCACGCCTGGCACGGGGCGAAGACATCCCGTGCTTCGCCCTGACCAGCCCGTATGCCGGCTCCGACGCCGGCGCGATTCCAGACCTGGGCATCGTCTGCAAGGGCATGCACGAAGGCGAGGAAGTACTGGGTTTCCGTGTGACCTGGAACAAGCGCTACATCACCCTCGGCCCAATCGCCACCGTGCTCGGCCTGGCCTTCCGCGCCGAAGACCCGGACGGTCTGCTCGGCCAGCCGGGTTCCCTGGGCATCACCTGCGCGTTGATCCCCACCACCCATCCGGGGGTGAACAGCGGCCGGCGTCACTGGCCACTCAACGCGGTATTCCAGAACGGCCCGACCACCGGCAAGGATGTGTTTATCCCGCTGGAATGGGTGATCGGCGGCCGCGAGCAAGTCGGCAACGGCTGGCGCATGCTGATGGAATGCCTGGCGGCTGGCCGGGCGATTTCCCTGCCGTCGGCCAACGTCGGCCTGGGCAAGGTGGCTGTGCGCGGCACCACCGCTTATGCGGCGATGCGCAAGCAATTCGGCCTGCCCATCGGCAAGTTCGAAGGCGTGCAGGCGCCCCTGGCGCGCATGGCCGGGCATCTGTATGCCTGCGACGCGGTGCGCAAGGTCTCGGTAGCGTCATTGGATGCCGGTGAAAAACCCTCGGTGATCTCGGCCATCGCCAAGTATCACGTTACCGAGCGGGCACGCATCATCGTCAACGACGGCATGGACATCGTGGCCGGCAAGGGCATCTGCATGGGGCCCAACAACTTCCTCGCCCGGGCCTACCAGCAAAGCCCCATCGCCATCACGGTGGAAGGCGCGAACATCATGACTCGCTGCCTGATCATCTACGGCCAGGGCTTGATCCGCTGCCATCCGTATGTGTTCCGCGAGATGGAAGCGGCGCGCAATACGGACCGGCGCAAGGCCCTGGTGGATTTTGACAGCGCAATGTTCGGTCACCTGAGCTTCGTGCTGGCCAATACCGTGCGTGCCGCAGTGTATTCGCTGACGGGCGGACGGCTGATTTCCGTGCCGGGCAAGACCGATCCGGCGCTGGCGTCCTACTACCGCCAGGCCAATCGGCTGTCGGTGGTGTTGGCGTTGATCTCGGACATTTCCATGGGCGTGCTGGGCGGTGCCCTCAAGCGCAAGGAAAGCATCACCGGGCGGCTGGGAGACATTCTGTCCCAGCTGTACATCCTGTCCTGCGTGCTCAAGCGTTTTGAGGATGATGGCCGGCCACAGGCAGATTTGCCGCTGGTGCATTGGGCGGCCCAGGACGCGTTGCTGCGCGCCCATGAGGCCCTGGCCGAAGTGCTCGACAACTACCCGTCGAAAGCCGCGGCGGCGGTGGTGCGTGGCTTGACGTTCCCGTTCGGTATTCCACAGCGCAAACCGTCGGATCGCCTGTTGGCGCAAGTGGCGGAGCTGGTGCAGGTGCCGGGGGAAACCCGCGACCGCTTGCTGGGCAATTCCTACATTCCTCGGCCGGAAATCGACAAGCTGGCTTACGGCGAGCTGGCCTTGCGCCTGTTGCCGCAAGTGGAGCTGATCGAGGCGCGGCTCAAGGGGGCGATCAAGCAAGGCCTGATCGAGCCAATGCCGATTTCCAGTGCGGCGTTTACTCCGTGGCGAGTCAAGGCGCGGGCGCTGGACCTGATCAGCGAGGAAGACGACAGCTTGCTCGCGCGCTATGTGGAATATGGCGATCACGCGATCCAGGTGGACGACTTCCCGCAGGACTTCGGTTTGCTGGAAGCCTTGCAACAGCGCCAGCAGGCGCTGGAACAGGCCGCCAAACCGAGCGCAAGACGCCGCGCCAACCAAGGCGAAAACGCGCCGGTCAACTGACTGGAACTGGAGGAACACGACCCCTGTAGGAGCTGGCTTGCCTGCGATAGCGTTGGTTCAGTGCCAGATGTGTTGGCTGACACACCGAAATCGCAGGCAAGCCAGCTCCTACAAGGATCGGGTTTCCATGGCAACACCGTGTTTGTGAGTGAATTTATCCATGAGTGACAGCTACCTCTCTTTCGTCAATTCCCCCTGGGGAGCCTGGTTGGCCCGCACTGCCGGGCTGCCCCAACCCCTGGCATTGCAACGTCACCGCAGCGGCCAGCAAGGCCTGGCCAACCCGGTAATCGTCGCGGGGGTAGGGCGCCTGGGGGCGCAAATCCAGCGCATCTTCACCGCCACCGATACAGTGACCGCCACCGCTGCGACCCTCAAGGCACCCTCCACGGTCAAGGTCCAGGGCGCGGTGTTCGACGCCAGCGACATTGCCGACCTCAAGCAGTTGGACGAGCTCTACGAATTCTTCCACGCCAACGCCAGGCGCCTTGGGCAGCACGCCCGGGTGGTGGTGCTCGGCACCGCGCCGGAGTTGTGCAAGGACCTGCCCCAGGCCATTGGCCAGCGTGCCCTTGAGGGCCTGGTGCGTTCGTTGGCCAAGGAGTTGCGCCGGGCGACCACCGTGCAGTTGATCTACGTCGCACCGGGTGCCGAGGACGGGCTGGAAAGCAGCCTGCGGTTCTTCCTGTCGCGGCGCTCGGCCTATGTCTCGGGGCAGGTAGTGCGCCTCGAAAAAACCGTCGATAGCCCAACCGAAATCAACTGGGACAAACCCCTCGGCGGCCGCCGTGCCCTGGTCACCGGCGCCTCCCGTGGCATCGGCCTGGCAATCGCCCAGGTGCTGGCCCGCGATGGAGCCCATGTGGTCTGCGTGGATGTGCCCCAGGCCCAGGATTCGCTGCAACAGGCGGCCGGCAGTGTCGCAGGCACCGCACTGGCGCTGGACATCACCGCCACCGATGCCGCGCAGCAGTTGCACGCCCATGTCAGCCAACACGGTGCATTCGACGTGGTGGTGCACAACGCCGGGATTACCCGCGACAAGACCATCGCCAAGATGACTGAGACCGCGTGGCGCAGCGTACTGGCGGTCAACCTGGAAGCACCGTTGCACCTGAGCACGGCGCTGCTGGAAAGCCAGGGCCTGAATCCGGGCGGGCGGATCGTGTGTGTCTCATCGATTTCCGGTATCGCCGGCAACCTCGGGCAAAGCAACTACGCCACCTCCAAGGCCGGGGTGATCGGCCTGGTACAAGGCCTGGCCCCGCAGGCGGCGGCGCAGCAAGTGACGGTGAATGCCGTGGCACCGGGCTTTATCGAAACCCAGATGACCGCGAAGATCCCGCTGATGATTCGCGAAGCGGGGCGGCGGATGAACTCGATGTCCCAGGGCGGGCAACCCATCGACGTGGCAGAAACCATCGCCTGGCTGGCGCATCCGGCATCCGGCGGGGTCAATGGCCAGGTGGTGCGGGTCTGCGGCCAAAGCCTGTTGGGAGCCTGAGCATGGACTATGTGACGCAGATTATTGACCCGCCGCCCTCGCGCTCGCGGCTGTTGCTGGACGGGGTATTGGGGCTGCGCAAACCGAAGCTGGAAGGCGAGCCGACGTTGCCGAAAGAACGCCTGGTGCGTTCGGCCGTCGAGCTGTCTGCCCAAGGGATCGCGGCTTACGGTCGGGCCTGTGGTTTCCGCCATGAGCAAGGCGTGCCGCTGTCCTATCCCCATGTGCTGGCGTTCCCCTTGCACCTGATGCTGCTGACCCGGCCGAGTTTCCCGTACCCGGCAAGCGGCATGGTGCATTTGGCCAATCGCATCCGCCAGCATCGACGGCTGGAGGCGGGCCAGGCCTTGCGCCTGGAGGTGTATTGCGAACGCTGGGTCGCCCATCCGAAAGGCCAGGCGCTGAGCATCGCCACCCGTGGCTACAGCGCGGGCGCCCTGATATGGGAGAGCGACAGCCTGTACCTGCGCCGTGACGTAAACGCGCCGGTTGGCGAGCCGTGGGACGACGCGTTGCCCTTGCAGGAAGAAGGTTTGCTGCGCACTCAACGCTGGGTGCTGCCGGCGGATCTGGGGCGGCGTTTCGCCAGGGTCTCGGGGGATTTCAACCCCATTCATACCTCGGTGATCGGCGCCCGATTGTTCGGTTTTCGCCGGGCCATCGCCCACGGCATGTGGACCCTTGGCCGCGCCCTGGCCGCCCAGCAACCCCCCGGCGGACTGGACCAGGCCGAGGCCCATTGCGACTTCAAGCTGCCGATCTTCCTGCCCGGCCAGGTCGCCTTGTGGAACGTTCCGCCAACCGGCCCGCGCCGTGAGTTTGAAGTGCGTAATTTCGCCGGTGACAAACCCCATATGCGTGGGCTGTTTATCTGGAATGAGACCGATCGATGAGTGACTACAGTTTCAACCCGGCCCCGACGAGCCGCGTGGCGATTATCGGCGGCAACCGTATCCCGTTCGCCCGCTCCAATACGGTGTACGCCCATGACAGCAACCAGGATCTGCTGGTCGCCGCCCTGCAAGGCCTGGTGGACCGCTACAACCTTCACGGCCTGCGCCTGGGCGAGTTTGCCGCGGGTGCGGTGATCAAGCACTCCCGGGATTTCAACCTGGCCCGGGAAAGCCTGCTGTCTACCACACTGTCTCCCGAAACCCCGGCCTACGACCTGCAACAAGCCTGCGGCACCGGCCTGGAAGCGGCGTTGCTGGTGGCGAACAAGATCGCCCTTGGGCAGATCGAAGTGGGCGTTGCCGGTGGTTCCGACACCACCTCCGACGCGCCCATCGGCATCAACGAGTCCCTGCGTCGCACCTTGCTTTCAGCCAACCGCGCCAAGGGCACCGGCGCCAGGTTGAAGGCCTTGGTGGGGGTGCGCCCGTCGATGTTTTTCAAGCCGCTGCTGCCGCGCAATGGCGAGCCGCGCACCGGCTTGTCCATGGGTGAACACTGCGAGGAAATGGCCAAGCGCTGGCAGATCAAGCGCCTGGCCCAGGACGAGTTGACCCTCACCAGCCACCAGCGGCTGGATGCGGCGTACAAGCAGGGTTTCTTCGATGATTTGATCAGCCCGTATCGCGGCCTGGCCCGGGACAACAACCTGCGGGCCGACGCCAGCCTGGAGAAACTTGCCGGCTTGTCCCCGGCCTACGACCGCCAGAACGGCACGCTCACCGCCGGCAACTCCACGCCCCTGACTGACGGCGCGTCGGTGGTGCTGCTGGCCAGCGAGGAATGGGCCGCCGAACGCGGCTTGCCCGTATTGGCGTACCTGCGAACCGGTGAAACCGCTGCGGTGAATTTCGTCGACGGCACCGAAGGCCTGCTGATGGCGCCGGCCTACGCCGTGCCACGCATGCTCAAGCGCGAGGGCCTGACGTTCGCCGACTTCGATCTGTTCGAGATCCACGAAGCCTTCGCCGCCCAGGTGCTGTGCACCCTCAAGGCCTGGGAAGATCCGGATTACTGCCGCGACCGCCTGGGTCTCGACGCGCCGCTGGGCAGCATCGACCGCAGCAAAATGAACGTCAACGGCGGCTCCCTCGGCTGCGGCCACCCCTTCGCCGCCACCGGTGGCCGGCAACTCGCGGCACTGGCCAAGGCGATCCACCAGCGTGGCGGCGGCCGCGGCCTGATTTCGATCTGCGCGGCGGGTGGGTTGGGCATTACCGCTATCGTCGAAAAGTAGTTCCCACCATAAAAACAACAAGGAGACTGCCATGAACGCTGTAAGCCTGGAACAGACCGAACGCCTCTGGTTGAACGCTTACCTGCCCGGCGTACCGGCAGACATCGACGCCGGCATCGAGGATTACCCGTCGTTGCGCGAGGTGTTCCTGGAGCACCTGCACAAATTCCGCGACCGCGTGGCCTACGTCAGCATCGGCACCGAAATGACCTACGCCGACTGGGAGGTGCAGGGCATCGCCTTTGCTGCGTGGCTGCAAGCCCAGGGTGTGAAGAAGGGCGACCGGGTGGCGCTGATGATGCCCAACTGCTTGCAGTACCCGATCTGCCTGCTGGGCACGATCCTCGCGGGTGCGGTGGTGGTCAACGTCAACCCGCTGTACACCGCCCGGGAGCTGCAGCATTTGCTCAAGGACAGTGGCGCAGAGACCCTGGTGATCTTCGAAAACTTCGCCCACACCCTGGAGAAGGTGGTGGCCGCCAGTACCGTCAAACGTGTGGTGATCGCGGCCATCGGTGACCTGCTCGGCACCTTCAAGGGCGCGGCGATGAACTTCATCCTGCGCAGCGTGCAGAAGCAGGTGCCGCGTTTCAACCTGCCAGGAGCCGTGCGCTTCAACCAGGTGCTGAAGCAGGGACGCGGCCAGACCCATCTCGCCGTGCCGATGAACCGCGAAGACCTGGCCTTCCTGCAATACACCGGCGGCACTACCGGCGATGCCAAGGGCGTCATGCTCAGCCACCGCAACATCATCGCCAACCTGTTGCAGGCCAAGGCGTGGGTCGGTGATCAGCTCGATCAGAACCAGCAGGAAACCAACGTCACCCTGCTGCCGCTGTACCACATCTTTTCCCTGACGGTGAACTGCCTGATGTTCATGTGCCTGGGCGGGCGCAACATCCTGATCGCCAACCCACGGGATGTGAAGCGGGTGCAGATGATCCTGCGCAAGGAGCGTTTCAACGGGATTGCCGGGGTGAATACGCTGTTCAACGGCCTGCTGGAAAACAAGGAATTCTGCGCCCGGGATTTTTCCGATTTGCGCATGGTGATCGCCGGCGGCATGGCCACCCATACCGCTGTGGCCAAGCGCTGGAAGGAAGTCACCGGCTTGCCGATCATCGAAGGCTACGGCCTCACTGAATGTTCGCCGGTGGTGAGCATCAGCCCCATCGACATCTCACGCATGCGCGAGATGGAATTCACCGGCAGTATCGGCGTGCCGTTGCCGTCGACCTGGGTGCGGTTCATTCGTGAGGACGGTGAGTTGGCGGAACTGGGCGAGCAGGGCGAACTGCAAGTACGCGGCCCGCAGGTGATGCAGGGTTACTGGAAACGCCCGGCGGAAACCGCCGAGGTGCTGGATGCCGAAGGGTGGCTGTCTACCGGGGACATCGGGGTGATGAATGAGCAGGGCTTCATCCGCCTGGTGGACCGCAAGAAAGACATGATCCTGGTGTCCGGGTTCAACGTGTACCCCAACGAGATCGAAGACGTGGTGGCGTTGCATCCGGGCGTGGCGGAAGTGGCGGCGATCGGGGTTGAGGATGGGGTGACCGGCGAGAGGGTCAAAATCATCGTGGTGCGCAAGGACCCAAGTTTGACCCAGGAGCAGATTCTGGCGCATTGCCGGGAATATTTGACGGGGTACAAGGTGCCGCGGTTTGTCGAGTTTCGTACTGAAGAGTTGCCCAAGACGACGGTGGGCAAGGTGTTGCGCCGGGCGCTGCGCTAAGCCTGAGTGAACGCGGTCAAAAATGTGGGAGCGGGCTTGCCTGCGATGGCGGTGGATCAGTACCAGATGAGCTGGCTGACACACCGCCATCGCAGGCAAGCCAGCTCCCACATTGGATATCTGATGGCTGAAAATTATTAGTCAGTACGATCGTTCCCACGCTCTGCGTGGGAACGCCTCTTGTGACGCTCTGCGTCACGCTTTGGACGCGGAGCGTCCGGGGCTGCATTCCCACGCGGAGCGTGGGAACGATCGTCAGTCGTCGAATCCCACCTGCTCATGAATCTCATCGACCTTCAACTCCAGCCGATACGCCACGGCAATGAACAACGCCTGGCACAGGCACAGCGTCGCACTCAGTGACCTGAACGCAAACGACGAGCCTTCATTCACCAGCAACACCGTGCTCGCCCGCTTGGCCAGGGGCGACAGGTTGCTGTCGGTAATGATCAGGGTCTTGGCCTGATGGTGCTGGGCAATCCGCAGGCAGTGCTGGGTTTCCTTGCCGTACGGCGTAAAGCTGATGGCAATCACCAGGTCGTTGGCCCGCACACTGCGCATCTGCTCGCGATAGCTGCCGCCCAACCCCGAGACCAGATGGATGCGCTTGTTGGTGTGCTGCAGGTTGTACACCAGGTAGTCCGCCACGGCGAACGAGCGGCGCACGCCCACCACGTAGATATTGTCGGCATTCACCACCAGGTCCACGGCCTTGTCGAAGGCTGCGTCATCCAGTTCCAGCCCCAGGCGCTCGATCCCGGAGAGGGTGGCATTCACGCACTCACGCGCCAGGTCGCCGCCGCTGGCTTTCTGCGACTTGTTGGCGATCATGCTGCGGATGCGTTGCTGGTAGTTCTGCACCGGCGTGGTCTTGTGGGTGTAGGCCTCGCGGAACAGCGCCTGCATTTCACTGAAACCACTGAACCCGAAACGCTGGGAAAACCGCACGATGGCCGACGGGTGCACTTCGCATTCACGGGCGATGTCGCTGATGCGGTCGACCATGATCCGGTCGCTCTGCTGGCTCATGTAGCTGGCGATGCGCTTGAGCTGGCGCGGCAGGCTCTCGTATTCATCGGTGATCAGCTGCAACAACCGCTCGGCGTTCAGCGGCGGGCTGGCGAGTGCGTCTTCCGGGGCGCTCTGGGACATAGGGAATCCTTCTGGCTTGTTCTTATAGGGCGCGTCGAGGCGCCCCTGACAATAAGTCGATGTGCGCAAGTCTACAGGGTAGGCGCAAAAAAATACCTCGGCATCCCGCCCCACGGTGCAGCTGAAACGATGCACTGCGGCTGGAACATACCGATGATGGCGTATTGGAAAATATATTCCACAAAAAATATTTATAGAATAAATATTGATTGGCGTCACCAGACGTTCTAGTCTGCTTGCACCAAGAGCGTATGCCGCCACCGCGACGGCACACGCAGGCTGATAAAAATAACAGGAGCCAGCATGGGCCAGACTCGTTTTGCCAGTGGGCGTCAATTGGATCTGATTTGCCTGGGACGCCTGGGCGTCGACCTTTACGCACAACAAGTGGGTGCACGGCTGGAGGATGTCTCGAGCTTCGCCAAGTACCTCGGCGGTTCCTCCGCCAACATCGCGTTCGGCACCGCGCGGCTGGGGCTCAAGTCGGCGATGTTGAGCCGGGTAGGGGACGACCACATGGGGCGTTTCCTGCTGGAGTCCCTGGCCCGCGAAGGCTGTGACGTCAGCGGCATCAAGGTCGACCCGGAACGCCTCACAGCCCTGGTGCTGCTGGGCCTCAAGGACCGCGAAACCTTCCCGCTGGTGTTCTACCGCGAGAACTGCGCCGACATGGCCCTGCGCGCCGAAGACATCAGTGAAGCGTTCATTGCTTCCAGCAAGGCGCTGCTGATCACCGGTACCCACTTCTCCACCGACGGCGTGTACAAGGCCAGCATCCAGGCCCTGGACTACGCCGAGAAGCACAACGTCAAACGCGTGCTCGACATCGACTACCGCCCGGTGCTCTGGGGCCTGGCCGGCAAGGCCGATGGCGAAACCCGGTTTGTGGCCGACCAGAATGTCAGCCAGCACGTGCAGAAAATCCTCCCGCGTTTTGACCTGATCGTCGGCACCGAAGAAGAATTCCTGATTGCCGGTGGCAGTGAAGATTTGCTCACGGCATTGCGCACGGTGCGTGGCCTGACCTCGGCCACCCTGGTGGTCAAGCTTGGCCCCCAGGGCTGCACGGTGATCCACGGCGATATCCCGGCCCGCCTTGAAGACGGCGCGATCTACCCCGGGGTACGGGTGGAAGTACTCAACGTGCTGGGCGCCGGCGATGCCTTCATGTCCGGCTTCCTCAGCGGCTGGCTTGAAGACGCCAGCGACGAGCGCTGCAGCCAGTTGGCGAATGCCTGCGGCGGCCTGGTGGTGTCGCGCCATGCCTGCGCGCCGGCCATGCCGACCCGCGCCGAACTCGATTACCTGTTCAACAGCCCGGTGCCGATTACCCGCCCGGACCAGGACGCGGTGCTGCAACGCCTGCACCAGGTCAGCGTGCCGCGTAAGGTCTGGAAGCAGCTGTTTGTATTTGCCTTCGACCACCGCTGGCAGTTGGTGGAACTGGCACAAAAGGGCGGCCAGGACCTGGCGCGCATCAGCGCCCTGAAGCAACTGTTCATCCAGGCCGTGGAACGGGTTGAAAGCAAACTGGCGGAGCAGGGCGTCGAGGCTGACGTCGGGATTCTGGCCGACCAACGCTTCGGCCAGGACGCGCTGAACGCCGCCAGCGGTCGCGGCTGGTGGATCGCCCGCCCGGTGGAAGTCCAGAACTCACGGCCGCTGGCCTTTGAACACGGGCGCTCGGTGGGCAGCAACCTGATTGCCTGGCCCCGGGAGCAGATCATCAAGTGCCTGGTGCAATTTCACCCCGATGACGAGCCATTGCTGCGCCTGGAACAGGAAGCGCAACTCAAGGCCCTGTATCAGGCGTCCCTGGTCAGCGGCCATGAGCTGCTGCTGGAAGTCGTGCCCCCCAAGGATCACCCGTCCACTTATCCCGACGTGCTCTATCGCAGCCTCAAGCGCCTTTACAACCTGGGCATCTACCCGGCGTGGTGGAAGATCGAGGCGCAGTCGGCCGCAGACTGGAAAAAGCTCGACGAGCTGATCCAGGAGCGCGATCCCTACTGCCGGGGCGTGGTGCTGCTGGGCCTGAACGCTTCCGCCGAGTGCCTGGCCGATGGCTTCCAGCAAGCCAGCCAAAGCCAGACCTGCCGCGGGTTCGCCGTGGGTCGCACGATCTTCCAGGAACCGAGCCGAGCCTGGCTGGCGGGGGAGATTGACGATCAAGCCTTGATTGAGCAGGTGCAGTGCATCTTTGAGCAATTGATTAAGGCTTGGCGCAGTTCTCGAAGCTAAACACGCAATCAAATGTGGGAGCTGGCTTGCCTGCGATGGCATCACCTCGGTACACCTGTTAGACCGAGTCGCGCGCATCCCAGGCAAGCCCGCTCCCACATAAAGCAGATCTCAGGCAACTCTGAAAAAACAATAATAGGTGCAGCCATGCCCGCTATCCGAATTGGCATCAACCCGATCTCCTGGAGCAACGACGACCTGCCGGCCCTGGGCGGTGAAACGCCGTTGAGCACGGCCCTCAGCGAAGGCAAGGACATCGGCTACGAAGGCTTTGAACTCAACGGCAAATTCCCCAAGGACGCCAAAGGCGTCGGCGATGTATTGCGCCCCTACGACCTGGCGCTGGTCTCCGGCTGGTACTCCAGTCGCCTGGCCCGGCGCTCGGTGGCGGAAGAAATCGAAGCCATCGCCAGCCACGTCGAACTGCTGCGTGAAAACGGCGCCAACGTGTTGGTGTATGGAGAAGTCGCCGATTCGATCCAGGGTTCGCCGGTGCGCCTGATCGAACGCCCGCGCTTCCACAGCGAACAGGCCTGGCAGGAATACGCCGACAAACTCACCGAACTGGCGCGCTTCACCCTGTCCCAGGGCGTGCGCCTGGCGTACCACCACCATATGGGCGCCTACGTCGAATCCCCGGAAGACATCGACCAACTGATGCGCCGCACCGGCCCGGAAGTCGGCCTGCTGTTTGATTCGGGCCACTGCTACATGGGTGGCGGCGAGCCTATCGAGGTGCTGCGCAAACACATCGCCCGCATCTGCCACGTGCACTTCAAGGATGTGCGCAAGCCGGTGGTGCAACTGGCACGCAACCAGATGTGGAGCTTCCCGGATTGCATCGTCAACGGCACCTTCACCGTGCCCGGCGACGGCGATATCGACTTCGCCGCGCTGCTGGACGTGCTGCTGGCTGCCAATTACCAGGGTTGGCTGGTAGTGGAGGCCGAGCAGGATCCTGCCGTGGCGCCGAGCTACATCTATGCGAAGAAGGGTTACGACACCCTGCGCGCACTGTTGAGCGAGAGGACTGGACAATGAGCCTGTTGGTCAAAAGCAGCAAACGCGGGCAAACCCTGGTGGCGCTGGAAGAAGGGCGCCTGGAATACGTGGGCTTCGCCGCCTACCGCCTGAGCCTGGGTGAAACCTTGCCAGTCACCGCCGGCGACAAGGAACTGTGCCTGGTGCTGCTCAGCGGCCGGGTGACTATCCAGGGCGAAGGCTTCAACTGGGAAAACCTCGGTGATCGCCACTCGGTGTTCGAAGACAAGTCGCCATTCGCCGCTTATTTGCCGCCAGGCACCGACGCCCAGGTCACCGCGCTGAGCGACGTGCAAATTGCCGTCTGCGCCGCTCCCGGCTCGACTGACGCAGGTCTGGCACCCCGTCTGATTCGCCCCGAGCAATGCAAGCGCAGCGTACGCGGCAAGGGCGCCAACACCCGCTACGTGTGCGACATCCTGCCCGACAGCGAGCCTGCCCATTCGCTGCTGGTGGTGGAAGTGCGCACGCCGTCCGGTCACTCGTCGAGCTACCCGCCCCACAAGCACGACACCGACGATCTGCCGCACCAGAGCTTTCTCGAAGAAACCTACTACCACCAGATCAACCCGCCCCAGGGCTTTGTGTTCCAGCGGGTCTACACCGACGACCGCAGCATCGACCAGGCCATGGCCGTGGAAAACAGCGACCTGGTGGTGGTGCCCAAGGGGTATCACCCGGTCAGCGTGCCGTATGGCTACGAGTCTTACTACCTGAACGTGATGGCCGGCCCCAAGCGCGCCTGGCATTTCCATAACGACCCGCAGCACAGCTGGCTGCTGGATCTTTAAGCACTTTCGACGGAGAACAATAATGAGCAACGCCCCGGTAATCGGCCATTACATCAACGGCCAAGTGCACGACAGCGCCAGTGAGCGTTTCAGCAATGTGTTCAACCCGGCCACCGGCGAAGTCCAGGCCCGCGTCGGGCTGGCCAGCCAGAAGACCGTCGATGAGGCCGTGGCGTCGGCGCTGAAAGCCTTCCCGGCGTGGTCCGAGCAATCGTCCCTGCGCCGTTCGCGGGTGCTGTTCAAGTTCAAGGAATTGCTCGACCAGCACCACGATGAGCTGGCTGAAATCATCAGCCGCGAACACGGCAAAGTGTTCTCCGACGCCAAGGGCGAAGTCACCCGTGGTATCGAGATCGTCGAGTTCGCCTGCGGTGCGCCAAACCTGTTGAAAACCGATTTCAGCGACAACATCGGCGGCGGCATCGACAACTGGAACCTGCGTCAGCCACTGGGCGTGTGCGCCGGCATCACCCCGTTCAACTTCCCGGTGATGGTGCCGCTGTGGATGATCCCGCTGGCGCTGGCCACCGGTAACTGCTTCATCCTCAAGCCGTCGGAGCGCGACCCGTCCGCCAGTTTGCTGATGGCCCGCCTGCTGACCGAAGCCGGTCTGCCCGACGGTGTGTTCAACGTGGTGCAGGGTGACAAGAGCGCGGTAGACGGCCTGTTGCAGCACCCGGATATCGAGGCGATTTCGTTCGTCGGTTCCACCCCGATTGCCGAGTACATCCACCAGCAGGCCACCCAGCGCGGCAAGCGTGTGCAGGCATTGGGCGGGGCGAAGAACCATATGATCGTGATGCCCGACGCCGACCTGGATCAGGCGGCTGACGCCTTGATCGGCGCGGCTTACGGCTCGGCCGGCGAGCGCTGCATGGCGATCTCGATTGCCGTGGTGGTGGGCGATGTCGGCGACAGGCTGATCGAAAAACTGCTGCCGCGTATCGACCGGTTGAAGGTCGGCAACGGTATGCAAAAAGACAGCGAGATGGGCCCGCTGGTTACCGCCGAACACAAGGCCAAGGTCGAAGGGTTTATCGACCAGGGCGTGGCCCAGGGCGCGAAGCTGATCGTCGACGGTCGTGGCTTCAAGGTGCCGGGCGCGGAGGGTGGTTTCTTCGTCGGTGCGACCTTGTTCGATAACGTCACCACCGAAATGAGCATCTACCAGCAAGAGATTTTCGGGCCGGTGCTGGGCATCGTGCGGGTGGCGGATTTTGCCAGCGCCGTGGCCTTGATCAACGCCCATGAGTTCGGCAACGGCGTGTCGTGCTTTACCAGCGACGGCGGCATTGCCCGTGCCTTTGCCCGCACCATCAAGGTCGGGATGGTCGGCATCAACGTGCCGATTCCGGTGCCGATGGCCTGGCATTCGTTCGGTGGCTGGAAGCGCTCGCTGTTCGGCGACCACCACGCCTATGGCGAAGAAGGCATTCGTTTCTACAGCCGCTACAAGAGCGTCATGCAACGCTGGCCCGACAGCATCGCCAAGGGCCCTGAATTCAGCATGCCAACTGCCAAGTAAAATTTTTTCGAGTGTGGAGCACAACAATAATGAAGTCGCCTCTACGTTTTGCCCTGAACCGCATGGTCGCCCCCAGCCTTTCCCTGCCCGATTTTATCCAGCTGGCGGTGACCCTGAAATGCGACGCCATCGAGATCCGCAACGACCTCAAGGGCATCGAGATTGAAGACGGCACCCCTGCCAGCCGCGTGCGCGAATTGTGCGCGGTGCATGGCATCACGGTGCTGTCGATCAACGCGCTGTACCCCTTCGATGTGTGGAATGACGAACGCCGTGCCCAGGCCATCAAGCTGGCTGCCTATGCCCGCGAATGCGGCGCGCAGGCGTTGGTGATGTGCCCGTTGAACGACCGCGCCGACTCGCGCAACGAAGCCCAGCGCGCGGCCGGTTTGCGCACCGCCTTGAGTGAACTGGCGCCGATCCTGCGGGAATACGGGATTCTCGGTTTTGTCGAACCCCTGGGGTTTGAAGAATGCTCCCTGCGCCGCAAGCGCGTGGCAGTGGATGCGATCAAGGCCATCGGCGGTCTGGATGTGTTTCGCGTGGTGCACGACACCTTCCACCACCACCTGGCCAGTGAACATGAGTTCTTCCCCGAACTGACTGGGCTGGTGCATATCTCCGGTGTGGAAGATGCCGACGCACCGCTGAACTCGATCCGCGACGGCCACCGTGTGCTGGTGGGCGAGGGCGATATCCTGGGCAATGCCGCGCAGATCGACACGCTGCTCAGCACCGGCTACAGCGGCCACCTGTCGTTCGAACCGTTCGCCGAAAGCGTGCACGGCCTGGCCGATATCAAGCAGGCATTGGGGGCGAGCATCGCCCACCTGCAGAAACGATAAGGAGCACCCCATGACCACAACCCGATTGACCATGGCCCAGGCCCTGGTGAAGTTTCTGGATAACCAGTACATCGAAGTCGACGGTGTGCAGAGCAAGTTTGTCGCCGGCATCTTCACGATTTTTGGCCACGGCAATGTGCTGGGCCTGGGCCAGGCCCTGGAGCAGGACAGCGGCGACCTGGTGGTGCATCAGGGCCGCAACGAACAGGGCATGGCCCACGCGGCGATTGGTTTTGCCAAGCAGCACTTGCGCCGCAAGATCTACGCGTGCTCCTCCTCGGTGGGGCCGGGTGCGGCGAATATGTTGACCGCCGCGGCGACCGCGACCGCCAACCGGATTCCGTTGCTGCTGTTGCCCGGTGATGTCTACGCCAGTCGCCAGCCCGATCCGGTACTGCAACAAATCGAACAGTTCCACGACTTGAGCATCAGCACCAACGACGCGTTTCGTGCGGTCAGCAAATACTGGGACCGCATCAACCGCCCGGAACAGCTGATGACGGCGGCGATCCACGCCATGCGCGTGCTCACCGACCCGGCGGAAACCGGCGCCGTGACCCTGGCCCTGCCGCAGGATGTACAGGGCGAAGCCTGGGATTACCCGGATTACTTCCTGCAAAAACGCGTGCACCGTATCGACCGTCGCCCGGCGACCGAAGCGATGCTGGGGGATGCCGTGGCGGCGTTCAAGGGCAAGCGCAAACCGCTGATCGTGTGTGGCGGCGGGGTCAAATACTCCGGGGCGAATGCCGCGCTGCAAGCCTTTGCCGAACGCTTCGACATTCCTTTCGCGGAAACCCAGGCGGGCAAGAGTGCGGTGGTTTCAAGCCATCCACTGAACCTCGGCGGTCTTGGTGAAACCGGCTGCCTGGCGGCGAACCTGCTGGCACCCGAGGCGGATCTGATCATTGGTATCGGCACGCGCTATACCGATTTCACCACGTCGTCGAAGTCACTGTTCAAGCATCCTGAGGTGCAGTTTCTCAACCTGAATATCAGCCCGTGCGACGCACTGAAACTCGATGGCGTGCAGTTGCTGGCGGATGCCAAGGTTGGCCTGGAAGCACTGGCTGAAGCCTTGGGCGACTACCGTTCCAGCTGGGGGGATCAGCCACGGGATGCCAAGGCGCAATTGGACGTCGAAGTCGACCGGATCTACCAGGCGGAATACCAGACTGAAAACTTCGTCCCTGAAATCAACGACCACATGGACCCGGCGGTGCTGCGTGAGTTTATCGAGCTGACCGGTTCCTGCCTGACCCAAAGCCGCGTACTCGGTGTGCTCAACGACACCCTGGCCGACGACGCAATCATCGTCGCCGCCGCCGGCAGCCTGCCCGGTGACTTGCAGCGCAGCTGGCGCAGCAAGGGCGTCAACACTTACCACGTCGAATACGGTTATTCGTGCATGGGCTACGAGGTCAACGCCGCATTGGGCGTGAAGCTGGCCGAGCCCGAGCGCGAGGTGTACGCACTGGTGGGCGACGGCTCGTACATGATGCTGCACTCGGAGCTGGCCACCTCGATCCAGGAGCGGCGCAAGATCAACGTGGTGCTGCTGGACAACATGACCTTCGGCTGCATCAACAATTTGCAGATGGAACACGGCATGGACAGCTTCGGCACCGAGTTCCGCTTCCGCAATCCCGAGACCGGCAAGCTCGACGGCGGTTTTGTGCCGGTGGACTTCGCCATGAGTGCGGCGGCCTATGGTTGCAAGACCTACAAGGTCAACACCGTGGAGCAGTTGCAGGCGGCGCTGGCCGATGCGCGCACGCAAACCGTGTCGACGCTGATTGATATCAAGGTCCTGCCGAAAACCATGATCCACAAATACCTGTCGTGGTGGCGCGTCGGTGTGGCGCAGGTGTCCACCAGCGCGCGCACCGATGCGGTGGCCAAACAACTCAATGAACGCCTGGCCAAGGCCCGGCAGTACTAATAACAAGAGGAGTGTTTTCATGTCTTTGAAGTTGGGTGTTATCGGTACTGGCGCCATTGGCCAGGATCACATTCGTCGCTGCAGCCAGACCTTGCTCAACAGCCAGGTGGTGGCCGTGACCGACATCAACCTTGAGCAGGCGGCCAAGGTCGTCGCTGACCTGAAACTCACCGCCGAGGTGTACCCGGACGGCCACGCGCTGATCAATTCGCCGCAGGTCGAGGCGATCCTGGTGACCTCATGGGGCCCGAGCCACGAAGAATTTGTGTTGGCGGCGATTGCGGCCGGCAAACCCGTGTTCTGCGAGAAGCCGCTGGCGGTGACTGCCGAAGGCTGCCGCAAGATCGTCGAGGCCGAAGTGGCCCACGGCAAGCGCCTGGTGCAGGTGGGTTTCATGCGTCCGTATGACCAAGGCTATCGCGCCTTGAAAGCCGTGATCGACAGCGGCCAGATCGGCGAGCCGCTGATGCTGCACTGTGCCCACCGCAACCCGAGGGTGGGTGAGAACTACAAGACCGACATGGCGATCACCGACACCCTGATCCACGAGCTGGATGTGTTGCGCTGGTTGCTGGCCGATGACTACGTGTCGGTGCAGGTGGTGTTCCCGCGTAAATCGAGCAAGGCGCTGGCGCACTTGCGTGACCCGCAGATCGTGCTGCTGGAAACCGCCAAGGGCACGCGCATCGATGTGGAAGTGTTTGTGAACTGCCAGTACGGCTACGACATCCAGTGCGAAGTGGTGGGGGAGACTGGCATTGCGAAATTGCCGGAGCCGTCCCAGGTGCAGATGCGCAGCGGGGCCAAGCTGTCGAACGCGATCCTTATGGATTGGAAAGACCGGTTCATCGCGGCGTATGACGTTGAGCTGCAGGCGTTTATCGACGGTGTAAGGGCAGGGCAAGTGGGGGGGCCGTCGGCGTGGGATGGTTTTGCCGCGGCGGTGGCGGCGGATGCGTGCATTGAGGCGCAGAACAGTGGGCAGATTGTGAAAGTGGGCCTGCCACCGCGTCCGCATTTCTACGGCTAACCACAATCCTCACTGATGTAACGCAGTCAGTGTGGGAGCGGGCTTGCTCGCGAATGCGGCCTTTCAGTCAACATTTGCATCGACTGACCCACCGCATTCGCGAGCAAGCCCGCTCCCACATTTGACCGAGTTCCTACCTCAAATTCGGGAGATCTCAAGCATGCGCATCGCATTAGACCCCTACATGTACCGCCACCTGCCCCTCGGCCAAATGGTCGACAAGGCCGCCGAGCTCGGCTACCAGCACATCGAACTCTCGCCCCGGGAAGACTTCCTGCCGTTCTACAAGGCCCCCCGGGTCGACCGCGCGCGCATCAAGGAATTTCGCAAGGCCCTGAGCGACGCCGGCGTGCAACTCTCATCCCTGCTGCCCATGTACCACTGGGCCGCCGCCGACGAAGGCCTGCGGGTTGCCGCCGTGCGCAACTGGAAGCGTGCGATCCAGATCGCCGTGGAAATGGACTGCGAGCTGGTCAACACCGAATTCACCGGCCAGTCCGACAACCCGTTGGTGTGCGAAAACCAGTTCATGCGCTCCATGGACGAGCTGATGCCGGAGTTCGAGCGCGAAGGCATCAAGCTGGATATCCAGGCGCATCCGTACGACTTCTGCGAGCGCAACAACGAGTCGGTGGACATCATTCGCGGCCTCGACCGCGACTGGATCAACTACCTCTACGCCGCGCCGCACACCTTCTTCTATGACGACGGCAAGGGCGATATCGCCTCGATGCTCAAGTACGCAGGCTCCAAGCTCAGCCACTTGATCATTGCCGACACTTACAACCACCGCGCTTCGTCCAACCTGCGCTACATCGTCAACCCGCCGGGCGTCACCGCCACCGTGCACCAGCACCTGGACATCGGCCAGGGCGAGGTCAACTGGGAGGCGTTTTTCGGCACTCTGCGGGAAATCAAGTTCGACGGCATTGCCACGGTGTCGGTGTTTGCCTGGGAAGACCGGCCGGATGAGTCCAACCGGATGATGCTGGAGCGGGTGACCCGCGAGTTGTGCTGTTAGACCGTTGTGGCTTGCCCTGTGGCGAGGGAGCTTGCTGCCCCGAAAAGCTTGCGACTGCTACGCAGTCGAGCGGGAGCAAGCTCCCTCGCCACAATTAACCAAGGAGTATTTGTATGCGAATCGGACTGGTTGGATACGGCAAAGGCGGCCGTGTATTTCATGCACCCCTGATAGCCAGCCTGCCGGGGGCGACCTTTGTCGGCGTGGTGACGCGGTCACCCGAACGTCGCCAGCAACTGGCGACGGATCACCCCGGAGTGAAGGCCTTCGACAGTATCGGGCAGATCACCGAGGCCGGTGTCGACGTGCTGGTGATCTCCACCACCCTCAAGGGCCGTCCGGCCCTGGTGCTGGAGGCCATTGAGCACGGTGTGGCGGTGGTCAGCGACAAACCCTTTGCCAGCAATGCCGAACAGGCCCAGGCCTTGATCACCGCCGCCGAGCGCCAGGGCGTGCTGCTCAGCGTCTACCAGAACCGGCGCTGGGATTCGGACTTCCTGACCCTGCGCAAGCTGATCGACGCCGGAGCCCTGGGCTCCGTCACCCGCTTTGAATCCCGGGTGGAGCGCTACAACCCGGGCTCGGTGGGCAATGCCAGCGGCGGCGGCTTCCTGCGGGACTTGGGCAGCCACTTGGTGGACCAGGCCATGCAACTGTTCGGCCCGGTGGACCGGGTGTTCGCGCAGTTGCACTACACCGCCGATGAGCGGAGCGTGGACCACGGCTTCTTTGTATCGCTGACCCACGCCAACGGGGTGATTTCACACCTGTGGGGCAGCGCCCTGCAAAACAGCCAGGCCCCGCGGTTTCGGGTGAATGGCACGGCCGGTTGCTACACCATCGAAGGGCTGGACGGCCAGGAAGAGGCGCTGCTGGCCGGCAAGACCCCGAAAACCGAAGGCGAGCACTGGGGCGCTGAAGAACATCGACGCTGGGGCTGGTTCGAGCAGGGGCCGGATCGTGAGCGGGTGCCGTCGGAAAAGGGCCGTTGGAATCAGTTCTACAGTCAGCTGCAAAGCGCGGTGGAAGGCCACGGCGAGTTGCCGGTGAACGTCCTGGATGCGCTGGCAACCACCCGCGTACTGGACGCCGCGCGCCTGAGTTCAGAGCGCCAGCAGGTAGTGGAAATGGCGGCTATGGAGCCTCATGGATGAAAAATAGAATAAAATTCTAAAACAGGTTGATATGGAAATTATTTTCCAATAAAGTCATTCCAGGTTGCATAAAGTACGTTCGGACTCGATTCGGGCGACTCGACAAAAACAAGATCAAAACAACCAGGTACCGTCAGATGAAAATCTTCAACGCTGTACTGCGAGTTTTACGTCCTGCCCTCCAGCCACGCGGTCTGCCCCGCGCCCGGCCGTTTTACTTTTCCCTCCTGAATGTCCTGTGCGTCGAAAGCAAGGGTTCCCTGGTGTGCTGCATTCCGGGGGCGCCGATCGTTCGACTGCCGACCGCTTCGCTCTGAAAAACGCAACGTCCACAAAACCAACAAGAAATTGGAGACAGACCGTTCATGAAGACCCCGATCCGTTTTACCGCGCTGGCCCTGTCCATGATGCTCGCCAGTGGTTTCGCCACGGCGGCCGATATCAAGGTGGGCGTGAGCATGTCGGCGTTCGATGACACCTTCCTGACTTACCTGCGCGAGGACATGGACAAGCAAGCCAAGTCCTACCCCAAGGGTGACGGCGTGCAGCTGCAGTTCGAAGACGCCCGCGCCGATGTGGTCAAGCAACTGAGCCAGGTCGAGAACTTTATCAGCCAGAAAGTCGACGCCATCATCGTCAACCCGGTCGACACGGCGTCTACCGCCAATATCAGTAAAGCGGCCCTCGCAGCGGGCATTCCGCTGGTGTACGTCAACCGTCGTCCCGACCAGACGGATCTGCCCAAAGGCATCGTGGCCGTGACCTCCAATGACGTCGAGGCGGGTCGCCTGCAAATGCAGTACATCGCCGAAAAGCTCGGCGGCAAGGGCAAGATCGTGATCCTGCTGGGTGACCTGGCGAACAACTCCACCACCAACCGCACCAAGGGGGTGAAGGAAGTCCTGGCCAAATACCCAGGCATCACCATCGAGCAGGAACAGACCGGCATCTGGCTGCGTGACAAGGGCATGACCCTGGTCAACGACTGGCTGACCCAAGGCCGTGAATTCAACGCGGTGCTGGCCAACAACGACGAGATGGCCATCGGTGCGTCCATGGCGTTGAAGTCGGCGGGCACCAAGCCGGGCACCGTGTTGATCGCCGGGGTGGATGGCACACCGGACGGTTTGAACGCGATTACCAAGGGCGACATGGCCGCGTCGGCGTTCCAGGATGCCAATGGCCAGGCCGTGGGTTCGGTGGAAGCGGCGCGCAAGATGGCCAGGCACGAGCCGGTCGAGCAGAACGTGGTGATCCCGTTCAAGCTGATCACGCCGGACAACGTCAAAGACTTCAAGTAGCCCTTAATAACAACAATAAACCGGCAGGGCAGCCACGGCGGCCCTGCTGACGGAGTACCCGATATGTTTGCTCAAGCGACTGCTTCCCAGCCTCCCGGTATCCAGCCCTTGGTACTGGAAGAACCCTATCTGCTGGAGATCTCCAACATCAGCAAAGGCTTTCCCGGCGTCGTGGCCCTGGCCGATGTGCAGCTGCGGGTGCGCCCCGGCTCGGTGCTGGCGCTGATGGGCGAGAACGGTGCGGGCAAGTCGACACTGATGAAGATCATCGCCGGCATCTATCAGCCCGACGCCGGTGAAATCCGCTTGCGTGGCAAGCCGATCAAATTCGAAACACCGCTGGCGGCGCAGAAGGCCGGGATCGCGATGATCCACCAGGAACTCAACCTGATGCCGCACATGAGCATCGCCGAGAACATCTGGATCGGCCGCGAACAGCTCAACGGCCTGCACATGGTCAACCATCGGGAAATGCACCGCTGCACCGCCGAACTGCTGGCGCGGCTGCGGATCAATCTCGACCCGGAGGAACACGTCGGTAACCTGAGCATTGCCGAGCGGCAGATGGTCGAGATTGCCAAGGCGGTGTCCTATGACTCCGTCATCCTGATCATGGATGAACCGACCTCCGCCATTACCGACAAGGAAGTGGCCCACCTGTTTTCGATCATTGCCGACCTCAAGTCCCAGGGCAAAGGCATCATCTACATCACCCATAAAATGAACGAAGTATTCGCCATCGCCGATGAAGTGGCGGTGTTCCGCGATGGCGCCTATATCGGCCTGCAGCGGGCCGACAGCATGGACAGCGACAGCCTGATCTCGATGATGGTGGGGCGTGAGCTGAGCCAGCTGTTCCCGGTGCGCGACAAGCCCATCGGCAATCTGCTGCTGTCGGTGCGCGACCTGCGCCTGGATGGGGTATTCCAGGGCGTGTCGTTCGACCTGCACGCCGGCGAAATTCTCGGTATCGCCGGGCTGATGGGCTCCGGGCGGACCAATGTGGCCGAAACCATTTTCGGCATCACCCCAAGCTCCGGCGGCGAGATCCAGTTGGACGGCAAGACCGTGCGCATCACCGACCCGCATATGGCCATCGAGAAGGGCTTCGCGCTGCTGACCGAAGACCGCAAGCTCAGCGGCCTGTTCCCCTGCCTATCGGTACTGGAAAACATGGAGATGGCTGTGCTGCCGCATTACTCCGGCAATGGCTTTATCCAGCAAAAAGCCCTGCGTGCCCTGTGCGAAGACATGTGCACCAAGCTGCGGGTGAAAACCCCGTCGCTGGAGCAATGCATCGACACCTTGTCCGGTGGCAACCAGCAAAAAGCCCTGTTGGCCCGCTGGCTGATGACCAACCCACGGCTGCTGATCCTCGACGAACCCACTCGCGGTATCGACGTGGGCGCCAAGGCCGAGATCTACCGGCTGATTTCCTACCTGGCCAGCGAAGGCATGGCGGTGATCATGATTTCCTCGGAGCTGCCCGAGGTGCTGGGCATGAGCGACCGGGTGATGGTGATGCACGAAGGCGACCTGATGGGCACCCTGGACCGCGCGGATGCGACCCAGGAAAAAGTCATGCAACTGGCTTCCGGTATGACGGCGGTCCACTAACGAACAGACGGCGCCGGCCCGTTGTGGCCGGCGCAACGCGATAAAAAAGGTGAGTGGTTATGAACGCGATACTGGAAAGCAAACCCGAGGAAAAGAAGCCCGCTGCGGCGCCGGTCAAGCACCGTCGACGCATGCCCACCGAGCTGAGCATCCTGCTGGTGCTGATTGGCATCGGCCTGGTGTTTGAGTTGTTCGGCTGGATCGTGCGCGACCAGAGCTTCCTGATGAACTCCCAGCGCCTTGTATTGATGATCCTGCAAGTGTCGATCATCGGCCTGCTGGCGATTGGCGTGACCCAGGTGATCATCACCACCGGTATCGATTTGTCCTCGGGCTCGGTGCTGGCGTTGTCGGCGATGATCGCCGCCAGCCTGGCGCAGACTTCCGACTTTTCCCGTGCGGTGTTTCCGTCATTGACTGACCTGCCGGTGTGGATACCGGTGGCGATGGGCCTGGGCGTGGGGCTGCTGGCGGGGGCGATCAACGGCAGTATCATTGCGGTCACCGGGATTCCACCGTTTATTGCGACCCTCGGCATGATGGTCTCGGCCCGTGGCCTGGCGCGTTACTACACCGAAGGCCAGCCGGTGAGCATGCTCTCGGACTCCTACACGGCCATCGGCCACGGCGCGATGCCGGTGGTGATCTTCCTGGTGGTGGCGGTGATCTTCCATATCGCCCTGCGCTACACCAAGTACGGCAAGTACACCTACGCCATCGGCGGCAACATGCAGGCGGCGCGCACCTCGGGCATCAACGTCAAGCGCCACCTGATCATCGTCTACAGCATCGCCGGCCTGCTGGCAGGCCTGGCCGGTGTAGTGGCGTCGGCACGGGCGGCCACCGGGCAGGCGGGCATGGGCATGTCCTATGAGCTGGACGCGATTGCCGCTGCGGTGATCGGCGGTACCAGCCTGGCGGGCGGGGTAGGGCGCATCACCGGCACCGTCATCGGCGCGTTGATTCTCGGCGTGATGGCCAGCGGGTTTACCTTCGTCGGCGTGGATGCCTACATCCAGGACATCATCAAGGGCCTGATCATCGTGGTGGCGGTGGTGATCGACCAGTATCGCAACAAGCGCAAACTCAAGCGCTGACACGGTCCTCAAG
>NZ_JACAQC010000001.1:155318-245448 GCF_013385345.1 Pseudomonas sp. I8001
CAAGCCCGCTCCCACATTTAACCGTTTGTCTTCTATATAGCTCCACAACACTGAATTTCTTGCTATAAACGCACTCCGATGACCATTCGCCGAGCCCGTCCTGGTGCCTTTGCGGGTTATCTTGGAAAAAATGCCTGTCATTTCAGTTGCTGAGCCCTCAAGTCGGCCTTAGACTGCCGCCCCTCGTAAATTGAGTGCCGGGTGGCGCTTGAAATGGACGGCGCCTTTCCGAGACCTGCAGAGGTCGGCCGGAACGCTCCCTTATTCGCCTTAATGCACGTATTTTTTATAGAGAAATCAATGACAAAGGAAAAGTTGCTGGCCATGCCGGCGGATGACTACATGAATGCCGAGCAGCACGCTTTTTTCGAGAAGTTGTTGCAGGACATGAAAGTGGAACACCACGAGCGCATCGAGCAGAACCGCATCGCCATTGAAAGCCTGGACACCCCGGCAGACCCGGCCGACGCTGCTTCTGTCGAAGAAGAGCGCACCTGGCTGGTGAACGCCATCGACCGCGACCAGCGCATGCTGCCGCAACTTGAGCAGGCCCTGGGCCGTATCAAGGAAGACTCCTTCGGCTGGTGCGACGACAGCGGCGAGCCTATCGGCCTCAAGCGCCTGCTGATCAGCCCGACCACCAAGTACTGCATCGAAGCGCAAGAGCGCCACGAGCAAATCGACAAGCACCAGCGTCAAGCCTGATGCGGTGAACTGCTGGAGCCGGGTTACCCGGTTCCCAGCAGAAAACAGCCGTTTCCCCCCGTTTATTGATCTGCTGCAAGCCCCCCACTAAAGGCCCATGGATAATGGCCACATAGTGGCGTCTAATGCAGTCACAATAACGACAAGCAGCGGGGTAACGAACATGGCTGGAGACGGATCTCTCATGGGCGCAGCAGTGTCACCACCCGTGGTGGCGCGACAGTTGCCCGGCTGGTTGACGCCGCTCCTGCAAAGTACCGCCCTGGTGCTGTTGCTGTTGGGCCTGGCGTTCGCCCAACTCTCGATTTACCTGTGCCTGCCGGTGGCCCTGCTGCTGATCTGGCTGCCCCGCCTGAAACATCGCACCCACAATGCCGCACCGGCCGAAGCCACCGATGCAATCGGCGAGCTGACCCGCGACCTGTCCTACACCACCAGCCATAACGCACTGTCTGCTGCCGGCGTAGCCTATGCGGTCAAGCAACTGGCGGCCAGGCTGCAATCTCAATTGGGCGCGGCGAAGCAGATCGTCAGCAGTGCCGAAGTGATGATCGGCACCGAGAAGGTCACCTCGCAACTGAGCCGCCAGGCCCTCGGCGCGGCCAGCCAGGCCCATCAGCGCAGTACCGAAGGGCGTGAGGTGCTGGCGCAGTCCATCACCCGCATGCACCAGCTCAGCCAGCGCGCCAACGACAGCCGCCAATTGATCGAGGCCTTGAGCCAGCGCAGCGAAGAAATCCAGCGCGTCACCCTGGTGATCCAGTCGATCGCCAGCCAGACCAACCTGCTGGCCTTGAACGCGGCGATTGAAGCCGCGCGGGCCGGTGAGCATGGTCGCGGGTTTGCGGTGGTCGCCGACGAGGTGCGTGGCCTGGCCGGGCGAACCGCCACGGCGACCGATGAAGTCGGGGTGATGGTGGCGGATATCCAGCAGCGTACCGCCCAGGTGGTGGAGCAGATCCGGCAATTGTCGGCGGATCTGCAATCCGGTGTAGAGCAGGTGGAGCACGCCGGCGAGCAACTGGACAGCATCGCCAGCCTGGCGGCGGATGTCGAAGGCCAGGTCAATGAAATCGCCCAGGGCACCGACACCAACCGCGCCCAACTCGACAGCCTGTTCCATGCGGTGGAGCAGATGCGCAGCGATTTGACCGTCAGCGACCAGCAGACCCAACAGTTGGCTGCCGCCGCCGTACAAATGGAAGGCCAGGCCGAAACCATCAGTGAACGCCTCGCCGAGGTCGGCCTGGACGACTACCACCAGCGCATCTATGACCTGGCACGCGAAGGCGCGAGCCGCATTGCCGCGCAGTTTGAAGCCGACGTCCTGCAAAACCGCATCAGCCTCGATGACCTGTTCGACCGCAGCTATACCGCCATTCCCAACACGCGGCCAAGCAAGTACCACACGCGTTTTGACGGCTACACCGACCAGGTGCTGCCCGCCATCCAGGAAGCTCTGTTGCCCCGGCATGAGGGCCTGGTATTCGCCATCGCCTGCACGCCACAGGGTTATGTGCCGACCCACAACAAGGTGTTTTCCCAAACGTTGACCGGCGATGCCCAAGTGGACGCGGTACAAAATCGTACCAAGCGCAAGTTTGAAGACCGCACGGGAATCCGCTGCGGCAGCCACCAGCAGGCGGTGTTGTTGCAGACCTACACCCGCGATACCGGTGAGTTGATGCACGATCTGTCGGTGCCGATCACGGTCAATGGCCGGCATTGGGGCGGCTTGCGCCTGGGCTACAAACCCGAGGGGCGCTGATTCAGCGGGGGATTGTTGCAGGTAATGCAAGGGAGCTATTCCGGGGATAGCTTTTTCCGACTGGAAGAAAACCGTAGCATGGCGAACATTGTTAGCCAGCTAACTAATTTTCCGGAGGCGCTCCATGCAAACCAAAGTCGATGTGGCTGTGATGATTGGCAGTGGCGTACCGCCCACCCTGCGTGCGCTGGGGCAAAAGGCCTGTTGGGTAGTGTTGCTCAATGGCGAGCAGCGCGGCACGGCGTTCGCCAGTCGCGACGAAGCCGAAGAGTGCAGGGCTGCCTGGGAGGCGCTGTTGCACCTGGAGCAGTCAGACAGCCTGCATTGAAGGCTCAGGGTTGCTGGTGCAGGCGCTGGTTCAGTTCGTCGACCGCGATCGCCCAGACTGCGTCTTCACGCAGTTCATCCTTAAGGAATTGGGCTTGTTGCGGTGACCAGAAATCCGCGTCAATCAGCTTTACGTCATTGGGCAGGGTGTGTTTGCCGATAAAGGCGTCAATCGCCTCGGGGGACGATTCCAGTCCAAGTTGTTCAAACAGGTCTTCGAGGGTGTAGGTCTGCGCTTCCATATCGTTCTCCATGCGGGCTGATCATCGTATGCATGGGAGGGTTGTTGCGGGACAGAGTTCGATCGGATTGTCGCGCCGGGTAATCAGGAGGTCAGCGCGCCGGAATCAACGGCGGCCTTAAGGGCTTTTGCGGCTTCCTTGGCAGCCGTGTTGGCAGCGTCTACGGTTTTGAACCAGCGGTCCTTTTCTACCTGGTGAGTCGTCACGGTGGTCAGGGGAGCCTTGGCCCGCATCACAATCACGGCCTGGAACTCACCGTCTACTTCCCTGGCTTCGCCATGGATGAAAAATTCGCCAATATCAAATTCCGTCACGTATAGCCTTCCCTTGGAGGTAATTGCGCTGATGAAACCTGAACCGCAAGGGCACAAATCTCAATGGACGGACCAGTATGGCAGTTGTTACGCGCTGGCGGCGCAGTAAAGTCAACCAGATGACGAAACGCCAGCCGCGCCTCAGCCGTGTGGCGCTTGCAGGATGGCTTCCAGCTGTCGGGCCAGTTCGCAGGCCTGGCTATGGCCGCTGCGAAAACCTTTGATCCGCCCACTGGGCACTTCAAGGATATGGAAAAAGTTTCTCCCGGCGGGGACTACCCGATAGAGCGCCGAATGCAGACAACTGTCGTGGGTGTATAGGGAGTAGAATTGCCCGTCATCGATAAAAGATGAACCTGTGTTCGAAGGTGTGGCAATCGGTTGAGGTCGTTGCATAATCAGCTCCTGTCGATCGACATTGCGTACCCGCTTGCAGTATTTCGAGTGGTTTTGACCCGTGTTGCTGTTTTAGTATTGTCGTCAGTGTCCGGCGTCCGGTTCCATCCAAAGCATTAGTTTCTGTGTTGGATGTCGGAAACTGCATTTTTTAAAGGGTTATTGTCTGAAGTGGGTCGGCCAGTATTCTCTGGTCGTTAAACCTGTGATTTCCTGCAACGCCTGGCGACCTGCGTAAGGTGCGTCGGGCACGCCTGTACTAGTCTCATGGCCTGGCAGCGTGATCTTCTTCAGTTTTTATCAGTGGATTTGTTGTGTGATCGTGCCGTTTCCGGCCGTTTTTTTGTGCTGCTCGCTTGGGCGGACAGCACCCTTTTGATGTGGGGGCGTTTCCTTGGCAGTCAGTAATCTGGATATGCACGCGTTATTCGTGCTGGGTGATTTGCGCGCAAAGTTGGTCAAGCAGTTTCAATCCCGTTTCGTCTACGTCACTGAGCAGACACCTGAAGGTATCTACATCGCCGAGATCGATACCGAAGCGGCATTGGTGGTGGACGACAAGCCGCGCCTGGAACTCAAGGTCGGTGATCATTTCCGGGCCGCTGTATTGCCCAGCCGCGAAGGCGGCAAGTTCGAACTGAAGTTTCGCGATATCAAGTTGACGGTGTATGGCCTGGGCGATTACGCCTTTGTGTCCTCGGCCGAAGGCCAGGGCATCGTGTTCAAGGAAGGCCACAGCGTGATGCTGGTGTTTGCCGCCAATGAGCAGTTGGTAGAAGGCCTGACCAAGACCCTGAAGGCCGTCACCGGCAAGGCCGCCAAATGGCGCAAGGGTGAACTCGTGACCTTCAAGGCCAGCGAGTAATGAGCCAGGGTAGGGCACAGTTCCACGAGCAGCACCTGCTCGATGCCCAAGCCACGGCGGCTCAATTGTTTGACCGCAAGGCCGAGTTGCAGGGCGCCTGGTTGAGCTGGGTCGCCGGCCAACTGTATGAACTCAAGCCCGCCGAATTCGCCAGCATGGTGCGCCGCGAGTTGCAGCGGCTGAACAATCCTGCGTAAAAACCGGCAACCTGCCATGTTCCCCGGAACCTCTACTACAGTTGAGTTGACTTAAGTATTCAGAGGCTTCGCGGTGTTACAGCAAAGCCATTCGCGATTGCTGTAAGGCATGAGGTGCAAAGCATGAAAGGAATTCGAGCACTGTTGGCAGCCTCACTGACGACCCTGAGTCTGTCGGTGGCGTCGCTGCCGGTATCAGCAGCCCAGGCGCCGATTCATTTTGCCGACCTGAACTGGGAAAGCGGCAGCCTGATCACCGAGGTGCTGCGGGTGATTGTCGAAAAGGGCTATGACTTGCCCACCGACACCTTGCCCGGCACCACCATCACCCTGGAAACCGCCCTGGCGAAAAACGACATCCAGGTGATCGGCGAAGAATGGGCCGGCCGCAGCCCGGTGTGGGTCAAGGCCGAGGCCGAAGGCAAAGTGGTGGGCCTTGGGGATATCGTCAAGGGCGCCACTGAAGGCTGGTGGGTGCCCGAGTACGTGGTCAAGGGCGACCCGGCCAAAGGCATCAAGCCCCTCGCGCCGGACCTGCGCAGCGTGAAGGATCTGGCGCGCTACAAGGACGTGTTCAAGGACCCGGAAGCACCGAGCAAGGGCCGTTTCCTCAACAGCCCGATTGGCTGGACCTCGGAAGTGGTCAACAAGCAAAAGCTCAAGGCCTACGGGCTTGACGACAGCTATGTGAATTTCCGCAGTGGTTCGGGTGCTGCGCTGGATGCCGAGATTGCTTCCTCGATCCGCCGGGGCAAGCCGGTGCTGTTCTATTACTGGTCGCCTACACCGTTGATGGGGCGCTACAAGCTGATCCAGCTGGAAGAGCCGCCATTTGATGCCGAGGCGTGGAAGACGCTGACCGATGCAGACAATCCTGACCCGAAACCTACACGTTCCCTGGCCTCCAAGCTGAGCATCGGTGTGTCCACGCCGTTCCAGAAGGAGCATCCGCAGATCGCCGAGTTCTTTGCCAAGGTCGACTTTCCGATCGAGCCGCTGAACAAAGCGCTGGCCGAAATGAGCGAGAAGCACAGCCAGCCGCGAGAAGTCGCCCAGGCATTTCTCAAGGATCATCCGGAAGTCTGGAAGGCGTGGCTGACTGAGGATGTGGCGCAGAAGGTCGAAGCCAGCCTGAAGTAACACCGATATAACAGCCCGATTGCGATCAAAAATGTGGGAGCGGGCTTGCTCGCGAAAGCGGTTTTTCAGCCAACATTTGTATTGACTGACTCACCGCTTTCGCGAGCAAGCCCGCTCCCACACTGACCTCATTCTTGCCTTGAAACTTGCTGGGCTTTAGAACTTCGTCTGCACCGCCAGCTCAAACGTCCTCGGCGACCCCAGGTAATACGCCGGCGACACATGGGCAAACTCGGCGTACACCTCATTGGTCAGGTTGCGCACCCGGCCCGTCACGGAGGTGTGTTGATCCACCTTGTAAGTCAAAAACGTCCCGAACAAGGTATACGCCGGCACCGTCAGGGTGTTGGCGTTATCGGCATACACCGACGCCACATACCGCGCATCCACACCTCCCTGCCAATCCTCCGCAAAGTCATAGGTCAGCCACAGATTACCCACCTGCCTGGGCACATTGGTCGGCGTATTGCCCTTGCGCGACACCACGGCACCGCTGGCGGTTTTCTCGTTGAAGTCCTCGTATTCGGCATCGACCCAGGCGTAGTTGCCCTCCAGCAATAGCTTGGGCGTGACCCGCAACGAACTGGCCAGCTCGATACCCTTGGACGTCTGCGCGCCCACCGGAATGCTATTGGTCGGGTCCAGCGGGTCGGTGACGGCGAAGTCCTTGCGCTCGATCCGGTAGGCGGCCACCGTGGCGGAGCCGCGACCGTCCATGTAATCGAACTTGCTGCCCACTTCCCATTGCTTGCCGGTGGACACATCGAACACCTGGGTGGTGCTGCTCGGCTGTTCGGCGGCGGTGCTGTATTGCACGTAGACATTGGCTTGCGGGATGAACTGATACGTCAGGCCAATCCGCCCGGTCACCGGCTCCCAACTGCGTTTGACATGCCGCGGATTGCTGGCGGTGATATCCCGGTGGTTGGTGACTTCAAGGTCAATCGCGTCGTAGCGCAGGCCGGTGAGCAACGACAGCTTGTCAGTCAGGCCCAGGCGGTTCTCGAGGAACAATGCCTTGGTGGTGACGGCGTTGGTTTTGTCCGGATCGAAACCGGGCTTGGTGCCCGGGATGTCATAGAAATGCCCGGGATCATAGTTGTTCGGGTCCACCGTACTGTTGCCTGCCACATTCAACGGATTGTTGGTGGTGCTGTTGACCCTGTACTCGAAGCCGCCCGACCACGTGGTGCTCAAGCCGAAGAACGTGTCGTCATGGCGCAGCTCGAACTGGTTGCCGTTCTGCTCACCCTGGTGCCGTACCTGATAGGCCGTCGAGCGATTCACTGCGCTGTTATCAGCGTTGTACTGGTAGGTTTCCAGGTTGCGATAGTCGCGCTGGCTGTCGAGGTGATAGAGGGTATTTTTCAGCGTGGTGCTGTCATTGATCCGGTAGTCGATGATCGAGCGCACCCAGATCGTGCGTTGCTCATAACGACCGTCGGCCACGTTGTAGTTGTTGAAGCGGTTGTGTTTGTCGATCTTCAACTCGCCCGACTTCGGGTTGAGCACCGGTGTGCCCCAGTAGGGGCTGTCCTCGTGTTCGTCCTGATATTCCAGGGCCAGGGTGTGGGACAGGTTCGGGGTGAAATCACTCAGCAGGGAAAACGCCACGCTCCAGGCATCGCGCTGTTGGCGATCGATATAGGTGTGGTTGGTGTTGCGGCTTACGTCCAGGCGCGCGTAATGCTGGACCTCGGCGCCCGGCTCGGTCAGGGCGTGGTTCAGGCCGAAGGCCATTCCGGCAGTGTCGTAGCTGCCATAGGTGAGCTGACCTTCGGCGGCCTGTTCCTCACGGGTGGCCAGCTTGGTCACGTAGTTCAGCGAACCACCGACGGAGCCGGCGCCGTTGATCAGCGAGGAGGGCCCGCCCACCAGTTCGACCCGGTCATAAATCCACGCATCCACGGGGCGAGCCAGGCCGCCGGACACCGCGACGCCATTGAACATCTGGGTAATCTGGCTGCTGGTAAACCCTCGATAGGAAATGAAACCGCCAAACCCCGGCGGCGCGCTGGCGTTGACCCCGGGCAGGGTATTGGCCGCGTCCTGGAAGGTCTTGGCGCCTCGGCGCTCGATGTCATTGCGGTTGGCAATGCTGATGGACGCCGGGGTTTCCCGCACGCTCAGCCCCAGGCGCGAGGCCATGCCACTGGACTGATCCAGGGCCAGGCCGGCATCACCGGTTTGCTCGCCATCAATGGTGGTCGGTGCCAGCTCAATCGCCCAGGTGCTGACAGGCAGGCAGCCGAACAGGCCCGCCAAAAGGGGTAAATGTTTCATGGTTGAATCCTGAAAAACTTGGCTTGAAAACAACCCAGTGCCGTCCGCACTCCCGGGGGAGGCAGCCGCGTGGGCCAATCAGAAAAGCGCAGGTATCAGGCGAAGGCGGGCGGGGCGCGCGGATTAGCCGCAGGCCAGGTGAAGCGGGCAGGGATGTCGGCACTGGCAACGATGGCGGGCGGCGGCGCATGGGGTTGCGGAAGCACCGCCACGTTGAGGCTGGAGTTGAGCGCCGGGCCCATGCCGCCGGTGGAGCACAGCGGGCAACCGAAGGCTTTCGAGAGCGTGGGCAGGGATTCATCGGTGGATTTGTAAGGCGCCGGCGCCTGGGTGCGCGGGTCCACCGTACAGAACTGGCCGCCGATGCCGTTGAGCTGCATCCCGACCATTTGCCCGTGGCCGATGCTGCAGGCGAACACATTGAACAGGACGCAGCAGTAGAGCATCCAGGCAATGAGCGAGCGGTCGGTACGGGCGAGTTTCATGGGGCGGCACTTTACCATCAGCCGCCGACGAATTGCCTGCAAAAAATCTCAAGAGGGCTATCCTCTCTCGGACTTTTCCAAGGATATCCAGCCATGAGCTTTTTAGTCGCGCGATGGATCGTCGGGGTTTTTGGCTTTATCAGCCTGGTGCATTTGTACTGGGCGGCCGGCGGCAAATTGGGTGTGACGGCGGCTATTCCGCAGCTGCCGGGTGAATTCGCCAGCGGGCCGCGACCGGCGTTCAAGCCGTCGGCACTGGGAACGTTGCTGGTGGGTGTGGGGTTGGTGGCGATTGCGGTGTTGGTGTGTTTGCGGGCCGGGCTGTATTTCGAGCCGGTGTCCAACCATGCGTTGCAGTGGGGGATTAGTGCAGTAGCACTGGTGATGTTTGCCCGGGCGATTGGGGATTCAGAGTTGGTGGGTTTTTTCAAGAAGGTCGGCGGGTCGCGGTTTGCGCGGCTGGATACGTTTTTTTACTCGCCGCTGTGTTTGGTGTTGGGGGCGGGGTTGTTGGTGGTGGCGTGGAGTTGAGGGGGAGTGTTTACCGCGAAAGAGTGAGTTTTACGCTGGGTAAACTCGAATGTTCGCCTGGCGACAGCTGGTCAGGGGGTGAGCAGGGTCAAGGATTCAGGAAGTATAGGTTGGACATGGAGTCAGTGATTTTTTGTGCTTTTCCTTGCGCTACATAATTATTGAATTCTAGTTTGAGAGTGTTCTGGTTGGTGTACTTTTTGTACCGGTGTGGTACTTCGCATGCGTAAATGTAAAGCCGCCACGGGTCGAAGCCGTCCACTCTTTCGTCTGGGCCATAGTCGAAATCGATACATACTCCGGAAAAATCGACTCTGCAGCCAATTCCGTGTAGTTCGTAGGAGATGTTGTCAGTGATCCTCCCGCGTTGCGGGATTTCTTTGCTGCGCCATAGCTGGAGTATGTTTTTTGTTCCGAACGTTTGTTCAAGTAAAATGGTCGCCTTTTCGACTTGAGTGAGGTACTCATGAATTAGGGTTTCTAGATTTTGTTTTTTATGTTGTCAAATTTGTGATAAGGCGCTGTTTTTGGTTTTGTATTTAGCATCGTAGTCGTTTCTGTTGCTAGCTAGATCCTTACTAATAGCATGCTGATTCAGGGTCATTTGTATAGACCGATGGGCCGCAAAGCGAAGGATATTTAGTTTTAAGTTCGATCAAAGACTTAGATGATTGAGCGCGAACCAAAAAATAGCTTTCATGCTTTTTGATGGTGAGTTTCATTTTTTGAGTGCTGGGTATATTTTTTATTAGTACGTCGCTAAGGCCGCCGCAACTCAACCCTAATCTGCAAGTGTTGAATTCTGCTGTAACCCATTTTAAAGGTGGATTGTCAGGGACTTCAGAAATGTCAAATGCTATGTGGATGTGTGAGTGATCGTTATTGATGTCTACTGAGAATAAAGTGATTTCTCCAATGGGTATGGGGGTAGTGAACACTTTGTTGAATAAAATGCTTCCGTCAAAATCGTTCCAGAATTTCACTTTTTCACCTCGAAGTAGTAGTGATCGTCTGCGCCAGGCAGTTTTCCAGTTCGAGTATTGCTGATTGGGCGCAGATTGAAATGTGCGCCTTGATCACCTATACCGCCAGGTGCCCCAAACGTGTGTCCGGCACTATGCTCTTGAATTACAACTTTTGAACCGTTGTTGCGAGTGTACTCATACTCTCTAGTAAGGATAACTTTTCCTTTTTCGTCAAGGATCTCGTTGTTCTGCAAGTCTTTCATTCTGATATGTCTGAACTGCTTGATTTGGCCGGTCTCTGCATCAGTGAGTCGATTACGTCGATTGCGTATAAATGGGGGTTTACGGATTCGGCGCACTTTAGTCGCTCGTTCAAGAAGCAGTTTGAAGTGTCGCCGAAGGATTTTCGGGCTGGGCGGTTGCATCAGGTGGGATAGGGGGGGCAGGCATTTCATTGACGTGCACAGCTCAACTGTGGGAGCTGGCTTGCCTGCGATGTCGATTTGGTAGGCGCTAAAAATATTAGAACTACCAAGTAGACCGATCCTCAACGCTCGCTTTTTGAAGTTCCTCCTCCCAATCATTGCTCGCTAATCTATAAATCTCTTCAAAAAAAACTCGCGGCTCATCTATCTCTGTTTCATCCCAAGCCATTGTTATATGTTTGTCGTGATCGCTTTCAAATTCTTTTGAAAAATCAGTACTGGGGTTTTCAAGTGCCTTTTTCAGAACGGAAATTAAAACAAGTCGGTGTCTGTAAGTTAAATATTCAAGATCTTTTAAAATAAATGACTTGATGATTTTTTCTCGATCCTCAGGGTCGTTAGGGTTGTATTGCCAAAGTACTTCGCCTTTAGTTTCTTCTTGATCATATATCGAAAGCGCTCCCAGTATGTGAGAGAGCTTTGGCTCATAGGGTGCATCTATAAATGGGACCTTTAACATTGTTATCTCACAGGGAATGCGGTAAAGGGGCGGCTGACGTTGTTTTTGTCAAACCGGACTTCGGCTTTGTTCATATTTTCCGAATATTTTGGATTTTGTTTGTCTTTACTATTCGGCCTGTATCCATGTCCTGCTCCTGGTAACTCCATAACGACTACTGGGTTGCCTTCATTGTCAAAACCTGTAGATGAAGGATTTTTACCCTGCATCTTATACAAAGCTTTATTGATTGCATGAAGCTGCACTTTCCAACTTTTAAATTGAGAGCTTGAACTTATTTTTCCTTTTTTTCCATTGGTTGGGTTAGTTCCATCTATCGCACGTTGCTTCATAGCCCTGCCCGATATTTCTGGTCCATGCTTGACTACAGTGTGCATGTCGTATTTCTTTTCAAATTCTAATACCCGCCTTTTTGCATTTGCCTCCGTTAGCTCGTCAATTTTTGTCCGGCGCTCGGCTTGCGTTTGTTTGGGTAGAGGCGGCTCGCTGTCATCAACTTTCGCAGTCGGTTTTTCTACGCCTGCACTTGGTTTACACCCATCCCCTCCCGGACAGGTACTTAACCCCAACGGATCCACCCACCCCGTCGGGTTGGGCACGTATTGATATCCGTTCAGCCCACCCGCGAGCTTCGCGGGATCAGGCGTCAGATAGCGACCAACATCCGGATTGTAGTAGCGATGTCGGTTGTAGTGCAGCCCGCTTTCCGGGTCGAAGTATTGGCCCTGGAAGCGCAGCGGGTTGGTAACGGTGTTGACGTCCAGCTTCGCGATTTGGCCGTAGGCGCGGTAGTGCGCTGACCAGACAATTTCGCCGTCGGGGGCGGTGAGTTCTTGTGGTGTGCCGAGGTGGTCGAGTTGGTAGTGGACGGGTTTTACGTCTTCCGGGCCGTAGCCTTTCAGCAGCGCTAATGGGCGAAAGCTGTTGGGTTCGTAGATATAGCTTTGGTGGTGATCAGCACTGTGTTCGGCAATCAGCGTGTCGCCTTGCCAGAAGAACTCGGTGGTTTGGCTTTTTATCGTTTTGGCGATACGCCGTCCAAACGGGTCGTAGCGATATGTGGCTTCGGTGCCGTCCGGCTGGGTGACGCTGATCAGTCGGTGCTGGCAGTCGTAGCGGTATTCGGTAACCAACTGCTGCGCCCGGCCCCGGCGTTCGCGCAGAAGGTTGCCGAAGGCGTCGTAGTCGTAATGGCGGTCACCTTGCATCAACAAGCGGTTGCCTTTGACGACGCTGGGCCCGACGCGGTCTTGCATCAGCAGGTTGCCCGCCGGGTCGTGGACGAAGCGTTCCTGCAGATCGTGCGAGTGGTTGGCGCGGGTCAGGCGGTCGAGTGGGTCGTAGTGGTAGTCGTGCTGACCTTTTCGAGTGTCGAGGATGCGGGTGAGGTTGCCGCGTTTGTCGTAGTTGTATTGGCGGCGCTGGTAGCGTTGTTCCTGTTGGGTGATCGCGTGGGCGTGCAGGCGGCCCTGGTCGTCATAGTGGTAGTGGCTGAGGAGTTGGCCCTGCTGGCGTTGGTGTTCGCGGCCGGATTTGAACAGGTGCGAGGTGAGCAGGTTACCGTTGAGTTCGACGGTGGCGAGGCCGCCGCCTTTGTCGTGGTGAAAGGTGAGGCGGTTGTTATCCGGAAGGCGTAGTTTTTCGAGTTGGCCGCATTCGTCGTATCCATAGCGCAACGTGCCCCAGCCCTGGTGTTCGGCGGTGAGGCGGTTTTGCAGGTCGTATTCGTAATGCAGCGGCCAATGACCGTCGTCGACGCTGAGGAGATTGCCGAGGCGGTCGTAGGTGTAATCGACAATGCTGCGGTCGGGCAGGGTTTTTCTTACGAGGCGACCGGCAGCATCGCGCGCATAACCGGTAACCAACTGACTGCCGTCATCGCCGTATTCGGTCTTTTCCAGCAGATGCCCGGCGAGGTCGTAGGCATAGGCGGTGCGGCGGCCATCAAACCCGGTTTCCTGCTGGATCAGGCCGTTGGCGTGATAGTCGAGCCGATAGGTTTCGCCGACCTCGTTTTCAATCTCGGTCAGTAACAGCCGAACATTGTCATAACGGTATTTAAGCTGCGTGCCGTCCGGATTAATCCGGCGGCTGATCAGGTGCAGACCATCGGCGTATTCGTAGCGGGTGACGCGGCCCAACTCGTCGCGCTCAGCAGTGATTTTTCCGTACGGGTTGTAGCTGAATTCGCGTGTGGCCCCGTCAGGCTGAATCACTTTCAGCAAACGACCCACGGCGTCCCACTGATACTGGGTCAGTGCGCCATGCTCATCCTCGCAAGCCACCTGCCGCCCCAGCTCGTCATAGCGATAACGCCGCACACCGCCATTCGCCAGTTTTTCCTCAATGAGCTGGCCGCGTTCGTTCCAGATAAAGCGTTGGCTGCTGTTATCCGGATACCAAACACCCGTGAGCTTTCCGTGTTGGGTGTAGGTGTATTCGGTGTAATTGCCGTCCGGATCAGTCTTACGGGTGATATCGCCTTGATCGTTACGTTGGTACTTCCACACCGCGTCACCGCGGCGCACAACCCGTACGAAACCGTTGTCATGCTCGTAGGAGGTGGGTGCATCGTCCCCGGGAAACAGCGCAATCAACCGACCGGCTTCGTCGTACTGATAGGCCGTCACCGCCCCCAGCGGATCCTGCTCGACCGTCAGCCGGCCTTTTTCGTCGTAGGATTTGAAGTGCTGCGCGCCGTCCGGATCGATCCGCTGCACCAGCCGTGCGCGCTGGTCGTGTACGTAGACTTCCTGGCTGCCATCGGCGTTGTGCACGGTGACCGTGCCGTTGTCGTCCCACACATACCGCGTGTCCATCTGCGAAAAGCTGGCCCAGTGCCGGACACATCGCGCTGCCTTGCCAGACCGTTCCCACTCCCAGAAGAAACTCGCCCCACCGGCCAGCTCGCGCTCCAGGATCACCTGCTGATCGTCGTACCGATAACGCTCGCTTTCGCCGACAGCGTTGGTCGCTTCAATCAATCGCCAAGCGTCGTCATACCTGTAGGAAACAACGTTCTGTTCGGTAACCCAGTCCAGTTCCCGCTGCACCTGATAGTCGACGGCAACGATATGTCGGCGGTCATACCGCAGCAGCAATCCTTGACCAACGCCGTTATCAATCCGCTGAATCCGCCCGGAATAGTCACGGGAAATACGCAGCCGGTTGTCATACGCATCGCTGATCGCCGTCAGCACACCGTCACGGAAGTGGTAGAAAAGCGACGCCTGAGCCAGCACCCATTCATCCGGCAAAGCACCCAGATAAATCGCCGCTTCCGCCAGGCTATTGGTGATCGCCGGCCGTGCAGCAGAGGGCAGGGGAAAGGTGGTGCTGCGGTTTTCGTGATCGGTCCACACCACCGATTCGCCGCTCACCACCAAGCGCTGCGCCAGCGCATGACTCCAGCCAAACCCCAACCCGCAATCCACTTCCACGGCACTGCTGCGATACAACCGCGTCCAGGCAAATGGCAGGACACCCTCCAACGAGCCGTCTGTGAGGGTCAGCAGTTCCTCACCAGTAACCATCGAAACCGGGCAGCCATTGGTACAGGTATTCGCCGAACAGACCGAAGCATCCCCATTGGGGTTTTTCGCCGAAGCCGGGGCATCATCCACATGTTCTTGCTTCACCAGCGCCGTGCGCGCCGCTTTAGGCTTTCGGACCAGCGCTGCCGGATTCGAAACCTCGTTTACACCGGCCTTCAACGGCACGGCCGCTGCCTTGATCGACACTGGATCATTTTTAAGCGACACCGGCTTAAGCACACTGGGGTGCCAGTCCAGCCGTGGTGCCTCGCCCAACTTGGCCATCTGCTCGAGTAACACCCGTGCCCGGCCGGACCTGACCTTGCCCAGCACCTGCGGGCCCAAACGCACCGCCACACCCATGCCGCCGGTGGCCAACAGCAACAGCAGGTTGAGCAGTACCTCGGAAGTCATTTCCCCCAGCAGCTCGTTCATGTCCGGCGGCGGAAGCAATTGCGCCCAACTGAACATCGCCGACAGATAGATGAACAGCAGCGGTTCATCGCTCAGCACCAGAAGACCGTTGGCAATGGCCTCATTGCTGAGCTTCAACAGCTCTTCAAGCTCGCCTTGGGAGAGGTACTGCAGCAACTTTTCGCTATTGGGTTTGATGTCCGCCAGCCAGTCGTACAGGTTTGGAATACCGTCCCAAAGGCTGTACAGCGTGTTCGTAATCCCTCGCACAAACGCGGCGTCCATCAACTTGCGACGGTCGAGGGCGCTGGCGTTTGAGTACTGTTTCCACTGCTCTTCGAAGGTGCTCGTCCATTCACTGCGCAAGCTGCTTTCCAGCGAGCTGATCACCGACTGATAGGAGGCGTAGAGCGCCTTGACGTGATCCTTGGAAACATCGGGGTAGAAGCTGACCTGATACTGCTGGTCGCGCGTGCAGTCGGTGATTTCGAGGATGCCGCTGGGGCCGATGGTTTTATGAATGGGGGGACCGATCAGGCTGCCGTCCTCGGCGATGGCCTGGAGCATGACCGGCGTGTTGCCGATCGGCACAAACCGCTTGCTCTCAAACATATGCACCAGGGTCAGCGCACCATTGGGTTTGCACATTGCAACGGTGGTACTGGGGGCTTTAGAGGAAACAGGCGCGACCAGCGCGACCTCATCCCCAACCTTGAACACCTGCTCGACTTCCAGCGACGAAAAGCTCCAGAAGCTCTCAGCCCAATCGTCAAACGAGTTAAGGCACTCCCTGAAATTACGAAAGACCGCTTCAACGTCCTTCGTCTCCACATCCATGGGAGCCAGGGCCAACCTGCCTATGGCGGGATTCAAGAGGCAGCCCCATCGGGCAGGGCATTAATCGAAAAAAACATCGGCGTTCCCTCGCGCTGTGTGATCAGGCGAGGGACTTTGCAGAGGTTTGTAAGAGAAAGAAGTCAGAGCTATCCACTGCTACTGATAGGACGTTTCGCCAAATCCCCGGCTAAACCGACCCGTTTTCGTAAGCCAAATCTCCGACAAAAATAAATCCCACAAAACCCACATACGCAACAAATCCAACTTGACAGCTTCCATTCCCTTGGCGTCTATTGACGTACCCGCTGGATCATTTCGCAGATGTCCCAGGATGCTCAATGAAGACTGATACCTCACTGACCCACATGCCCAGCGTCCTGCACGCAGCCGAAAGCATCCGCCAAGGCACACTGACCCCTGTGCAACTGGTCGAGCAAAGCCTCGAAGCCATCAAAACCCACAATCCCACACTGAATGCCTTCGGCGACGTCTACACCGAATCCGCGCGGGAGCAGGCTGAAATCCTGACCGCAGAAGCGCAGGCCAACCAATTTCGTGGCCCGCTCCACGGCATCCCCTTCGGCATCAAAGACCTGTTCTCCACCGCCAATCTGCGCACCACCCGCGGTTCGCTGACCGGCCTGGACAACGTCCCCACCCAGGACGCCCCGATCATCCGCCGCCTCAAGGAGGCCGGCGCGATCATCCTCGGCAAGACCGCCACCACCGAATTCGGCTGGACCGGCGCCAGCACCTCCCGGGTATTCGGCAATGGCCGCAACCCCTGGAACCCCCAGCTCACCAGCGGAGGATCCAGTTCCGGCTCGGCCATTGCGGTGGCAGCACGCATGGTCCCGGCCACGCTGGGTTCCGACGGCGGCGGTTCGGTGCGCATTCCCGGCGCCTTTTGCGGTGCATTCGCTCTTAAAGGCTCTCTTGGGCGCATCCCCACCTGGCCCTGGTCCGCCACTGAAATGCTCAGCCACGCCGGCCCGATCACCCGCACCGTGCGCGACAGCGCGTTACTCTTCGATATCCTCTCCGGGCCCGATCCGCTGGATCACCAGGCCTTGCCCGCGCCCACCGAGTCCTACCTGGCGCGCTGCGACCAACCGCTGGGCCCTGTGCGTGTGGCGTATTGCCCGACCTTGTTCGATACGCCGGTGGACCCGGTCATCGCCGCCACCGTCGAAGCGGCGGTGCATTACCTTGCGGATGAGCTGCCGGTCACCGTCACCACCCTGAACCTGGACTGGCAAGACCCGCTGGCCACCTTCGAAACCCTGTGGGTCGGCGGGCGCGGGATCGCCTATGGCAAATCCCTGGCCGATCGCCTCGACCAACTGGACCCGGGTTTCGCTGCGCTGATCAAGCGCTCCGCCGATTACGATCTGGCGGCCTACCTCAAGGCTGTGCAGCAACGTGCACTGTTCGCCAATCAGGTACACGCGCTGTTTAATGACTACGACGTACTGCTGATGCCGACGATGCCGATCCTGCCGTTCGCCGCCGACCGGGTTGCCCCCGAGGGCTGGCCGGGCGAGGAGGGCGCGGTGCCCTGGGCCCGCTGGACGCCGTTTACCTATCCGTTCAATATCACCGGCAACCCCGCTGCCAGCCTGCCCTGCGGCTTCAGCCCGAGCGGTTTGCCGATTGGCCTGCAGGTGATCGGCCCACGTTTTGCCGACGCCCAGGTGCTGCAATTCTGCGCGGCCGTCGAAGCCATCGCCCCCTGGGATCAGCACCTCCCCCCGATGCTGATGCCCTGATTGATTGCACCCGGAGTGGGCTCAAAAGAAGCCCGCCCGTGATAAACGCTTTGTGTTGTCCTGCCCTTTCACACCCTGATGAGTGAGAGGTACCTGTGACCCTGTCCATGGCTGTATTACGTTCTATGCTCCCCGCTGGACCGGCTCGCGCCGCGTTTCGCCGTGGGGCGCGCAATACCGGCCGCCTGAACCTGCCCTGGAATACCTCTTTTATGCTCAACCAGCCACGTCTCGACGAAATCATGCTCCTGCTCACCCAACACCAGCGCGTCAAGGCGTCGGACCTGGCGCAGGCGCTGTTCGTCTCCGAAGAAACCATCCGTCGCGACTTCAAGTACCTGGAAGAAGCCTGCAAGCTGCGGCGCATCCACGGCGGCGCGATCCTGCCGCGGCTCAACGAAGAACAGCCGCTGCAGGTGCGCAGCCGCATCAAGCCCCAGGCCAAGACGCGTATCGCGGTGTGTGCAGCGAAGCTGGTGAGCGAAGGCATGGTGCTGTTCCTCGACACCGGCACCTCGACCCTGGCCCTGGCCCAGCAACTGACCGCGTTCAGCCAGTTGCGCATCATCACCAACTCCCTGGACATCGCCCGCCTGATCACCGAGCAAAGCGCCAACCAGGTGCTGGTGGTGCCCGGCGATGTGCGCCGCAACGACAACGCGCTGATTGGCGCCCACACCCTGGAATTCGTCCGACAGTTCCACTACGACATTGCCTTCATGGGCATCGGCGCTGTCGACCTGGAGCTGGGGTTCATGGACTACCAGGAGCCCGAGGCGCTGCTGCGCCGGGAACTGACCAAACACAGCCTGCGCAGCGTGATCCTGGCTGATGACGCCAAGTTCGGCCACCGCACCTTTATCAATACGCTGCCGTTCAGCGCCATCACGACCCTGGTCACCAATCGTGCGCCGTCCAACGACTTTGCGACCCGCCTGGAGCAAGCCCATGTTGATATCCTTTACCCCTGAGTTGCTGGTGCCCAGTGAACAGGACCTTGAAACCTTCGAGGCGCTGTTCCGCGACACCTCGGTCATCGGCGCGACCAAGGCCGGTGGGCTGCATCGCCTCGCCGCCTCGGCTGAAGACGGCGCCGTGCGCGACCTGTTCGCGGCCTGGCTGACTGAACGCGGTTTTGACGTGCGTGTGGATGCAGTGGGTAACATGTTCGGTTTGATCACCTTTAATCCAGAAGCGCCCTACGTGCTGTGTGGTTCGCATCTGGACAGCCAGCCGAGTGCCGGGCGTTTCGATGGGGTCTATGGCGTGCTGGCCGGCGCAGTCGCGGTGGCCAGCCTGGCTCGCCAACTGCGCGAGCGCGGCGAAGTACCGGCGTGCAACCTGGCGGTGGTGAACTGGACCAACGAGGAGGGCGCGCGTTTCCAGCCCAGCCTGATCGGCAGCAGCGTGTTCACCGGTGACCTGGCCCTGCAGGACGCCTGGGCCTGCCGCGATGGGGATGGCATCAGCCTCAAGCATGCGCTGCAGCAGATTGGTTATCTGGGGGAGGGCCGCGTCGAGTTGGACGTCGCCGGTTATGTGGAAATCCACGTCGAACAAGGTGATGGCCTTGAGCGCGACGGGCTGGCCATCGGTGTGGTGCGCGACACCTGGGCCGCCCTCAAGCAACGGATTCGGTTCATCGGTGAACAGAACCACACCGGCCCTACGCCCATGGCCGCGCGCAAGGACGCCTTGCTGGCCGCCGCCCACGCGATCACTGCGGTGCGGGCCGAGGCCGACCTGCACGGCGTGCAACTGCACAGCTCGGTGGGGCGCCTGGAGATCTATCCCAATTCCCCCAACGTGGTGCCTTCCAGCGTGACGTTGCATGTCGAGTACCGCTCGCCCGACACCGAATTACTGGCCGCAGCCGGTGCGCGCCTGGACGCCAGCCTCAAGGCCACCGCCAGCGCCACGTCGACTGACTACAGCATCGAAAGCCGCGCCCTGCGTGAGCCGAGCCACCTGCATCACGGTTTTGCCGAGCTGGCCTATGGCGTCGGCCAGCAACTGGGCTTGCCCATCGGCAACAGCGTCACCGTGTCAGGCCACGACGCCATCAGCCTGAGCCGGCATTACCCGGTGTGCCTGCTGTTTATCCCGAGCAGCAATGGCGTGTCCCACAACGAAGCGGAATTCACCAGCGAACAGGACATGCGCAACGGCCTGCACATGCTGACCGCGTTGCTGCACCGCGCCTGTTCCACCCCCAACGCCTACCGCTGAGGTCTGCCATGTCGAGTCGTTTGCAAGCAAAGTCACGGCTGCTGGGCGCCCTGGAGGCCGCCGGCTTGTCCGCCCATGTGGTGGTCGAAGAGGGCACCGCCGGGATTGCCTCGCCGGTACGCCTGGCCACCGAGTGGGCCGGTTTTACCGTCAGCGCACCGTGGGGCCAGTGTTACGCCAAAGTCTTGCATGACGACATGCGCGCGTTGATCGACATTGAACGCACTGCCCGCGCCACCCAACTGGCAGCTGATTGCGACGTGACGCCGGGTGTGCGCCTGGTAGATGCTACGGCCGGCGTGTTGCTGCTGGATGCGTTGCCCACCAGCGAGTGGCGTTGGGCCCGCCTCGACGAATTGATGCAGCCCCAACGCCTGCAAGCGCTCTGGGCCCTGAAGAAACAATTGCACCAAGGCACCTCGCCGGGCTTCGCCCGCTCGCCGCTGCAAGACATCCAGCACCTGCGCGAATTATGCGTGCGCTACAGCGTGGCCTTGCCCATCGACCACGCCTGGATCAGCACCTGCATTGACCTGGCCTGGACCTCGCTGCAACTGAACGCCAGCGACTCGGTGCCGCTGCACGGCGACGGCGTGGCGAGCAACGTGATGATCGGCCCGGACGGCGCCTTGCAACTGATCGACTTCGATTACGCCGGCAGTGGTGATCCCTGGTACGACGTGGCCATCAGCCTTAACGAGTTGTACGTCTTCGAAAACGACTGGCGCGAAGGCATCCATGCCTGGGCCGGCGAGTGCCGTGAAAGCGACTATGCGCGCTGCCGCTTGTACGCCTTGATCAACGATTGGTACTGGACGCTCTGGGGCCTGTGGGTCGGCGCTACCTCGGCGCGGCCGCTGGAGTTTTCCAAGGTAGGGCAGTGGACGCTGTTGCGCTGCCGCCAAAGTCTGCAAGACCCGCGGTTTGAAGGTTGGCTACGTCAGGTACAGGAGGGGCAGGCATGAAAGCGTTAGGTGAGGCGTGTACGCCACAAGAGTGTCAACTGGAAGCGGCGGTGCGCGGGGTTGCCAGTTGGGGCGGCACCGGCATTCGTTATGAACCGGTCAGCGGCGGGATCTCCAACACCAACTGGCGGGTGGAAGTGGCCGGGATCGACACTGCGTATTTCTTCAAGGTGCCGGGCGTGGGCACCGAGATGTTCATCGACCGCCGCACGGCCCACGACGCCAGCCTCAAGGCGGCGCAAACCGGCTATGGCGCGCCGGTGTTCGCATTCCTTGAAGAGTTCGGCGTGGAAGTCTTCGAGTTCATGGAGGGCTGGCGCGCCTCCTCCAACCACGACTTCCTCGACCGCGACGTGCGCCACAACGCGCTGCACGCCCTCAAGGCGTTCAACGACCAGCCGCCACTGGTGCAGACCAAGACCGTGTTCGACATGATTGCCGAGCACCAGCGGCAGGTGGAGCAACTCAACGGCTGCAAGCCCGCCGACGACGCCTGGCTGCGCCGCCAATGCGACCGCGCCCGGGGCGTGCTGCAAGCTTCCGGCATCGACCTGGCTCCCTGCATGAATGACACCCTGGCGGGTAATTTCATGCTCAACGACCGTCGGCAAATTCGTCTGGTGGACTTCGAATACGCCTCCAACAACGACCGGCATTACGAACTGGCGCTGTGGTTCGGCGAGATGTTTTTCACTGATGAAATGGAACTGGCCCTGATCGAGGATTACTTCGGCCAGGTCACCCCGCAGAACCTCGCGCGCATCAAGTTGCACAAGGCCCTGGCGGACATCAAATGGTCGACCTGGGCGATGGTGCAGCACGCGGTGTCGCAGCTGGATTTCGACTTCTACAAATACGGCACCTGGAAGCACATGCGTGCCCGCAGCATCATCAACGATTCGCAATGGGAAACCTGGCTAAGACAGGCTTGAGCCTGCGCCAGACAACAATAATGCATTGAATGAAGTCACTTGGGCGCTGATTGGTGCCTGCGTTTTCACTGCTTGATTTTTGTTTGATCACACAAAAAAACGATCCACAAATTCAAGGAGCACCCGACTCATGAAATCTGATAGCGCACCACCCGGACGCCTGAAAAGCCAACTCTTTGGCGTGTACTTTTTCCTGTTGCTGATGCTCGCCTTATTCCCGCCGTTCTATTTGAGCGTGAGCGGCAGTACCGCGTTGGTACTGGGCATACCGTTGCCGATCTTCTACTGGATCGCCATTGCCGTCCTCGCAGGCCTGGGCCTGTGGGCGTTGTACGTCGCCGAATTGAAGGCCGGCGAAATACCCGAAGAGGGGGATGCGCAATGATCAGCACCGCCAGCGATGCCAACCTCTTTATCACCTTCGGCGTCATCGGCCTGTTCCTGGCCGGGATGATCGCCGTGCTGTACGCCACCAACCGCGAGAGCACGAGTTTTTCCGATTACGCCGTGGGCGGGCGCTCCTATGGGCCGTGGTACATCGCCATGTGTTACACCAACTCGTGGTGGCCGGGCTCGACCTTTACCGCGTTTTTCGCCCTGACCATCGGCGGCGCCCTGGGCTTCTACGGCATGGTCTACGCCACCCTTGGCGTGACGGCAATGTACCTGATGGCCCGCCGCGCGTGGACCTGGGGCCAGCGTTTCAACCTGCGCACCCAGCCGGACTTGCTCGGCATGCGCTTCAACAGCCCGGTGGTCAAGCGCGTGGCCTCGATCATCGGCATCATCTCGGTATTCCCGTGGGTGGTGATGGGCATCCAGGCGTTGGCGATGTTGTTCCAGTTCGCCAGCTTCGGCCGCTGGGGCGTCACCACCTGCCTGGTCGCCGGCGTGGTGGTGGTTCTGGTGCGCCAGTACTGGACCGTGAGCATGGGCATGCGCGGGCTGATCATGACCGACATGTTCCAGGGCCTGATCGCCTATGTCGTGTGTGCGGCGCTGTGTGTGTTCCTGCTGTTCGGTGACCAGGCGTCGTTCTCCAACCTGTCGCACCTGCCGGCGAAAATGTTGCTGATTCCCGGCGCCAGCGGCACCGGTTACGGCCCGCTGTACATGTTCAGCCTGATCTTCACCGGCGTGATCGGCTCGATGTGCTGGCCCATGAGCTTCCAGCGCATCTACACCGCCAGCGGCGTCAAGGCGGTGAAGAAAGGCACGCTGTACACGATCCTGTTGGTGGGTGGTTTCTACGGGATTCTGATGCTGTTTGCCGCGGCCATCAGCCAGGACCCGAACGTCATCGCGCACCCGCAACAAGGCTGGTTCCTCTCGCTGTTCGACATCGGCGGGCCGTGGATGCTGGCGCTGGCGATCGTCATCGTGCTGGCGGCGAGCATCGGCCACGTCGACGGCTGCGTGCAGGTCTGCGGCACCCAGTTCGCCAACGACCTGGCTACCTGGAACACCCCGCGTACCGATCGGCAACTGACGCTGTTGGCCAAGTCCGGGATGGTGGTGTTTATCGTTGCCGCCTCGGTGCTGGCATACCTGACCTTTGATTACGCGCGACTGCAATTGCTGGCGCAGATTTCCTACCAGGGGATTATCCAGTTGGCGGTGCCGCTGTTCTTCGGGATCTTCAGCCGCCGCGGCAACAAGGAAGGCGCGATTGCCGGGATGCTGGCGGGGATTGTGGTGGCGATTGTGCTGACGACGATGTATCCGGACGACATTCCCGGGCTGGGGTCGTTGACCAGCGGGATTGTGGGGCTGGTGGTCAATGCGGGGATTTTTGTGGCGTGTGCATTGGCGATCAAACCGAGTGCGCAGGAGAGTGCTCGGGTGGAGCAGTTGTTTGAAATGGCGGCGCCAGGGCGCAAAGTGCCAATGGGGGCAAGGCCGGTCCTGAACTGAACCCACTTCTCTAACCCAATGTAGTTCCAATGTGGGAGCGGGCTTGCTCGCGAATGCAGACTGTCAGTTAAAGCATCAGCGACTGATATACCGCATTCGCGAGCAAGCCCGCTCCCACATTTTTGATTGTGTTTCTACACAGAATTCCCGTTTTGTCGCAGGCGTTTGTAGAGGGTATTGCGGCTGACGCCAAGTTCTCTGGCCAGGTGAGAGATATTCCCGCCCACCGCCTTCAGTCGCTCATTCAGGTCCAGACTGTCATCCACTGCATCACACACCGGCACCACCCCATTCAAATCCACAAAAAAATCATCCGGCAAATGTTCCGCCCGAATCGGCTGCTCTTCCGCCATGGCCAGTGCCACCTGCAACACGCTGCTCACCTGGCGTAGGTTGCCCGGCCACGGATGCTGTTCAAACAAGGCCAGCACCTCGTTAGTCAACCCGGCCCACTGCGTCGGCTCGCGATGCTGTTGCCACAGCTGCTTGAACAACGCCTGTTTATCCGTGCGCTCCCGTAGCGGCGGGAGCTCCAGGGTCAGGCCGCCGATGCGGTAATACAGGTCTTCGCGAAAACGCCCGAGCTGTACCTGTTCGCGCAGCGAGCGGTTGGTGGCGGAGATGATCCGCAAATCCACCGGGTACAACTCGCTGCTGCCTACAGGCTGCACACAGCGTTCCTGCAATACCCGCAACAGCCGGGCCTGGGTCGGCAGGGGCATGTCGCCGATCTCGTCGAGGAACAGCGTGCCTTTGTCTGCCTTGCGGATCAGCCCGATGCTGCCTTTCTGGTTGGCGCCGGTGAATGCGCCTTTTTCATAGCCGAACAGTTCCGACTCCACCAGTTCGGCGGGGATCGCTGCGCAGTTGACCGCGATAAACGCTTGTTGGCTGCGAGAGCTGGCCTGGTGCAGGGCTTTGACGAACACTTCCTTGCCGACACCTGTTTCACCGTGGATCAGCAACGGAATATCCTTTTCCAGCAGGCGCTCGGCCTGACGCACGGCCTTTTCCACGCGGGCATCGCCGAAGTGCAGGGTCTTGAGACTGATGGCCGTGGGGCCAGGTTCGCGGGGCTTTTTCGTTTCCACAAACACGCGAGCCTGCACTGGCGCCTGTTTCGGCCGTTTCAGCAGGCACTGGAAACGGTTGCGTCCGGCGGCTTGCAGCGAGAAGGGCAGGCCTTCGGGCTGGTTGAGCAGTTCCAGCAGCGAGACCTTGAACAGGCTGTCGATCAACACCCGCGACAGGCTGATGCCCAGCAGGTTGTCGGCCCGGCGATTGGCCGACAGTACCTGGCCGCTTTCATCAAAAATCAGCAGCCCGGCCCACTGGCTGTCGAGATTGTTCAGCCCGGTGTTGAACGTCAGCTGGAAATGCTCACCGCGAAACAGGTTGAGGATCAGCCGGTTCTCGACGGTCTGGCTCATCATCTTGACCATGCCGAGGGTGTGGGAAGGCGGCAGGTAGCTGTCGCTGGACACATCCAGCACCGCGATGATTTCCCGCTGCGCATCGAAGATCGGCGCTGCCGAGCCGGTCATGAAACGGTTGGCCTTGAGGAAGTGTTCGTCATGTTCGATATGCACTGCCTGGGCACAGGCCAGGGCGGTGCCGATGGCGTTGGTGCCGCTGGAGCGCTCCATCCAGCTGGCGCCGGCGCTGAAACCACGGGCCAGCTTGGGGTCGATAAAGCGTTGGGTGCCCCACGAAGTCAGCACCTGGCCCTGGTTGTCGGCAAGCATGATCAGGCAGTTGGAATTGCTGAGGATGTTTTCGTAGTAGGGCAGCACTTCCTGGTGGGTGGTCTGCACAAGGGAATGCTGGCTTTCCAGCAACTGGCTGACGCCGTCTGCGGGCAGTTGGTCGAAGCTCGGTGTGCTCTGGTGATCCAGGCCATAGGCCCGGCAGCGGCGCCAGGAGTCCTGGATGATGGCATCGTGCGCCAGCGGTGTGCTCATGGCGGTGACCCTGTCTTATTGTTGTTCTGGGCTCTATCTCTATGCAGGAGCGAGCTTGCTCGCTCCTGCAAAGTGTTGTTCAGAACTGTTCATTGTCAACCCGCCGATTGTTCAGTTGTTCAGCCTGACCTGTTCATTTCTGTTCAGAGGCGAATCGCTGTTTTGCCTAACTCGTTGACCGGCCTGAGGTTTGGGTTGTTGGCACGGAACTCGCTCTGTGCTCCTGCCAGAACCATTCCAATAATAAAAAGGTCGTGTCATGTCATTGACCCTGGAGCACGTCACTCGCGTTGTCGAAGGCCAAACCTGGATCGACGACGCCAACCTGCGTTTCGAAGCCGGTTCCTTCAATGTATTGCTGGGCCGCACGCTCTCCGGTAAGACCAGCCTGATGCGCCTGATGGCCGGCCTGGACAAGCCTGACAGCGGGCGCATCCTGATGAATGGCGTGGACGTCACCCAGAAGCCGGTGCGCCTGCGCAATGTGTCGATGGTCTATCAGCAGTTCATCAACTACCCGACCATGACCGTGTTCGAGAACATCGCCTCGCCGCTGCGCCAGGCCGGAGTCTCTGCCGAGCAGATCCAGAGCAAAGTCCTCGAAACCGCGAAAATGTTGCGCATCGAGAAATTCCTCCAGCGTCACCCCCTGGAACTCTCCGGCGGCCAGCAGCAACGCACCGCCATGGCCCGGGCGCTGGTCAAGGATGCCGAGCTGATTCTGTTCGATGAGCCCCTGGTGAACCTGGACTACAAACTGCGCGAAGAACTGCGCCAGGAAATGCGCGAGCTGTTCAAGGCACGCCATACCATCGCCATCTACGCCACCACCGAACCCAACGAAGCCCTGGCCCTGGGCGGTACCACCACGATTCTCCACGAGGGCCGGGTGATCCAGAGCGGCAAGGCCGCCGAGGTCTATCACCAGCCGCAAACCGTGCTGGCGGCCGAGCTGTTTTCCGAGCCGCCGATCAACCTGATGCCCGGGCGCATCAGTGGCAATGAAGTGAGCTTCGCCAACTTCGTGCACTTCCCGCTGAACGTCGACCTGCGGCCCATCGGCGAAGGCGAGTTTCGCTTTGGCGTGCGTCCCAGCCATATCAGCCTGGTGCCGAGCAACGACGATGACCTGGAGCTGGCAGTGACCGTGGAAGTCGCCGAGATCAGCGGCTCGGAAACCTTCCTGCACGTACGCAGCGAACACTTCCTGCTGGTGCTGCACTTGCCCGGGGTGCATGAGTACGACGTCGACGCGCCGATCCGCATCTATATTCCCACCCACAAACTGTTTGTGTTCGATGGCCAGGGACGGCTGGTCCAGGCCCCCGGCCGACGTGTCGCGAGGGTTGCCTGATGGCCGAGATCCATTTGCAGAACCTGGCCCACAGCTACAGTTCAAAGCCAAACGGCCCCGAGGACTACGCGATTCGCGAGATGAACCACGTCTGGGAGCAGGGCGGCGCCTACGCGTTGCTGGGGCCGTCGGGCTGCGGCAAGTCGACCTTGCTCAACATCATCTCCGGCCTGCTCAGCCCATCCGAAGGCCAGGTGCTGTTCGACGCCAAGGTGGTCAACGAACTGACCCCGGAAAAACGCAACATCGCCCAGGTGTTCCAGTTTCCGGTGGTGTACGACACCATGACCGTGTTCGATAACCTGGCTTTTCCCCTGCGAAACCAGGGCATGGCCGAGGCGAAGATTCACAGCAAGGTGCAGGAAATTGCCGAGGTGCTCGACCTGCAAAACCTGCTGGACAAAAAGGCCCGCAACCTCACTGCCGATGAAAAACAGAAAGTCTCCATGGGCCGCGGGCTGGTGCGGGATGACGTGTCGGCGATCCTGTTCGACGAACCGCTGACGGTGATCGACCCGCACCTGAAATGGAAGCTGCGGCGCAAGCTCAAGCAGATCCACGAGCAGTTCAACATCACCATGGTCTACGTGACGCATGACCAACTGGAAGCCTCGACCTTCGCCGACAAGATCGCGGTGATGTATGGCGGGCAGATCGTGCAGTTCGGTACGCCCCGGGAGTTGTTCGAGCGGCCCAGCCACACCTTCGTCGGCTATTTCATCGGCAGCCCTGGGATGAATCTGATTGAGGTGCAGGCAGAGGCGGGCGGTGTGCGCTTTGCCGGGACACATCTGGCGTTGCCCGAGGCGTTGCAGCAGCGCATTGGCGAAACGCCTTACAAAACGCTGCAGGTCGGCATCCGCCCGGAATTTATTCATGTGTGGGATGAGCACAATCCCGACGCGCTACAGGCGCAAGTCACCCATGTGGAAGACCTCGGCACCTACAAGATCATGACCCTCAACCTCGATGGCGCACCGTTGAAAGTGCGCCTGGCCGAAGACAAACCGGTGCCCGAGGGCCAGGCGTCCATCAGCTTTCCGGGGCAGTGGCTGATGGTGTATGCCGATGACTACTTGCTGGAGGTGCAGCCATGAACAAGGTGCAGAACAACAAGGCCTGGTGGCTGGTATTGCCGGTGTTCCTGCTGGTGGCCTTCAGCGCGGTGATCCCGATGATGACCGTGGTCAACTACTCGGTGCAGGACATCTTCGACCAATCCAGCCGCTACTTCGTCGGCGCCGACTGGTACAAACAGGTGCTGCTGGACCCGCGCCTGCATGACTCGCTGCTGCGTCAGTTCATCTACTCGGCGTGTGTGCTGTTGATCGAGATTCCGCTGGGCATCGCGATTGCCCTGACGATGCCCACCAAGGGCCGCTGGTCGTCGCTGGTGTTGATCGTAATGGCGATTCCGCTGCTGATTCCGTGGAACGTGGTCGGCACCATCTGGCAGATCTTTGGCCGTGCCGACATTGGCCTGATGGGTTCCACGCTCAATGCGATAGGCATCAGCTACAACTACGCCGCCAACACCATGGACGCCTGGGTCACGGTGCTGGTGATGGACGTGTGGCACTGGACGTCCCTGGTGGCGCTGCTGTGTTTCTCGGGGCTGCGGGCGATCCCGGATGTGTACTACCAGGCGGCGCGGATTGATCGGGCGTCCAGCTGGGCGGTGTTCCGACATATCCAGTTGCCAAAACTGAAGAGCGTGCTGTTGATCGCGGTGATGCTGCGCTTCATGGACAGTTTCATGATCTACACCGAACCGTTTGTGCTGACGGGCGGCGGGCCAGGGAACGCCACCACCTTCCTCAGCCAGACGCTTACCCAGATGGCCGTAGGCCAATTCGACCTGGGCCCGGCGGCGGCGTTTTCGCTGGTGTACTTCCTGATCATCCTGTTGGTGTCCTGGCTGTTCTACACCGCCATGACCCACTCCGACGCCAACCGCTGAGGCCGCCAACATGAGCAAGCGCAAGGTAATCCCGCTGCTGGTCTACATCCTGTTCCTGCTGGTGCCGATCTACTGGCTGCTGAACATGTCCTTCAAGAGCAACACCGAAATCCTCGGCGGCCTGACCCTGTTTCCGCAGGACTTCACCTTCGCCAACTACAAGGTGATCTTCACCGACCCGAGCTGGTACACCGGCTACCTCAACTCGCTGTACTACGTCAGCCTCAACACCGTGATTTCCCTGAGCGTGGCGCTGCCGGCGGCCTACGCGTTCTCGCGCTACCGCTTCCTCGGCGACAAGCACTTGTTCTTCTGGTTGCTGACCAACCGCATGGCGCCGCCGGCAGTGTTTTTGCTGCCGTTCTTCCAGCTGTATTCGTCCATTGGCTTGTTCGATACGCATATCGCGGTGGCCTTGGCCCATTGCCTGTTCAACGTGCCGCTGGCGGTGTGGATTCTCGAAGGTTTCATGTCGGGCGTGCCCAAGGAAATCGACGAAACGGCCTACATCGACGGGTACAGTTTTCCCAAGTTTTTCGTGAAGATCTTCATCCCGCTGATTGGCTCGGGGATCGGCGTCACGGCGTTTTTCTGTTTCATGTTTTCCTGGGTCGAGCTCCTGCTGGCACGCACGCTGACGTCGGTGAACGCCAAACCCATCGCCGCAGTGATGACCCGTACGGTTTCGGCCTCCGGCATCGACTGGGGCGTGCTGGCGGCGGCGGGGGTGTTGACCATTTTGCCGGGCATGCTGGTGATCTGGTTCGTTCGCAACCATGTGGCCAAGGGCTTTGCCCTGGGCCGGGTCTGAGGAGTCGATGATGGAATGGATGGCCTGGACCACCCCGACTGCACTGTTCTTTGCCGCGATCGGCCTGCTGCTGGTGGGCATGACGACGTGGGAGTTGCGCTCGCCGAGTATCCCCCGGCGCGGCTTTTTACCGATCAGCACCACCCGTGGTGATCGCTTGTTTATCGGTCTTCTCGGCAGCGCCTACCTGCATTTGTTGGTGATCGGCGTAACCGGCTGGAGCATCTGGGTGGCGTCCGCGCTGTCTCTGGTGTGGCTGTTGTCTGTGATGCGTTGGGGCTAGCTGCCCCTTTTGAACCCCAAAACCAGGAGGTCTCTATGTTCGATAAAAACAATAAGCTGCGACATAGCATTTCATTGGCGGCCGTGCTGGCGCTCAGCGGGCTCAGTGCTGCGGCCTGGGCGGATGCTTATGAAGACGCTGCAAAAAAATGGATCGGCAGTGAGTTCAAACCGTCGACCCTCACCGAAGCCCAGCAGCTTGAAGAGCTGAAGTGGTTTATCAAGGCCGCGGAGCCGTTTCGCGGGATGAAGATCAACGTGGTGTCGGAAACCCTCACCACCCACGAGTATGAATCCAAGGTGCTGGCCAAGGCCTTCAGCGAAATCACCGGGATCAAGCTGACCCACGACTTGCTGCAGGAAGGCGACGTGGTGGAAAAGCTGCAAACCCAGATGCAGTCCGACAAGAATATCTATGACGGCTGGGTCAACGATTCCGACTTGATCGGTACGCACTTTCGCTATGGCAAGACAGAATCCATCACCGACCTGATGGCCAACGAAGGCAAGAACTTCACTTCACCCACCCTGGACATCAAGGACTTCATCGGCATTTCGTTCACCACTGCGCCCGACGGCAAGATCTACCAATTGCCCGACCAACAGTTCGCCAACCTGTACTGGTTCCGCGCCGACTGGTTCGAACGGGCAGACCTGAAAGCCAAGTTCAAGGAAAAGTACGGCTATGAACTCGGCGTGCCGGTGAACTGGTCAGCCTATGAAGACATCGCCAAATTCTTCAGCGAAGACGTCAAGGAAATCGACGGCAAGCGCGTCTACGGGCACATGGACTACGGCAAGAAAGACCCGTCCCTGGGCTGGCGCTTCACCGATGCCTGGTTCTCCATGGCCGGTGGCGGCGACAAGGGCCTGCCCAACGGTTTGCCGGTGGACGAATGGGGCATTCGCGTGGAGGACTGCCACCCGGTGGGCTCCAGCGTCACCCGTGGTGGCGACACCAACGGCCCGGCGGCGGTGTATGCCACGCAGAAATACGTGGACTGGATGAAAGCCTATGCACCACCGGAAGCGGCGGGCATGACCTTCTCCGAATCCGGTCCGGTGCCGTCCCAGGGCAACATCGCCCAGCAGATCTTCTGGTACACCGCGTTTACCGCCGACATGACCAAGCCGGGCCTGCCGGTGGTCAACGCCGACGGCACGCCGAAATGGCGCATGGCGCCATCGCCCGTCGGGCCTTACTGGGAAAAGGGCATGAAGAAGGGCTATCAGGACGTAGGTTCCTGGACCTTCCTCAAGTCGACGCCCGAGAAGCAGAAACTGGCGGCCTGGCTGTACGCGCAGTTCGTGACCTCGAAAACCGTGTCGCTGAAGAAAACCATCGTTGGCCTGACGCCGATTCGTGAGTCTGACATCAACTCCCAGGCCATGACCGACCTGGCGCCGAAACTCGGTGGGTTGGTGGAGTTCTACCGCAGCCCGGCCCGGGTGGAGTGGACCCCGACCGGCACCAACGTGCCGGACTATCCACGGTTGGCGCAATTGTGGTGGAGCCATATTTCGGAGGCGGCCAGCGGAGAGAAGACGCCGCAGCAGGCGCTGGACGGGTTGGCCAAGGATCAGGACGCGATCATGACGCGCCTGGAACGCTCCAAGGTGCAGCCGATTTGCGGGCCGAAAATGAACGAAGAACGGGATGCGCAGTACTGGTTCGACCAGCCGGGCGCGCCGAAGCCTAAGTTGGCAAATGAGAAGCCACAGGGTGAGACGGTCAGCTATAACGAGTTGCTGAAGTCGTGGGAGGCGGCGCGCAAGTAACCCAGACGCCGCAGATCAAAATGTGGGAACCCGGTTTGTGTGGGAGCCGGGCTTGCCCGCGATGGCATCACCTCGGTCTGTCAGTCAGACCGCGGTGATGCCATCGCGGGCAAGCCCGGCTCCCACACAAGCCCGGTTCCCACATTGGGTTTTGGGTGTTTCTGAGAGGGGCTATTTGGGATACAGCGGCGGCAAGCTGGTGCTGTCCCCCGCAGGGTCCTGCTCGCGCTCCGCCATCGGAATCGCCTTCACCGCCCGCCACAATTCCTCTCCCTGCCAATACTGCCCACTCTCGCTGTACAGCGCGCCGTTCAACCCATCCAGCGCATCCGACAACGGCACAAACCGCGCCGCCATATCCGCCAGGGTCTCCGGCTGCTGTCGCGCCCAGGCATCCAGCGCCTGACGCGTAGCCTGCGGGTCATTCGCCTGGCTCGCCCGCTTGAGGTCGTCCAGCAAGGTACGCGGGCTCGGGCCGGTTTGCGCGGCACGCAAAATCGCCGGCTGCCAGCGTGCACGCCACCACAAACCGAAGCCCAGCAGGGTGGTGCAGGCCAGGATCAGGCTGGTCAGTTGCCAGATCCACAGGCTGTCGTTGTCCGGCGCGGTGATCACGGTCGGGCTGGCCGGCGTGTCCACGATCAGGCTCGGGTTGGTCGCCACTTGCAGGGTGCGCGCCGGCAGGCTGGTGCGTTCCAGATGGTCTTCGTGGGTGTTCCACCACACCACGTCCACCGCCGGCAGTTCAAGCGCGCCAACGCGGTTGGGCACCAGCGCTTCGCGGTCTTCACGGCTGCCGATCAGGCCACGGTCGTTGTTCTGGTTGCTCAGCACCGGCTGGTCCGGGTAGCGGCGCAGGCCGGGGATGTCGCTCAGTGCCAGCGGTGGCAGTTGCGCGCCGGCCAGGCCTTCGGCTTTCAAGGTCAGGCTGCGGGTCAGGGAGTCGCCCACCTGTACGTGATCGGGCTCGGGGTTCCAGCTTTCCGTGAGGGTCAGGCTGCGGGCCGGCAGCCAGGGAGCGTCGGCCGGGTACATTGCCGGCTTGGCCTTGACCGTCAACGACAGCTCCGGCGAACTGACGTGAATCAGCTTGCCGGGCTTGGAACCCTGGGGGTTGTTGTCCTGGGCGGGCCGTGGCTCTACCAGGGTGGCGCTGAACGTCTGCGTCGGAATGGTCAGCGTGCCGCTGTGCTGCGGGTAGATGGCATAGCGGGTTTCGATCACACCGTGGCGGATGCCGTTGATGACTTTCTCGTAGGTGCGCGACTCGCCCAACTGCTCGATGCGCGTATCGGCGATCTGCAACGGCGTGAGGCTGCTGTCGTCATACAGCGACACCGAGTGGTAGACGCGCACGGTCAGCAACGCCTGGGCCTGGACGTAGACGCTGTCCTGGTCGAGGTTGGTTTCGATGAACACCGGGGCCAGTTGAGCCTCGGTGTTCTGGCTGACGGTCTCCACCACTTGCAGGGTGATCGGCTGGGTCTTGAGTTCGCCGATCTGCAACGGCGGAATCACCACGGTGCCGTTCTCCTTGGGCAGCAAGGTGATGATCCAGCGGGTTGTGGCATGGTTATCGCCACCCAGGGTGGTGAGCTGGTTGATCTGGCGCGTGCCGCTCACTTCAAACAGCGGGTCCAGCGGCGCCAGGTCCGGTTTGCCGAACAGCGTGACGTCGTTGGATTCCACCGTCAGTTCCACCGTCTCCCCGGAATTGATGCGGCTGCGGTCGACACTGGCCACCAGGCCGGCGGCCTGGGCCTGGCTGGCCCACAACGCGAGGGTGAGAAGAAAGGCGGTGCAGCGGTTCATCGAGTCTTGTCCTGATGTTGTTGCTGTTCGTACCAGAATTTGCGTCGCAGCAACTCGCCGGGGTTGTCCGGGATCTGCCGCAGCCATTGTTCCAGGGCCTGGCGCTGCTCGCCTTCAAGCGTGCCGTCGACCGGGCGCAGGGGCGGGGTGGTGGTTTGTTCATCACCCAACTCGCTGCCGGGTACCTCGTTGCTGCCGGCGTGGGGCGTGGCCCCGGTTTGCGTGTCGGTCGCGCCGGGCTGGCCCTGGCCTTGGGCCGTCTGCTCGCCACCGGTGGCGGTCTGGCTGCTGGCGCCCGGTTGCGCAGTCTGGCCGGGTTGGGTGGTTTCGTCATCCTCGTTTTTTGCAGGCTTGGCCGGCTCGGTTTTTTCCGGTTCCTGTTGCATCAGGCTTTCCACCAGCGCCTTGTTCTTCAGCGCCGGCTGCAAGTCTGGCTGGGCTTCGAGGGCTTGTTCGTAGGCATCGATCGCCGCTTCCAGCTCGCCGCTTTTGGCCAGGGCATTGCCTCGATTGTAGTGGGAGTAGGCGTCGCTGCCTTCGGCAAACCGCTTGGCGGCTTCGGCATAGTTGCCCGCTTCATACAGTGCGACGCCTTGCCATTGCGGGTCTTCGAAATGTTCGGCTGCTTCGGCCGGGCGTTTTTTCTTCAGCAGCAGTTGGCCCTGTTGGTCGGGGCGCAGCCACAGGTCCTGGAAGTCGAAGGCATAGCTGGGCTGCGGCGCGCCCAACAGCAGCAACGGCAGGAAGAACAGCCAGCCCCGGCGCCCGGCGCAGGCGGCCAGCAGCAATAGCGGTAAGAGCAGCCAGTAACCCTGGTCGGCCCAGGTATCGAGGTGCAGCAGTTGGCCGTCATTGCGCAGGTTTTGCGGGCCATCCAGCAGGCCGAGGTGGCGCAGGTCCTTGTCGTCCAGGCGGGCCTGGCGGTAGCGGCCACCCATTTCGCTGGCGAAGGCCTTGAGGGTCGGGCTGTCCAGGCGCGGCACGAGGATCGCGCCCTGGGCGTCCTTGAGGAACTCGCCGCTTTCCTGGGTCACCGGCGTGCCTTCGCGGCTGCCAATGCCGAGGATCGACAGGCTCGGCGCCTGGTTGCCTTGCAGCTGCAGGCGGATCCCCTGGCGTTCCTGCTTGGACAGCGACGAACCGATCAGCAGCAGCCGACCCTGGCCGAGGCCGCCATGCTTGAGCAGGCTCAGGGCCTTCTCCACGGCCAGGTCGGCACGGTGGCCGGGCTCGGGCATGATCGAGGGGCGCAGGGCTTCCAGCAGGTTATGGCTGGTGGCCAGGTCGTCCGAGAGTGGCACCAGCGTATGGGCGCTGCCGGCGTAGACCACGATGGCGGTCTGCGCATCGCTGCGGGCCTGAAGCAGGTCGAACAGCTTGCGCCGTGCCTGTTCGAGGCGGCTGGGCGGGCTGTCGGTGGCGAGCATTTCCGGGGTCAGTTCCAGCAGCACCACCAGCGGGTCGGCGGGCTTCTGGCTGGACTGTTCGACGCGTTCCCAGCTCGGCCCCAGCAACGCCAGCACGGCCAGCAGCCAGGCGATGCCGAGCACCACCCATGGCGACTTGCTTTCGCGGCCACTGCCGCCGCTGAGCAACGCGGCATGGAACGCTGGCGGCAGAATCATCTGCCAGCGCCCGGCGCGTTTCTGGCGGTGCCACAACTGCCACAGCAACCAGCCGAGCAGCGGCAGCAGCAACAGCCACCAGGGACGGAACCAGTGCGGCCACAGGGCGATCATCGACGCCTCCGCAAACGCAGGCGTTTGAGGCGTTCACGCCATTCAGGATTGGGTTGCAGGAAGCGGCCCTTGCTTGAGAGTTTGTTGAACAGGCGTTGCAGGGCGTTATCCGGCCAGCGTTCCTGGATCACCAGCAGCATGCTGAGGATCAGCGCCAACGCCAGCGGCGCGCTGTACAGCGCCTGGGCGGGGCGGGCCTGGGTGGGTTGCTGGGCCACGGGTTCGAGCTGGTCGAGGGTTTCCTTGATCTTCAGCAGTTCGTTGCCGTCGCGGGCGCGGAAGTAGCGGCCGCCGGTGGCCTCGGCGATGGCCTTGAGGGCCGGTTCGTCGAGGTCGAGGCTCGGGTTGACGCCGAGGATGCCCAGGGAGCCGGTTTGCTCGGGGTCTGCGCCGATGCCGATCGGGTAGATTTTCACCCCTTCTTCGGCGGCCAGGCGGGCGGCGGTCAGCGGGTCGATTTCGCCGGCATTGTTGGCGCCGTCGGTGACCAGGATCAGCACCCGGCTTTGCGCCGGACGCTGGCGCAGGCGCTTGAGGGCCAGGCCGATGGCGTCGCCAATCGCGGTGTTTTTACCGGCGATGCCAATCCGTGCCTCATCCAGCCAGGTGCGCACGGTGCGCCGGTCAAAGGTCAGCGGCGCTTGCAGATAGGCCTGGCTGCCGAACAGGATCAATCCCACGCGATCACCTTCGCGGCCCTCCAGGAAATCTCCCAGCAGGTGCTTGACCAGGCTCAGGCGGCTGACGTCTTCGTCTTGCCATTGCATGTCGGGGAAGTCCATCGAGCCGGAAACGTCCACCGCCACCAGCAAGTCGCGGCCGCTGGCTGCAATCGGCAAGGGTTCGCCCAACCATTCCGGGCGGGCGGCGGCGGTCAACAGCAGCAGCCACAGGAACACAAACGGTGCTTGCTGGCGCCATCCCGGCAGGTTGACCCGCGCGCGGCGGCGGGCCAGGCCTTCGAGGTCGCTGAGGAAGCTGACTTTCAGCGCCGGTTCGCCGCTGTCGGCCACCGGCAGGATGAGGCGCAGCAACCAGGGCAATGGCAACAGGGCAAAGATCCACGGCCAGGCGAACTCAAACATGTTTGCGAATCCAGGTGTCGACGGCCTGGGTCAGGCCGGCGATGGCCTTGTCGTCGAGTTTGCATTCGGGCTTGTAGGCGCCTTCCACCAGCACCATCCAGCGGGTCAGGCCGGCGGCGGGGCAGCGGTTGTCGAGGAACGCCAGCCACTTGCGGCCGTTGAGGGTGTGGCTCTGGCTGTACGGGTAGTCGTTGCGGCACAGGCGCTTGAGCAGGCCGTTGAGCTGTTGCAGCCAGGCACCGGCCGGTGCGCCGTCGTAGGGTTTGGGCATCAGCGCCAGTTCGGCGAGGGCGGCGATGCGCAGCGGGTCCAGGGGTTGTTCGGCACGGGCCAATGGGCGCTTGGCTGGCAGGAAACGGCGCAGCCACCACAGGCCCCAGCCCGCCAACGGGATGATCAGCAGCAACAGCCACCAACCCGGCGCCGGCGGCCAGAAGCCGATCACTGGCGGGGCGATCAGGGGTTGCAGTTGGTCGAGGCTGCTCATTGCTTTTTAACCGGATGTTGCGGGTTCAGGTATTCGCGCAGTTGCTCGACCATTTCACCCTGGGTACTCAAGGGCATCAACAGCACCCGCAGCTTTTGCGCGAGCAGTTCCCAACGTGCGCTGCGGGCTTCGGCCTGGGCCTTGTAGGCCTGGCGCAGATCAAAATTCAGAGTGTCCAGTTCCAGCTGTGCGCCGCGCTCGGCGAAGCGCAGCAGCCCGGCAGCGGGCAAGGCGTGGTCCAGCGGGTCGGACACCGGCAACAGCAGCAGGTCGCAATGCCGTGACAGCAGGCTCAGCTGTTGCTCGGCGCCTTCGGTCAGGGCGCGCTCGTCACAGATCACAATCACCAGGCTGCCCGGGCGCAATACTTCCCGGGCTCGGCGCAAGGCCATGCCGAGGGCGTCGGCTTCGGGGCGGCGTTCGGTGTTGAGGCTCTGGTTGACCCGTACCAACCGGTTGAGCAATTGCAGCAGGCTTTGCTTGCTGCGCCGGGGTTTGATTTCGTAGTGCTCGCTGTCACCGAACACCAGCCCGCCGACCCGGTCGTTATGGCCCAGCGCCGCCCAGCCGATCAGGCTCGCCGCCTGAGCCGCCAGCACCGATTTGAACATCTGCCCCGAGCCGAAAAACAAGCGGCAGCTTTGCTCCACCATGATGAAGATCGGCCGTTCGCGCTCTTCATGAAACAGCTTGGTGTGGGGCTCCTGGGTGCGTGCAGTGACGCGCCAGTCGATGGTGCGCACATCGTCGCCGGCCTGATACACCCGCACCTGGTCGAAGTCGACCCCGCGCCCGCGCAGTTTCGAGTGGTGCAGGCCGATCAGCGGGCTGCGCTGGCTCGGCGTGGAAAACAGCTGCACTTCCCGCACGCGATGGCGCATCTCGATCAATTCGCTCAGGGTGACACGGGTTCCATCGCCAGCGTTCATGGACGTCAAGCGACGGCAACGACGTCGAGAATGCGTTGCACCACGCGGTCCTGGTCGATGCCGGCCGCTTCGGCCTCGAACGACAGAATGATGCGGTGGCGCAGCACGTCGAACAGCACCGCCTGGATGTCTTCCGGGCTGACGAAATCGCGGCCGGCCAGCCAGGCGTGGGCCCGGGCGCAGCGGTCCAGGGCAATCGAGCCACGAGGGCTGGCGCCATAGGCAATCCATTCGGCCATTTCCGGATCGAACTTGGCCGGGGTGCGAGTGGCCATGACCAGTTGCACCAGGTATTCCTCCACCGCATCGGCCATGTATAGGCCGAGGATTTCCTTGCGCGCGGCGAAGATCGCCTGCTGGCTGACGCGCCGCTCGGGCTTGGTTTCACCGTTGAGGGCTTCGCCACGGGCCTGCTGCAGGATGCGGCGCTCGACGGCGGCATCGGGGAAGCCGATTTTCACGTGCATCAGGAAACGGTCGAGCTGGGCTTCGGGCAGCGGGTAGGTGCCTTCCTGCTCGATCGGGTTTTGCGTGGCCATCACCAGGAACAATGGCGACAACTCGTAAGTGCTGCGCCCCACGCTGACCTGGCGCTCGGCCATGGCTTCGAGCAATGCCGACTGCACCTTGGCCGGGGCACGGTTGATTTCGTCCGCCAGCACCAGGTTGTGGAAGATCGGGCCTTGCTGGAACACGAAACTGCCGGTTTCCGGGCGATAGATCTCGGTGCCGGTGATGTCGGCGGGCAGCAGGTCGGGGGTGAACTGGATGCGATGGAACTGGGCCTCGATCCCTTCGGCAAGCTCCTTGATGGCCTTGGTCTTGGCCAGCCCGGGAGCGCCTTCAACCAGCATGTGGCCATCGGCGAGCAGGGCAATGAGCAAGCGCTCGATGAGTTTTTCCTGGCCGAGAATCTGCGTTGAAAGAAAGGTTCGCAGCGCAAGCAGCGCTTCACGATGTTCCATCGATGACGGTTCCTGGAGAGGTGAGACTGGGCATTGCGAAAAATGCCAGGCCTGGGGGCGTTACTTTAATGCATCGGAGGGGGTGGAGACTAACGGCGCGGGGGGTATTTTTCGGGAAATGTGGGAAATGTCTGAGGTTTTTTCCGATAGGCGCCTGCCTTTGTGGCGAGGGAGCTTGCTCCCGCTGGGTTGCGCAGCAGCCCCAATAAGGCTGTCAAGTTTTTCCAGGCAGGGCGCAGTCGGCTGGATTGGGGCCGCTTCGCAGCCCAGCGGGAGCAAGCTCCCTTGCCACATTTGTGCGGGTTTGGCAACTAGGCCCGGATATAGGTCCCGGTGCCCTTGAGAATGTTCTGCAGGGTTTCTTCCACTTCGGCCAGATCCGACTCGGCGGTGCCGTGGGTGATTGCCAATTGATCGTGGCCGCCCAATGCATCGGCATCCGCCGCGCCAATCTCCACCAACAGTGTCGTGGCACTCAGGGTGATCTTCAGCCCGTCCAGGGTCGACGGCTCGTAATCCCAGGTGACTTCCACCTCGTCCTCGTCCGGATAACGGGTCACCATGAACATCTCGCCCTTGTCGCCGTGGCAGCAGAGCATGGCCATGTTGTCTTCTTCGTCATCGCACGGGTTGACGATCAGGTGGGCGGTGGTGAGTTGCAATGGCATGGTTAATCCTGTCTGGGGGAGGGCGAAGCAGGGCAATTGTGCCATTGCGGCGAATTTTGTGCTGCACCGTGTATGAGGGGCTCCTAGCTGTTGCCGGTTTGGTTTTCCAGATCAAAGTCACTTAACAGCGTCAAGATCGACGTTTTGTTAGCCAACTCGCTCCAAGGGCCTTGATCAATGATTGCTCCGTTTGACATGACAATAACCTGATCAAAACGGTGCAGGTGGCGGACATCATGTGTGACGCATATCAATCCGCGTTTGCCGAAGGTATCGAACAGCAGATCCCACACAGGCGTGGCCAGTTTTTGTTCAATGGACGCGCTGGGTTCATCGAATAAATTGAATTCCCCGGGCCTGTTGACGAGGCGCAGCAGGGACAGACGCTTTGCTTCGCCTCCTGAAATATTGGACGCGTCTTCGCTGAGGCTGCGGTTTAAAACGATTTCTTCCAGGTTCAGTTGCTCAATTGCGTGGTTCAAGTGTGGGGAGGGGGGGATTCCAAACAGTACGGAGTGATCAAAGTAGCCTTCCAGGAACTGGGGCGACTGGGGGCAATACCTCAGGTACCTCAAATGCGCTTGGGCACTCAGTTCGCAAATGGGCTTGTCGTCGATAAGCAACCTGCTTGTCAGTGAGGGGTTCAAGCCTGCCAGCACTTCCAGCAAGGTAGATTTCCCCGCTCCACTTGGCCCAGTGATGGCAACTGACTGACTTTGAGTAAATTCGATGGCTGTCTTGATGGTCAAGCGGATGGAGCTGGTGTCAGTCACGATGCAGGGATTAAGTATTAACGTTGATTTGGGCTGTAGCGGTATTTCGAGTTGGCCGTTGTCGTCGCCAAAATTTGGTAACGACAGTAGGTGCAGGAGTCGGCGCTGGTCTGCGAGAAATTGATCCAGTACCCGGTAGCCTTCTGTAAGCGCAGTAATGTTGATTAAGAAGCTGCCAGCGATTGAGAATGTCGCAACTAATTGCCCAAGACTAATAACGGGTTGTCCTGAAAGCTGATCCAATACCCCCCAGCCAAGTAGCCCTCCGGTGGCAAGGCTGATGAATAGGATCTTTACACCGTTTAAAAAACCGCCGGAGCTTGTAACTGTTACCGCGGCATTGGCGTATTGGGTGAAAGCTTCATTCAAAGGGTGTGTGGCAGTATGTTCTGCTCCTTCCAGTTTTATAGACTTCCCCGATTTTAAAGTGTTGAACAGAATGGCACCCAGCTCATCTTCTTGTTCGTTGATCCTGTCAATGTGCTTTCTCCGCCATCTTATGATTTTGTGGGCTGTAAAAAGATAGATAGCACTCAGGCCGATCACAGCGAGGAACACTCCGCTACCACCCATATACAAAAAGGCTCCCCCAACAATTAGCAACTCCAGGCACATAGGAAATGCGACAGTGACGAAAAACGTAAGCAATTTTTCGTGAGCCGTGATTCCGCGTTCCACAGACTTTATGAAGTGGCCAATGCGCCATGAGCTAAAGTGATGAAAGTCTTTGTGCAGTAATTGCCCAATCCAATTGATCGAAGCATCTCTTACGATTTGTTGGATTAGCTTGGATAATAGGAATATTTGCGCAGGGTTTACTAAGGCCTGAATGCATCCGGCCAGAATGAAGCCTGCAATCAGTATGAATAAGGTGTTCATTGTTGGCTGGTTGTTGCTAAGTGCGTCTACGACTTCTCCTAGCAGTAAAGGTGGCGCGAGCGCTATAAATTTAAGCCCTATTGTGGTAAGGACGGTAGACGTAAGCAGAGCTGTATGCTGTTTGCATGCTATTTTAACAAGTGTTTGCATTTGGTCGCCTATAGGCATTCTTCGCTGCATTCATACTTATAGTGTAGGGGTGGGGCAGCTGAGTAGAGTGTGCTGGGGCGCTACCAAGTTTCCACTTCTAATAATGTTGAAGCGCTCAAGGCTGGGGATGTAGATTTGTATAACGCTACAGCCGTTGGCAAACTTGGTGAGTGTTCTGAAAAATATTTTCTTTCCGTCATTGGAAAGGCTGTTTTGTAATATTTGCAGCTGATGCGGAACGCTTGCTGAGAATTGTTTGTGTTGATGTTTAATGAGGGGCAGTCTCAAGTTCTTTATTGAGGAGAACTCAATGAGAGGTTTGAGCTTTTCTGAGCTAGACAGCAGCTCCAGGGTTTTCTTGTCCAGCTCCTCTCCTGCAGAGTCATACAGTTCGTTTGCTTGGAATTGCTCCGTCACCGCTCGCTGCAAAGCTACGTTAACGTCCAGCGAGCAACCTGAGCCAACAGATGCAATATGTAGATCGCCTGCGCCCGCTCTGGGGAAAGCTGCTGCAAAATAAACGCCTAAAAAATCTTTAATGACCACGATCTGGAGACGTTGGGCAGATTTTATTGCATACGGATTGTTATGTAGTGCCATCGCAAGGAGGGATGTGGACGGGGAGTATAAATTTATGGGTGGGCCGATTTTGCAAATTGCCATATAAAAAAGCGATAGAATGTGTCGCTCAATGACTTCGAGAATGCCGTGCAAGAGGGCCTCGTCTTCCGTACATCCGAATGCCATACCTGAATTGGATGAGTAGCGGGCTAGAAAATTTAAGTGAGAGTTTCCTTTGGGATGTTTGTTTTTGGCGATGGCTGGGCAGAGGAGCGCGTGTGGGACTAATAATTTTTCCTTTTTATCAAGGGTTGTGAGCGTTAAGCATTCAAGAGGCTCCTTGATTTGAGAGCAGTTGAAGAGTAAGCCATCGATTTTTGCTGGCGCTTGTGCAGCAACTGCCTTGCAGTGACACGTCGTAATACCAAGGGCGATTGGTTGGCCCGCGATAAGGTGTTCTAAGCTTTCAGCGAGTGCTCCAATAAGTGATTCGGGCCCTTTGCCTGCGCCCGATGCGACTAGTTGGCTATTTGCGTCGTACAGTTCCGTTGTCGCTACTAGGTTTTCTTTGTTTGCATACTGCGTAATCGCAGTTAGGCCAAGGCTATGAATGGTCTCTTTTATTTTTGATAGAGCATTGGTTGGGCTTAGTTCTCGCTCTGACATGCTTGCCTCGTTATTTTTGAATGCCGAAAGGATTTCCTTTCGGCATTTTTTAGCGGGTGCTTCATTTGTATGGAATGTCAGTTTGTGAGTGTGGCGAAGAAGTGGACCTCGGTCGCTAGTAAGCTTTCGGATGCGCCTGCGTTTTGCGGAAAGCCAGTCGGGATGGTTATTTCGGAGCGTTTATTACCCATTTCAATCACCTCGTTTCTATTTTGAATGAGAGGCACTCGATAGTGAGTTCCCCACTTGCGCGTAATTTCGCAAGTGATCAATTAATAGCAGTGGCCCTACCTCGATTCAATTGGTGTGAAGGCGCGAGCGTCCTGTGTTTGTGTAGGAATTATCTCGTCGGGGCGTGGGATGATAGTTGTCTATGTTTGATTTTTTGGCTTAGCTGCGGTTGTACGCAGCTGTTTCAATGGTTTGTGATGTTTATGGTTTTGTGAGAGGTAGGCAAACTAAGAGCGGTTCGACAAATCACTCATTTAGCTTTTGATGTGATTGGGAGTTCAGCCTCTCTATTGGGAAGGGGGCGACCACCGAGAATTTACCCTGATGATTCACTTTCTCAGGAGGCGTGCGGCATGCTGGCGAAAATGCGGCGAATTTTGTGCTGCATCGTGTGTCAGACCTTGAGGCATGACCTGGCGGGCAATATCAGTCATTTCCGGTACTCGGCGCCCCGGGATTTCTCCGAAAACGCCCGGTTGCCCAAGTCGCAACCCGCCGGCAGCGTGCCGATGACCGAATATGTCGCAGCGTCGCAAGCAGCTTGCTTCCTACACTCGTTAAGCTGCGCAACGGATGTGCCTCGCCAGGAGTCTGACCTGCCCGTCGTACCGTCACCTGGCAAGGTGCGCATCTTATGGAAGTTGAATGTGACCTCATTGTCTTGTCCAGCTTCACCCACCTGTCACTCTGAATTCGTTACTGTAGACCGCGAACAGAGCTGACGGTCTCCCCGCAAGGGGATAACACGCGACGCTTCCATCAATAACAAGCCCAAGCGGAGTACCACAGATGGCGTTCTTCACCGCAGCCAGCAAAGCCGACTTCCAGCACCAACTGCAAGCGGCACTGGCGCAGCACATCAGTGAACAGGCACTGCCACAAGTGGCGCTGTTCGCTGAACAATTCTTCGGCATCATTTCCCTGGATGAACTGACCCAGCGTCGCTTGTCCGACCTGGCCGGTTGCACCCTGTCTGCCTGGCGCCTGCTTGAGCGCTTTGATCACAACCAACCGCAAGTGCGGGTCTACAACCCCGATTACGAACGTCATGGCTGGCAATCGACCCACACCGCGGTCGAAGTGCTGCACCACGACCTGCCATTCCTGGTGGACTCGGTGCGTACCGAGCTGAACCGCCGTGGCTACAGCATCCACACCCTGCAAACCACCGTACTCAGCGTGCGTCGTGGCAAGAAGGGCGAACTGCTGGAAATCCTGCCCAAAGGCACCCAGGGCGAAGACGTTCAGCAAGAATCGCTGATGTACCTGGAAATCGACCGCTGCGCCAACGCCGCCGAGCTGAGTGTCCTGAGCAAGGAACTTGAGCAGGTGCTGGGCGAAGTGCGCGTCGCTGTCGCCGATTTCGAACCGATGAAAGCCAAGGTCCAGGAACTGCTGGCCGGTATCGACGCCAGCCCATACGTGATCGACGGCGAAGAAAAAGCCGAGATCAAGAGCTTCCTGGAATGGCTGGTGGGCAACCACTTCACATTCCTCGGCTATGAAGAGTTCGTGGTACGTGACGAGGCGGACGGCGGTCATATCGAATATGACGCCAACTCGTTCCTCGGTCTGACCAAACTGCTGCGCCCGGGCCTGACTACCGACGAGCTGCGCATCGAAGACTACGCGGTGAACTACCTGCGTGAGCCGGCCGTGCTGTCGTTCGCCAAGGCTGCACACCCAAGCCGCGTGCACCGCCCGGCCTACCCGGACTACGTGTCGATCCGCCAGATCGACGCCGACGGCAAGGTCATCAAGGAATGCCGCTTCATGGGCCTCTACACCTCCTCGGTGTACGGCGAAAGCGTGCGGGTGATTCCTTACATCCGTCGCAAGGTGACGGAAATCGAGCGTCGCTCGGGCTTCCAGGCCAAGGCGCACTTGGGCAAGGAACTGGCCCAGGTGGTCGAGGTGCTGCCCCGCGATGATCTGTTCCAGACCCCGGTGGACGAGCTGTTCAGCACCGTGATGTCGATCGTGCAGATCCAGGAACGCAACAAGATCCGCGTGTTCCTGCGCAAAGACCCGTACGGCCGTTTCTGCTACTGCCTGGCCTACGTGCCGCGGGACATCTATTCCACCGAGGTGCGCCAGAAGATCCAGCAAGTGCTGATGGATCGCCTGAAAGCCTCGGACTGCGAGTTCTGGACGTTCTTCTCCGAGTCCGTACTGGCTCGCGTGCAGTTGATCCTGCGGGTAGACCCGAAGAACCGCCTGGACATCGACCCGCTGCAACTGGAAAAAGAAGTGGTGCAGGCCTGCCGCAGCTGGCAGGACGACTACTCCAGCCTGGTGGTGGAAAGCTTCGGCGAAGCCCACGGCACCAACGTGCTGGCTGATTTCCCGAAAGGTTTCCCGGCCGGCTACCGTGAGCGTTTCGCCGCGCATTCGGCCGTGGTCGACATGCAGCACTTGCTCAGCCTGACCGAAGCCAACCCGCTGGTGATGAGCTTCTACCAGCCGCTGGGCCAGGTTTCCGGCCAGCGCGAGCTGCATTGCAAGCTGTATCACGCCGATACGCCGCTGGCGCTGTCCGACGTGCTACCGATCCTGGAAAACCTTGGCCTGCGTGTCCTGGGTGAATTCCCGTACCGCCTGCGTCATGCCAATGGCCGCGAGTTCTGGATTCACGATTTCGCGTTCATCGCCGCCGAAGGCGTGAACCTCGATATCCAGCAATTGAACGACACCCTGCAGGACGCATTCGTGCATATCGTGCACGGCGATGCCGAAAACGATGCGTTCAACCGCCTGGTGCTGACGGCCGGCCTGCCATGGCGCGACGTGGCGCTGCTGCGTGCCTACGCCCGTTACCTGAAGCAGATTCGCCTGGGCTTCGACCTGGGTTACATCGCCAGCACCCTGAACAACCACACCGACATCGCCCGCGAGTTGACCCGGTTGTTCAAGACCCGTTTCTACCTGGCGCGCAAGCTCACCGCCGAAGACCTCGAAGACAAGCAGCAACGCCTGGAACAAGCGATCCTCACGGCCCTGGACGACGTTCAGGTGCTCAACGAAGACCGCATCCTGCGTCGCTACCTGGACCTGATCAAGGCCACCTTGCGGACCAACTTCTACCAGGCTGACGCCAACGGCCAGAACAAGTCGTACTTCAGCTTCAAGTTCAACCCGCACGCGATTCCTGAGCTGCCCAAGCCGGTGCCGAAGTTTGAAATCTTCGTCTACTCGCCACGGGTTGAAGGAGTGCACCTGCGCTTTGGCAACGTCGCTCGCGGCGGCCTGCGCTGGTCTGACCGTGAAGAAGACTTCCGCACTGAAGTGCTGGGCCTGGTAAAAGCCCAGCAAGTGAAGAACTCGGTGATCGTGCCGGTGGGCGCCAAGGGCGGTTTCCTGCCGCGTCGCCTGCCGTTGGGCGGCAGCCGGGACGAGATCGCGGCCGAGGGCATCGCCTGCTACCGCATCTTCATTTCGGGCTTGCTGGACATTACCGACAACCTGAAAGACGGCGCCCTGGTGCCACCGTTGAACGTGGTGCGCCACGACAACGATGACCCGTACCTGGTGGTGGCCGCGGACAAGGGCACTGCGACCTTCTCCGACATCGCCAACGGCATCGCCATCGACTACGGCTTCTGGCTGGGTGACGCGTTCGCTTCCGGTGGTTCTGCCGGTTACGACCACAAGAAAATGGGCATCACCGCGAAGGGCGCGTGGGTGGGTGTGCAGCGTCACTTCCGTGAGCGCGGCATCAACGTCCAGCAAGACAGCATCACCGTGGTGGGCGTGGGCGACATGGCCGGCGACGTGTTCGGCAACGGCCTGTTGATGTCCGACAAGCTGCAACTGGTCGCCGCCTTCAACCACCTGCACATCTTCATCGATCCAAACCCGAACCCGGCCAACAGCTTCGCTGAACGTCAGCGCCTGTTCGACCTGCCGCGCTCGGCCTGGACCGACTACGACACCAGCATCATGTCCGAAGGCGGCGGTATCTTCTCGCGCAGCGCGAAGAGCATTGCCATCTCGCCGCAGATGAAAGAACGCTTCGACATCCAGGCCGACAAGCTGACCCCGACCGAACTGCTGAATGCCTTGCTCAAGGCGCCGGTGGACCTGTTGTGGAACGGCGGTATCGGCACCTACGTCAAGGCCAGCACCGAGAGCCACGCCGATGTGGGCGACAAGGCCAACGACGCCCTGCGCGTCAATGGCAACGAGCTGCGCTGCAAGGTGGTGGGCGAGGGCGGTAACCTCGGCATGACGCAGCTGGGTCGTGTGGAATTCGGCCTCAATGGCGGCGGTTCCAACACTGACTTCATCGACAACGCCGGTGGTGTGGACTGCTCCGACCACGAAGTGAACATCAAGATCCTGCTCAACGAAGTGGTGCAGGCCGGTGACATGACCGACAAGCAGCGCAACCAGTTGCTGGCGAGCATGACCGACGAAGTCGGCAGCCTGGTGTTGGGCAACAACTACAAGCAAACCCAGGCCCTGTCCCTGGCTGCCCGCAAAGCCTTCGAGCGCGTGGCCGAGTACAAGCGCCTGATGAGCGACCTGGAAGGCCGTGGCAAGCTGGACCGTGCCATCGAGTACCTGCCGACCGAGGAGCAGCTCAACGAGCGCGCCGCTGCGGGCAAGGGCCTGACCCGTCCGGAGCTGTCGGTACTGATCTCCTACAGCAAGATCGACCTCAAGGAAGCGTTGCTCAAATCCCTGGTGCCGGATGACGACTACCTGACCCGTGACATGGAGACCGCTTTCCCGCCGAGCCTGGTGGCGAAGTTCTCCGAAGCCATGCGTCGCCACCGTCTGAAGCGCGAGATCGTCAGCACCCAGATCGCCAACGACCTGGTCAACCACATGGGCATCACCTTCGTTCAGCGCCTCAAAGAATCCACCGGCATGAGCCCGGCGAACGTGGCGGGCGCCTACGTGATCGTGCGAGACATCTTCCACCTCCCGCACTGGTTCCGTCAGATCGAAGCCCTGGACCACCAGGTCTCGGCCGATGTGCAACTGGAGCTGATGGACGAGCTGATGCGCCTGGGCCGCCGTGCCACGCGCTGGTTCCTGCGCAGCCGTCGCAACGAACAGGATGCGGGGCGTGATGTTGCGCACTTCGGCCCGCACCTTGCCGCGCTGGGCCTCAAGCTCGACGAACTGCTGGAAGGCCCGACCCGCGAAGGTTGGCAGAACCGTTACCAGGCTTACGTCGAAGCCGGTGTGCCGGAGTTGTTGGCGCGCATGGTTGCAGGCACTACCCACCTGTACACCCTGCTGCCAATCATCGAAGCCGCCGACGTGACAGGCCAAAGTGCGGCAGACGTCGCGAAGGCTTACTTCGCCGTCGGCAGCGCCCTGGACTTGCCGTGGTACCTGCAGCAGATCAGCAGCCTGCCCGTGGGCAACAACTGGCAGGCCCAGGCCCGCGAAGCCTTCCGCGATGACGTGGATTGGCAGCAACGGGCGATCACCATTTCCGTACTGCAAATGGCCGATGCGCCAGAAGACATGGAAGCCCGCGTGGCCCTGTGGCTTGAGCAGCACCAGGACATGGCTGATCGCTGGCGCACCATGATGGTGGAGATTCGTGCTGCAGTCGGCACGGACTACGCCATGTACGCGGTAGCCAACCGTGAGTTGCTGGACCTGGCGATGAGCGGCCAGTCGGTGCTGTAACGGGTCTGACTGAGCGTTAAAACAAAAAGCCCGGTATCGAAAGATATCGGGCTTTTTTGCATTTGATTATCGGCGTGTTATCTCAACTTGTGGCGAGGGAGCTTGCTCCCGTTGGGCTGCGCAGCAGTCCCGGTTTTGGGGCCGCTGCGCGTCCCAGCGGGAGCAAGCTCCCTCGCCACAGGTTAAAACAGTGTGATCAATTGCTGCGTAGTAGCTTGGCTTCCAGATGATCCAGATGCCGGGTCATCAAGTTGACGGCTTTGCCGGCATCGCCATGCTCCACCGCATCCACAATCGCCCTATGTTCCTGCCATGCGCAATACGTGCAAGCCTTGGCCTCAAACTGCGCAATCGCCAATGAGGTCAGCGGCACCAGGCTGTTGAGAAACTGTGCCAACGGTGCATTCCCGGCGATGGCTGCCAGTTGCAGGTGAAATTCCCCGGAAAGGCGAATCGCCGGGCCACGTTCGTCACGCTCGATGCAGTCGCGCTCCCGTGCGATCAACTCCCGCAGTTGGCGGATCTGCGCCGGTTTCGCCTGGGCACACGCCAACTGCACCACGGTGATTTCCGTCAGGCGTCGCGCCTCGAGAATCTGCTGGGTCTGTTGTGCATCCGGTGCCGCCACCTGGGCGCGGTGGTTGGGCCGCAGGATGATCACTTGCTGGTGCGACAGCCGCGCCAGCACCCGGCGAATCACGCTGCGGCTGACGCCAAAACTTTGCCCGAGGCTCTCCTCGGTAAAACGGCTGGCGGGGGCGATGCGTTGCTCAAGAATGGCGTCGAACAGTGCCGGGTAGATGTCGTCCACCGAGAGTTTCGGCTTGCCCACCAGGCGCAACGGCGTAAAGGGGAAAGGGGTGTGCAGGGCGTGAGCGGTCATGCGCGGTCTCCTGGAAGTCAGCTACCCAGATGGTCATCCGGGATGTTCAAGCGAATGCCCATGCGCAAGCCTTCCTGCAGGATATGCCGGCGCATTTCGGCGCTGGCCAGGGCGCTGTTCTTGTTGCGGATCGCGCGCACCACGGCGTCGTTTTCCTGCAAGCGTTCCGCCAGGTGTTCGGGGGAGTTGCGCAGCACCTGGGCGCTTTGCTTGAGGGCGTTGCTGGTTTGTTGCACCACGTTCTGGAAGATCGGGTTGGAGGTCAGGGCGAACAGTTCTTCGTGGAACGCGATGTAGGCGTTCATCCCGGCTTCGCTGTCGCCGGCGTCGAGGGCTTCGCGCATGTCCATCAGGGTCAGGCGCAGTTGCCCGACTTCCTTGCTGCTGATGGATTGCGCCACTAAACCTACGATAAAGGGCTCGAGGGTGTAGCGCAGTTGCAGGATGTCTTCGAGGCTGGCGTCGGCCACGCCGCTGTCCTGGGCCTGGGATTCGTTGAGGGTGGTTTCCAGCACCACCACGCCCTTGCCGGGCATGGAGCGCACCAGGCCGAGGGTTTCCAGCACGATCACCGCTTCGCGCAGGCTCGGGCGGCTGATGCCCATTTGCTCGGCCAGTTCACGCTGGCCGGGCAGCATCTCGCCGCGCCGCCACTGACCCCTCGCCAGGGCGGCGCGCAGTTTTTCTACCACTGAATTGACGACGGTTGACGAGGTGATCACGTGTGGCTCCCTTTAAATTGAACTGTCTGCTTGGTGTGGCGAGAGAGCTTGCTCCCGCTGGACTGCGCAGCAGGCCCATTTTTTGGGGCCGCTTCGCGCCCCAGCGGGAGCAAGCTCCCTCGCCACAGGGGGTGAGTCTGTCTCATCAGAACTCTTGGTGGGCGGGCAGCACCGGTTTCTTGGCCTGGAAGGCATACCCTTGTTGACCGTCCAGCACCTTGTTGGCGCGCTGGATATCGATGTCTTTTTCCCAGCGGGCGATGGCCACGGTGGCGACGCAGTTGCCGATCAGGTTGGTCAGCGCCCGGCCAATGCCCATGAACCAGTCCACCGCCAGCACCAGCACCAGGCCCACCACCGGAATCGCCGGGATTGCGGTGAGTGTCGCCGCCAGAATCACCAGTGCCGAACCCGGAATCCCGTGGGCGCCCTTGGAGGTGATCAGCGACACCAGCAGGATGGTCAGCAGGTCGGTCATCGACAGCGGTGTGCCGGTGGCATTGGCGATAAACACGATGGCCAGGGTCAGGTAGATCGAGAAACCGTCGAGGTTGAACGAGTACCCGGTCGGAATCACCAGGCCCACGGTGGAGCTGCCAATGCCAAGGTGTTCCAGTTTACGCATGATCTGTGGCAACACGGCATCGGAGGACGCGGTGCCCATCACGATCAACAGTTCTTCCCGCAGGTACTTGAGCAGCGGCATCATCCGCAGGCCCGACAGGCGCATCACCAGCCCCAGAATCACCGCGACGAACAGGAAGCACGTAAGGTAGAACAGGCCCACCAGGCTGCCCAGGTGTTGCAGGGAATCCAGGCCGTAGGTGCTGGTGGTGAAGGCGATGGCGCCGAACACGCCGATGGGCGCCAGGCGCACGATCATGCCCATGATGCGGAAGATCACGTGGCTCAGCTCGTTGATCAACCGCGAGATGCCGGAAGCGGCTTCGCCCACCAGGTTCAGTGCGCTGCCGAACAACACCGAGAACAACAGCACTTGCAGCACGTTGTTGTCCGCGAAGGCGCCGATCACCGAGTTGGGGATCAGGTCCATCAGGAACTGGCTGGTGCCCTTGATGTGTTGGCCGCGGTCTGCCAGTTCATTCAGGCCGGCAGACGACAGTTGCTCCAGGTGGATATTGGCGCCGGTGCCGATCCCGGTGCTGAAGGCCATGATCAGGCCGATCACCAGGGCCACGGTGGTCAGTGCTTCGAAGTAGATCACCGACTTGAGGCCGATGCGCCCGACTTTCTTCAAGTCGCCGGCACCGGAAATACCGCTGACCACCACGCAGAAGACGATCAGGCCAATCAGCATTTTGATCAGCTTGATAAAGCCGTCACCCAGAGGTTTGAGTTGCGAGGAGAATTCGGGGAGGGCGAGGCCGCAGATTATGCCGATCACCAGGCCAATCACGACTTGCAGAAAAATCGAACGCGAGCACCATCTGAGCATGGGAAGGATCTCTATTCGGTGCCCTGGTGGGTCCAGGGCTTAATTGTTGTGGTCTGACCGGTATGTCCAGTGCGGGGCCAGTCTACGCTCGGTTTTTTTCAAGTCGCAAGTAAATATTACGCGGATGGCAGGTCCCGGTCTGACCAGTTGGTCCGCAAGGTTCGTACTTGAGCGGTTGGCGGCCCGGAATTTTTTTCGCTTATCATCCCGGGCTTGGTTCACAGGGTGAGTTATGGATATTCCAGGATTGATCACGGACGCGGCGGGCGTCACCAGCTGTACGTGGCGCACGGCGGCGCCGGAGTACCCGGATTACCACGACCACGAATGGGGCGTGCCGGTGGCCGATGACATTGCGCTGTACGAGAAGATTTGCCTGGAAGGTTTTCAGGCGGGCATGGCGTGGATCACCATCCTGCGCAAGCGCGAGGCGTTTCGCCGGGCGTTCGAGGGCTTTGATTTTCGCCGGGTGGCGCAGTACACCGAGCAGGACATCGAGCGATTGATGGCCGACCCGGGCATCGTGCGCAATCGCGCCAAGATCGTGTCCACCATCAACAACGCCCGGCGCGCCTGTGAGCTGGTGGATGAGACCGGTTCGCTGGCGGCGTGGCTGTGGTCGTTTGAACCGGCCGCCGATGAGCGTCCGGCGGTGGTGGACATGGCGTACTGGACGGCCAACCCCACGTCAGCCGCGTCAACACGTTTGTCCAAGGCCCTGAAGAAACGTGGCTGGAGCTATGTGGGCCCGACCACGATGTATGCGTTCATGCAGGCGATGGGCATGGTCAACGACCACCTTGAAGGCTGTACCTGCCGGCCTCGAATCGAACACCTGCGCCACCACTTCAAACGACCCTGAGCCACTGACTGTGCGCGGTTAAAACTGTGGGAGCTGGCTTGCCTGCGATGGCGGTGCATCAGACACAGTTGTGTTTGCTGATCCACCGCCATCGCAGGCAAGCCAGCTCCCACAGGAGGGTGCGGTGGCGCGGGTTAGTGGGGCAGCGGCGTGAGCACGTCGGCCTTGTCATCCATCACCATCACTACCAGCAGTTTCGCCGGTTGGGTCTGGCTGGCATTGCTGGATTCAAAGTGCCGCGAGCCGGCAGGTTCATAGAACGACTGGCCGACCTTGTAGGTGATCGCCTTTTCATCGTTGACCCGCGAGGTGATTGCACCTTCCAGCACATAGGCCACGGCCGTGCCGGTGTGGCTATGGGGCACGGTGGCCTGGCCCGGGGCGTAGTCCACGGTGAGCATCACGGTTTTCTTGCCGGGGACGTTGGCCAGGGCGTGTTCCTGCAACACGTTGATCTTCTCCTGGTTGTACACCGGGTCGTGGGCAAAGGCGCTTAACGAGGCCAGCAGCAGGGTGGTGCCGAGCAGTACTTTCATGGTGAGGCTCCGAGTGAGTCGAGACCCGTTCACCCTAGGCCCCGATCCGGATTTGACCAATAGCCAATCCGGCGGAAATTCCCTCAGCCAATCTGTCGCAGGATATCCCGCACCACGTCCAGTGCCGGGTCAATGTCCAGGGTTTCGATCGCGCCAAACCCGATCTTCAGTCCCTCGCGTACCGGTGTGTCGTGGAAAAACACGCTCAGCGGATAGAGCCCCACGTCAGCCTCCCGTGCCAATTGGGTAAGCTGCGGAATATTCACCGGCACCTTGCACAGTGCGGCCAGATGGAACCCGGCCACGGTGGGCACCACGTCGAACCACGGCGAGAGGTCCCCCCCCAGGCGCTGCAGAATCCGTTCCCGGCGCCCGGCATATACCCCATGGCAGCGCCGAATGTGCTTGAGCAGGTAGCCTTCGCTGATGAACTTGGCCAGGGCCCATTGCGGCAGGGTGGAGCTGTGCTGGTCGGTGAGTTGCTTGGCCTTGAGCACCGCGCCGAAAATCGCCGGCGGCAACACCGTGTAGCCCAGGCGCAACTCCGGCAGCAGGGTTTTCGAGAAGGTCCCGACGTAGGCGACCACGCCGCGGGTGTCCATGCTTTGCAGGGAGTCGGTGGGGCGGCCCTCGTAGCGGAATTCGCTGTCGTAGTCATCCTCGATCACGATGGCGCCCAACGCCAGCGCACGTGCCAGCAACGCCTCACGGCGCGGCACGCTCATGGGCATGCCCAGGGGGAACTGATGGGACGGTGTCACGTAGATCAGCCGCGTGCCGTCGGGAATCAAGTCGACCCGCAGGCCGTGTTCGTCCACCGGCACGCCCACCACGGTCGCCCCCATGGCGTCGAACATCAGTCGCACCGGGGTGTAGCCGGGGTCTTCCATGGCGACGACGGTGCCCGGTTCCAGCACCACGCGGGCGATCAGGTCAAGCGCCTGCTGGGCGCCGTTGGTGACTACGATGTCGTCTTCGCTGCACCTGACCCCACGGGAAAATGCGATATGCCCGGCGATTGCATTGCGCAGGGCCGGCAAGCCTTCCGGCCGGCTGTAGAAGCCGCTGTCCTGTGAGATACGGCGCAAGGCATCGAGGGTGCAGCGCCGCCATTCATCCTGGGGGAACTGGCTGCGGGCGGTGGCACCGCCGATAAAGTCCCGGCTCGGGCGGGTTTCACGGTTGGGGTGACCCATGGGCGCGGGAAGGGCTTGCCACTTGGCCAGGTTGGCGGCGCAGGCAAGGTCGGCGGCACTTTGCAGGTGTTCGCGGCGCGTGGCCCAGGCGTTGACGAACGTGCCACGGCCGATCCTGCCGACCAACAACCCTTCGTAGGTCAGCGCCGCGTAGGTGTCTGAGACTGTCTTGCGCGACACGCCCAGTTGCAGGGCCAGCAAGCGGCTGGGAGGCAATTGCGACCCGGCCACCAGTTGTCCCGACTCAATGGCCGTGCGCAATTGCTGGTAAAGCTGTTCGGCCAGGTCCTTGCGGCCCTTGATAACGACGTGCAGTTCCATGTTTCATCCAGAGGCAAGCAATCACCCGCAAGATTACCGCAAGTCACCCGCCAGCCGAATCAGGACAGGAAACCACCGTCCACATTCAGCGATACACCGGTGGTGTAGCTCGACGCGTCGCTGGCCAGGTACAGCACCGCGCCGGCCATCTCGCTCGGGTCGGCCACGCGCTTGAGGGGAATCTGCGCCAGGGCCATTTTCAGGATCGAGTCGTTCTTCACCAGCGCGGAGGCGAACTTGGTGTCGGTCAGGCCCGGCAGCAGTGCGTTGCAACGAATGCCGAACGGCGCGCATTCCTTGGCGAAGACTTTGGTCATGTTGATCACGGCGGCCTTGGTCACCGAGTAGATGCCCTGGAATACGCCCGGCGAAATCCCGTTGATCGAGGCCACGTTGATGATGCTGCCGCCACCGTTCTCGCGCATCAGCTTGCCGGCTTCCACCGACATGAAGAAGTAGCCGCGGATGTTCACGTCGACGGTCTTCTGGAATGCGCCCAGGTCGGTGTCCAGCACGTTGCAGAACTGCGGGTTGGTGGCGGCGTTGTTGACCAGGATGTCCAGGCGGCCGAACTGTTCGCGGATCGCGGCAAACACGTTGGTGATCTGTTCCATTTCGCCGATATGGCAGGCAATTGCCGTGGCCTTGCCGCCGTCGGCGATGATCGCGTCGGCCACGTGCTGGCAGCCGTCGATCTTGCGGCTCGACACGATCACGTGGGCGCCTTGCTGGGCCAGCAACTTGGCGATGGCCTCACCGATACCGCGGCTGGCGCCGGAAACGAAAGCGATCTTGCCGTCGAGGTCGAACAGTTGGGTCTTGGACATGGTTTTTCCTTGAAGAGGGTCAGAGGGAAGACTGTTTGATGACATTCAGGCTCATCTGCTCAAGCAGCTTGTTCATGTGAATGAACTGCGCAAAGCGTTTGTCCTGGGTCTGGCCATGGAAGAAGCGGTAGTAGATCTGCTGCACGATGCCGGCCAGGCGGAACAGGCCGTAGGTGTAGTAGAAGTCGAAATTGTCGATCTGGATCCCGGAGCGTTCGGCGTAGTAGTCGACGAACTGGCGGCGGGTAAGCATGCCGGGGGCGTTGCTCGGCTGGCGGCGCATCAGTTGCACCGGGGCCGGGTCGGCCGCTTCGATCCAGTAGGCGAGGGTGTTGCCCAGGTCCATCAGCGGGTCGCCGAGGGTGGTCAGTTCCCAGTCCAGCACGCCGATGATCTGCATCGGGTTATGCGGGTCGAGGATCACGTTGTCGAAGCGGTAGTCGTTGTGGACGATGCTCGAGGTGGGGTGGTCGGCCGGCATCTTGTCGTTGAGCCAGGCACGTACCGCTTCCCAGCTTGGGGCGTCGGGGGTCAGGGCTTTTTCGTAGCGGTCGCTCCAGCCGCGAATCTGCCGCTCCACGTAACCTTCGGGCTTGCCCAGGTCGGCCAGGCCGCAGGCGCTGTAGTCGACCTGGTGCAGCTCGACGAACTTGTCGATAAAGCTTTTGCACAAGGCTTCGGTTTTCGCCGCGTCCAGGCCCAGTTCCGGCGGCAGGTCCGAGCGCAGGATGATCCCGTTGACCCGCTCCATCACGTAGAACTCGGCGCCGATCACTGACTCGTCGGTGCAGTGCACGTAGGCCTTGGGGCAATACGGGAAACCGTCCTTGAGCTGGTTGAGAATCCGGTATTCGCGGCCCATGTCGTGGGCGGACTTGGCCTTGTGGCCAAAGGGCGGGCGGCGCAGCACGAATTCCTGGCCGGGGTATTCCAGCAGGTACGTCAGGTTGGAGGCACCCCCGGGGAACTGGCTGATTTTGACGCTGCCGCTCAAGCCCGGGATATGGGCCTTGAGGTAGGGATCGATGAGGCTGGCATCAAGTTCTTCGCCGGGGCGAATCTGGGTCGATTGGTCATTAAGCGCCATGCTTATCCCTTCTGCTTATTCTTAAGGCCTTGGACTATTGGCTAATCTAATGCGCGCGGCCGCCAAGCCACAAGGTTGGGGCGGCTTAATAGGTTAGCGTGTTGGCCGATGATCAGCGGGCTTGATGTGCTCAGATCACCAGAACTGCGCGCCCGCCGGGGTTGCAGGACAGGTTGGCACCGATTTCGACTTTCGCCAGGTCGATGCCCAGGCCGGCGAGCAGGTTATTGACCAGCGGGTCGAGGAGCGGGCTGAGCAGTCCGGAGATGATGCCGCTGAGCAGATTCAGTACGCCGGTGACCAGGCCGACCACCAGGTTCAGCACCAGCCCAATCAGTCCGCCCTGTGTCGGTGGATGGTTGATCAACTGGATGCCATTGAGGGTGTTGCTCAAGCTGCCCACCACGTTGTTGGAACTGAAACTGAAGTAATCCGGGGGGCTTTTCACCTCGGGCGGCGACAGGTAAGTGTGGTTCCGGACGGTCTTGGCCACGCTGCTGTCGATCTTCAGGCTGATGCCACCCACGCCATACGGTTGCCGGGGATCGCAGACACCGTTGCTACAGGTCTTCACCCCAAGGTCGAGTAATGGGAATTCGTCAACGTTCAGTGGTGCTGTGGAGGAAAACAGGTTTTTTGGGTCGATCTGGCCCACCATCAGCCTAACCGCCGAGGTGGTACCGAGCACCGACAAGGCTTTGTCCGCAGGCCCGTTGCAGCGATATCCGGTGACCGTGCTGCTGCCGCTGGCGGCTTCCAGTGCTACATCGATTTGCTGGCCGATTTTGGGGTCAAAGGAGCTGCCTAACAAGATGCCCACCAGCGCCGTTACCCCGCCCAGTAAATCGTTCACCGCGCCGATTGCCGGCAGTTTCACCGAGATCAACGTCCTGACTTGCGCGGTCCTGACGTAGATCGGCTGGGTGGCGATCAGCTTGGGGTTACCTATGGCGGAAACCTGTGCCGGTTCAATGACCTTGGTCTTGACCGTGATATTCAGCAGTCCCAGCACATCCACCGGTAGCTCCACCGCGACCGCGTTGTACTTGTTCGACAGTTGCACAAACCCCTGGATCAGGTTGAACAGTTGCAGGTTAACGTCCAGGGCGCTCTTGTCGGTGCCGTTCTGGATGGTCAGCAGGTCGCCCAGGTGCAGGATCTTGGTGCCGGGTGCAATCAGCTTGATCGCTTCCAGGTTATTGATCACCACCTTGACCGCATCGCCCCCCAGCTTGAGTACATCTATCGCGGCCTGGATCAGATCGCCGACGCTGGCGTCGGTCTTGAGCAACTCGTCGTAGTTGCCGGCGCTGACCTTCAATTGAATCGCCAGCGCGTCCAGGTAACTGAGCAGGTTGATATCGGTATTGATCAGGCCCTTCCAGCCCACCGCGTCGAGTTGCAATTTGCCCCCCAGCAGTCCGCCGATCAATGCATTGAGTGCGGCGGACTTGGTGCTGTCCACGGTCAGCAAGGTGCTGCGGATGGTCAGTACGGCCACCGGTGGCGCGGGCACGGCGGCCACGGCCACTGCCTGCAACCGGATGGTCGGCTCGAAAGGGCCGGTGGAGAGCAGCATGAACAGGCGGTTGGCGATACTGGTGACGACGCGGTGGGTGGCGATGACCTGGATCGCATCGGACCTTGAGGGATTGGGGCTGAAGGCGCGCATGAAGTCAGCCCCGGTGACCAGGGTGCCACAGGTGGTCGCCAGGGTACGGTCTGCGTTGAGCGGGAAATCATTGCGGGCTGCGCTTTGGATCGCGAACTGCGCGGCGTTGGTATTCGGCGTCACGCAGGCGCCGCCGCGGGTGACCACTTCCAGGGCCGCGGTGTCGGCAACCCGTTGCAGCTTGCGCTTTTCCAGGTACAGCCGGCCGCTGTCGACCACCAGCAACAGGAACAACAGTGCGATACCCAGGGTCATCGCACCCATCAGTCCTATTGCGCCGCGTTGGCGGGCCGAGCCGGGTCCTTGGCAAACCATCCTGCGTTCCTTCGCCGGTCCAGTACCGGCATCCTGAGTATCCCCTCAGGCAGTGTAGTCAGGTTTTGGAGAATTTATGGCTATTGGCCATTATTTTCGCGGAGGCAGTGCTACCGGCGTCAGCACAGGGCGGCCGGCAAAGTATTCCAGCAGGTTGTCCGCCACGCGCTGCACGGTGTCATGGGCGGCTTCCGGTGACAGGCCGGCGACGTGGGGCGTGAGCACGGTATTGCTGAGGCGCTTGAGCGCGTCGGGCACGTTGGGTTCATCGTCGAACACGTCCAGTGCCGCGCCGCCGATGCGCCGTTGCTCCAGGGCGGTAATCAGGTCGGCGGTGACCACCACGCTGCCGCGCCCGATGTTCACCAGGAAGCCGTTGGGGCCCAGCGCGTCGAGGGCCTGGCGGTCGATCAAATGTCGCGTGCTGGCGCCGCCCGGGGTGGCCAGGACCAGGAAGTCCGAGGCCCGCGCCAGTTCCACGGCGGTGGCGCAGTAGGTGTAGTCCACATCTTCGCGGGGCTGGCGGTTGTGATAACTCACCTCCATGCCAAAACCCAGGGCAGCCCGCTTGGCGATTTCCAGGCCCACGGCACCCAGGCCGAGAATGCCCAGCTGTTTGCCGGCCAGGGAAGGGCGCATTATCTTGGGCCATTCGCTGCGCCGTACTGCTGCGTCCGCCCGGGGAATGTCCCGCACCAGGCACAGCAACAACGCCATGGCGTGGTCGGCCACCGACGGCGCATTCACCCCGGCGCCATTGGTGACCACGATTCCACGGTTGCTGGCGGCTTGCAGGTCCACGTGTTCATACCCGGCGCCGATCACGCAGATGATCTCAAGCAGCGGCAGCGCGGCGATTTCCTCGGCGTACAGGCCCAGCGGGCCACGGGTCAGCACCGCCTGGACCTGCCCGCCGTGGGTCTTGATGGCCTTGGCGCGTTCGGCCGGGGTGGGCGCAAGAATCACGTGAAAGCCATTGCCTTCGATGATCGGCAGGTAGTCGTTGATGGTTTCAACCAGGACCAGAACGGTGACGGGCATGCGAGGGCTCTTCCTGAAGGGTTTGATGGCTTCAGTATGCGACATTTTGTCGGCACGAATCCCGTGTCTGGCGAAGAAAAATCCGACGCCCGCCGGGCATTGGTACTCCGGCGGGCGCTCCAGGTAGAGACGTCAAAAGCCGACATCGGCCGCCTTCACCCGCTGCACAAACGCCCCGGCCAGGGTGGCATTGTGATGTTCGATAATCGCCGCGGCCGATAACGCCGGAGTGTCCATGCACGTATGGCCATCCTCCGGCAGCAGCACCGAGAACCCCAGCTCTACGGCCACTCGGCACGTCGTGTCGATGCAGTACTGGGTTTTCATCCCGACGATCACCAGTTCATTCACCTGTGCCGCCGCCAGTTGCTGCGACAGCTCGGTGCCGAGAAAACAGCTGGGCCGGGTTTTATTGAAAACCGTGTCGCGAGCTTCATCAACCTCCAGTGCTGGCCATAGTTGCCAAAACGGGCTGCCCACCTCGATGGGCGAACCCGCAGGGCCGGTGTGACGTGCAGCGAAAACCGGCACGCCAGCGTGTCGGGCGCGCTGAATCAGCTGGTTGATGTTGTCGAGTACGCGCTGGCGTTCGTAGGGTTTTTCCGGACCATCGTACAGACCGGTCTGCATGTCGATGATCAGCAGGGCGGGGCGCTTGTTGTCAGGCATGGTACTGCTCCTTGTGTTTGCCAGATGGCGGAGCAATAAAAAGGCCCCGTCCATTGCTGGCGGGGCCTTGGGTAAATCCGGGTGGCTTAGTTTGCGCGCCACTCACCGCTACCACACGACCCGCCGGAAGCGGTCGTGGTGGTGGTGCGGGTGAGGGCCAGCTGAATAAGGTTCATGGGCCGATCATGCTGGCGCTGGCGTTTGGCTGTCAACGCGTCAGCCGAGGTTTTTTTCCGGGATCAGGAGATTCCTGGCGGCAGCGAGGAATTCATCAGACAGGCCGTTGCCTTTGGTCGCACGTGCCAGGGTGAGGGCGCCGACCATCATTGCGTACTGGGCAATGGCGGCCTGCCGGTCACCTTCGGGGGTTCCGGTGGCCTGGGTAGCGGCCAGGATGCCCATGGACGCTTCAAAGCCCCGGATAAAGCTGCTTTGCAATGCACTGTCGGCGGCTTCATGGCACATCTCCCCGGCAAAAGCCGCAACCGGGCAACTGTCCCCGGGGTTGTCACGATTGGCGGCCGACAGATACGGATCAATCAACGCCAGGCGCGCAGCCTCGGGATCAGGGCTTTGCTCGACCCTGGCCTGCCAGCGCTCGCTCGATTGCTCGAATGCCCGGTTGCAGGCTTCCGTGGCCAGCGCCTCGCGGGACTCGAAGTGCCCGTAGAAACCGCCATGGGTCAGCCCGGCGGCGGCCATCACGTCCGACACGCTGATGCCATGGATGCCCCGTTCACGAAACAGCCGCGTGGCGGCCTCGACGATGATTTCGCGGTTGAGTTCGGCTTGTTTGCGGGACACGCGTGGCATCGAGGGCTCTCTGGATCAGGTGGTGGCAGGGATGGGTGGCATCATAAAACGTTTAGCTGGCGTACTGCGCGATCCCGTTGCCGAACGACCAGTTTTCCTTCTTGACCTCCACCAGGCTGATAAACACATCTTCCAGGCGCACCGCCAGTTCACGGTTCAAGCTCTCGGCGATGGTCTTGTACAACAGCTTTTTCTGCTCGGTGCTGCGGCCTTCATTCAGGGTGATCTGGATGATCACCAGGTTGTCGGTGCGCTGGATGCCCAGGTACTCCGGGTCATAGATGAAGTGGTGTTCATCGTGCTCGGTGAGGATCTGGAAGTTGTCGTGTTCAGGCACGCCGATGGCCGTGTGCATGGCGTTGTAGATCAATACGCCGACGCGCTTGGCGTAGGTGACGTCGGGGTTTTTCCGAAGGTCGATGCGCACGATTGGCATGGCAGGTAGTCCAGTGAGAGGCGTGCCTTAAAAATACATGACGTGATGAATTTATAAAATAGATTTCTTATGAAATGTAAAATTGACCCTGCCGGAAACGTCTTCAATCCTCTGCACTGCACAACCATTCCTCAGCTAAGTCTTTGCTTCTTCAAGCGAATCCCGGACAATCGCGCCCCTGTTTCGGTCGTGGCGCTGCCTGTCAGGTTTTTCTGACTCGTCTCGACTGAGTGAATGCGGAGATCCGAACGGATGAATGATCAGGCCAATAGCGTCGACGAACGCTACGCAACGACACCTGCAACCCTCACAAGCTGGAGCCGCCAGGACACCACCTGGATGCTCGGCCTGTTCGGTACGGCCATCGGCGCCGGCACCTTGTTCCTGCCGATCAACGCGGGCCTTGGCGGCTTCTGGCCGTTGGTGATCCTCGCGCTGCTGGCATTCCCGATGACGTTTTTCGCGCACCGTGGCCTGACCCGCTTTGTGCTCTCGGGCCGTGAAGGCTCGGACATCACCGACGTGGTCGAAGAACATTTCGGCCTCAAGGCCGGCGCCGCGATCACCTTGCTGTACTTCTTCGCGATCTTCCCGATCCTGCTGATCTACAGCGTGGCGCTGACCAACACCGTGGGCAGCTTCATGGAGCATCAACTGCACATCGCGCCGCCTCCGCGGGCGATCCTGTCGCTGGTGCTGATCCTCGGCCTGCTGGCCGTGGTGCGGTGTGGCGAGCAGGTGATCGTCAAGGCCATGAGCCTGATGGTGTATCCGTTTATCGTCGCCTTGCTGTTCCTCGCCGTGTACCTGGTGCCGCACTGGAACGGCGGCATCCTCAGCACCGCCAGCACCGTGCCGGCCCCGTCGGCGCTGCTGCATACCCTGTGGCTGGCGATTCCGGTGATGGTGTTCTCGTTCAACCATTCGCCGATCATCTCGGCCTTTGCGGTGGACCAGAAGCGCCAGTACGGCGAACACGCCGAGGAACGCAGCTCGCAGATCCTGTCCCGGGCACACATCCTGATGGTAGTGATGGTGCTGTTCTTCGTGTTCAGTTGCGTACTGACCCTGTCGCCGGCGCAACTGGCCGAAGCCAAGGCGCAGAACCTGTCGATCCTGTCCTACCTGGCGAACCACTTCAGCAACCCGACCATCGAGTTCGCCGCGCCGCTGATCGCGTTTGTGGCGATTGCCAAGTCGTTCCTGGGCCATTACATCGGCGCCAGTGAAGGCCTCAAGGGCCTGGTGCTCAAAAGCGGCCGTCGCCCGGCTGCCAAGGCTCTGGACCGCATGACGGCTGCCTTCATGCTGGTGGTGTGCTGGATCGTCGCGACCCTCAACCCTAGCATCCTCGGCATGATCGAGACCCTGGGCGGGCCGATCATTGCGTCGATCCTGTTCCTGATGCCGATGTACGCGATCCGCAAGGTACCGGCGATGGCCAAGTACCGTGGCCAGGCGTCCAACGTGTTCGTCACGGCGGTGGGCCTGGTGGCGATTACCGCGCTGATTTATTCGCTGGTGTCCTGACAGCACCCGGTTTCAGTGCAATGATCACGGCCAATTCGCAGACAGCGGATTGGCCGTTTTTTTTGCCAGGGAATTAGGGATTGAACACCAAGCCTGAGAGCGACACCACGCCGAACCGTGCACAAGACTTGCTGGCCGGCCTGTCCATCGCCGGCCTGTTGCTGCCCGAGGCCGTGGCCTATTCCAGCATCGCCGCGTTGCCGCCCCAGGCGGGCGTGATCGCCTTGTTTGCCGGATTGTTGTGCTACGGCCTGTTTGGCACCAGCCGCTTCGCGATTGTCTCTGCCACATCGTCCTCGGCAGCGGTGCTGGCGGCGGCCACGGCAACGCTGGCGGGAGACGACCCGGCACTCAGGCTGAGCCTGGCAATGGGCCTGGTACTGGTGACGGGGGCGTTTTTCCTGTTGGCCGGGATGCTCAAGCTGGGCGGGCTGACCTCGTTTATCGCCAAGCCGGTGTTGCGTGGCTTTGCCTTTGGCCTGGCGCTGACGATCATCCTCAAGCAGTTGGCCAGCGTGGTGGGCGTGCACCTGACCGACAACAACCTGATTCGCTTCCTGCCCCAGCTCCTGGAGCAACTGCCGCGCTGGAACTGGGCCGCCGCTGCCGTCGCGGGCGTCGCGTTGCTGCTGCTCTGGCTATGCGCGCGAGTTCGGCGCCTGCCGGGCGGGTTGCTGGTGGTGATCCTCGGGATTGCCGCCGGCCAGTGGCTGGATCTGCAGGCCCATGGCGTGGCGTTGATCGGCGTCATCGACCTGCGTCTGGAACTGGCGCATTTGCCGGTGTTGCCGTTCGCCGACTGGCTGCGCCTGGGAGAGTTGGCGTTTGCCATGGTGATGATTCTTTACGCCGAGTCCTACGGCTCCATCAGCTCCTTCGCCCTCAAGCATGGTGATCGCGTGTCATCCAACCGTGACCTGCTGGCGCTGGGGGCAGCCAACCTGCTGTCCGGGCTGTTCCAGGGCATGCCCACCGGCGCCGGGTATTCGGCGACATCGGCCAATGAGTCGGCGGGAGCCAACTCGCGGCTGGCGGGAGTCGTGGCGGCGCTGGTGGTGTTGGCGATCGTGCTGACGGTGCTGCCTCTGGTGGCGCTGACGCCGGAGCCGGTACTCGCCGCCATCGTCATCTATGCCTTGGGTCGTGGCCTGAGCCTGCAGCCCTTGGGCCGCTATTTCTCCTGGCGCCGCGATCGGTTGCTGGTGATCTGCGCGGTGGCAGCGGTGTTGGTGCTGGGGGTGCTGGATGGGTTGTTGGTGGCCGTCGGAATCAGCGTGGTGTTGATGCTGCGGCAGATGTCGTCGGCGGACGTGCGTGAGCTGGGGCGCATTGACGGCGGACATGATTTTGTCGACTTGCTGCATCACCCGAGCGCCGAACGGATCCCCGGTGTGCTGATCGTGCGGCCCAGTGAAGCGCTGTTCTTCGCGAATGCCGAGCGAGTGTTGGGGGCGGTGTTGAGCCTGATGCGGCACGCTACGTTACCGGTGCACACGGTAGTGCTCAGCCTGGAAGAATCCCCCGACCTGGACGGCACCAGCATCGAGGCATTGCAGGCATTTTTCGTACAGGTGCGAGGGGAGGGCAAATGCCTGGTGCTGGCCCGCGTACGGCATGAGGCGCAGGAGGTGTTGCAGACGCTGCCTGAGGCGTGTGCGCCCCAGGTGCTGATCAGCGGGTTGAGTGTCGATGGTGCAGTGCAACTCGCGTTGCAACCCACCGCCTGAATGCAAAAAGCCCCGACTGGTCGGGGCTTTTTATTGACGCGAGCTTACCGGCGGCGGAACAACGGCAACGGTTCATCCGTCGCGGCCTGGTACGTCACCGAGAAATCCTTGAGGCTTTCCAGCGCTTCGTACGGGTCTTTGTCCGCGCGCAAGGCGAAGGCATCGAACCCGCAGCGGCGCAGGTAGAACAACTGGTCGCGCAGCACATCGCCAATCGCCCGCAGCTCGCCCTTGTAACCATAACGGTCACGCAGCAGGCGGGCGTTGGAGTAGTTGCGACCGTCGGTGAAGGCCGGGAAGTTCAGGGCGATGACCTGGAAGTGCTCCACGTCATCACCGATCTCTTCGGCTTCTTCATCGGCGTCCAGCCATACACCCAGGCCGCCGTCGCGGGCCTTGAGGGCGTGAGCGTGCTCGCGCCACAGGGCCAGTGGCACGATCAGGTCGTCGCAGTTGGAGATGCCATCGAAGCTCGCATCCTTGGGCAGCAGGTGCCAGGTTTCGTCGAGGACTTCGTTGTTCTTAATGATTCGCTGCATAGACGCGCTCCTTGAACAGGTCAATGCCGATGCGCTGGTAAGTGTCGATGAAACGCTCATCTTCGGTGCGCTGTTCGACGTACACGTCGATCAGCTTGCCGATCACGTCAGGCATGGCTTCCTGGGCGAAGGACGGGCCGAGGATCTTGCCCAGGCTCGCATCGCGGCTGGCGCTGCCACCCAGGGACACTTGGTAGAATTCTTCGCCTTTCTTGTCCACGCCCAGGATGCCGATGTGGCCGACGTGGTGGTGACCACAGGCGTTCATGCAACCGGAGATGTTCAGGTCCAGCTCGCCGATGTCGAACAGGTAGTCCAGGTCGTCGAAACGGCGCTGGATCGATTCGGCAATCGGGATCGACTTGGCGTTGGCCAGGGAGCAGAAGTCGCCGCCCGGGCAGCAGATGATGTCGGTCAGCAAGCCGATGTTCGGCGTGGCAAAACCCTGCTCGCGCAGCTCGCCCCACAGGGTGAACAGTTGAGACTGTTCAACATCGGCGAGGATGATGTTCTGCTCGTGGGAGGTGCGCAGTTGGCCGAAGCTGTAGCGCTCGGCCAGGTCGGCGACGCCGTCCAGTTGCTTGTCGGTGATGTCACCCGGTGCAACACCGGTAGGTTTCAGCGACAGGGTCACGGCGACATAGCCCGGCTTCTTGTGGGCCAGGGTGTTGCGGGTGCGCCAGCGGGCGAAACCCGGGTGCTGCGCATCGAGCTCGGCCAACGCGGCGTCCTGATTGCTCAGGGCCTTGTAGTCCGGGTCGACGAAATGCTTGGCAACGCGGTGCACTTCGGCGTCGGTCAGGGTGGTCTGGCCGCCGCGCAGGTGTTCCATCTCGGCGTCGACTTTCTGGGCGAACACCTCGGGGGTCAGCGCTTTTACCAGGATCTTGATCCGGGCCTTGTACTTGTTGTCACGACGGCCGTAGCGGTTGTAGACCCGCAGGATCGCGTCGAGGTAGCTCAACAGGTCCTGCCACGGCAGGAATTCGTTGATGAAGGCACCCACTACCGGCGTACGACCGAGGCCACCGCCGACGAGCACACGGAAGCCCAACTCGCCCGCCGCGTTATGCACCGGCTCCAGGCCGATATCGTGCACTTCGATGGCGGCGCGGTCCGAGGTCGAGCCATTGATGGCGATCTTGAACTTGCGCGGCAGGTAGGCGAATTCCGGGTGGAAGGTGGTCCATTGACGGACGATTTCACACCATGGGCGGGGGTCGATCAGCTCGTCAGCGGCAACGCCGGCGAACTGGTCGGTGGTCACGTTGCGCAGGCAGTTACCGCTGGTCTGAATGGCGTGCATCTGCACGGTGGCCAATTCAGCCAGGATGTCCGGCACGTCTTCCAGGGCCGGCCAGTTGAACTGAACGTTCTGGCGAGTACTGATGTGGGCATAGCCCTTGTCGAAGTCGCGGGCAATCTTGGCCATCATGCGCGTCTGACGGGAAGTCAGTTGGCCATAAGGCACGGCAACCCGCAGCATCGGCGCAAAGCGCTGAACATAAAGGCCATTTTGCAGGCGCAGAGGGCGGAACTCTTCTTCGCTCAGTTCACCTGCCAGATAGCGTCGGGTCTGATCACGGAACTGCTTGACGCGGTCCTCGATGATGCGCTGATCGTATTCGTCGTATACGTACATATAGGTCCTGTTCTCGGCAAATCTGCGCGCACGGCCGCGCACTCCCAACGGAGCCGGCGCACGATACCAGTTTGCGTTTATGCGCAAAAGTGATGTTTGAGTATATGCAAATAACCAAATGGCCTAATGAGAACGGTTATCGCGATACCCACATTTGTCATGCGGGCAATCATGAACTTTACTGTGCTCGTGTCTTTGTGCAATCACCTATAAAACCGACAAGAGGCGATGCTATGAGCAATCCGACCAAAGCCCGCAAAAGTGACAGCAGTGTCGATGCGTGGGCCATTCTGTTTTTGATTATCCTGGTGGTTTCCACTGCCGTGTTCTGGGTCAGCCATCAATAAAAGGGCGTTATCGAGCCTTGTTGTCGACAATCGGCAATTAGCCGAGATTGACCGGCCTGATGCCATTATCATGGGCCGTCATTCCGAAGGGCTCAGGCAACGATGTTGAAGGTTCTCTGCAAGTGCTTGCTGGTGCTGAGCATGCCGTTCTGGGCCATCGCCCAGGCGACGTCGGTGGTGTTTCTCAACCCTGGCAATTCGACCGAGACCTTCTGGGTCAGCTACGCGCAATTCATGCAGGCCGCCGCCAGGGACCTCGGCCTGGATTTGCGTGTGCGCTATTCCGAGCGCAACCCCGAGACCACGCTGGTGCAGGCCCGTGAAGCCCTGCAAGGCGCCGAGCGCCCGGACTACCTGGTGCTGGTCAACGAGCAGTACATCGCCCCACAGATCTTGCGCCTGGCCCAGGGCAGCGGGGTCAAGCTGCTGATCGTCAACAACGCGCTGACGGCGGACCAGACTCAACTGCTGGACGCCGGCAAATACCCTGACTGGATCGGCAGCATGGTCGCCGACGACGAACAGGCGGGCTACTTGATGCTCACCCAGTTGTTGCGCCTGCATGGGCCTGTCGCCCCCGGCCAGACCCTCGACCTGATCGCGTTCTCCGGGGCCAAGACCACTCCCGCCGCGCAACTGCGCGAGCAAGGCTTGCAGCGCGCCCTGGCGGATCATCCGCAGGTGCGCCTGCGCCAGTTGGTGTATGGCGAGTGGAGTCGCCAGCGCGCTTTCGACCAGGCCACGCAGTTATTCAAACGCTACCCGCAGACCGCGCTGGTGTGGGCGGCCAACGATGAAATGGCGCTGGGGGCAATGGATGCACTCAAAGGCAGCGGGCGCACGCCGGGCACGGACGTGTTGTTCAGCGCGGTCAACAGTTCGCCCGAAGCGTTGCAGGCGCGCCTTGAGGGGCGCCTGAGTGTGCTGGTGGCCGGGCATTTCACCCTTGGCGGCTGGGCGATGGTGGTGCTGCATGACGATGCCCGCGGCCTGGGTATGGCGCAGTACGGTGGGCGTGAGCGCAAGCTTGGGCTCTTTCGATTGATTGATCCGCCACAAGCCTCGCGCCTTTTAGAGATGCAGGGGCGCGAGGACTACGGCGTCGACTTTCGAGCACTGTCAGCCCAGGGCAAGCCAGCCACCTATCGCTACCCGTTCAGCCTGCAACTGCTGATGCATTGACCGGCTTCAAACACCGGCCAGGTGCAGCACCAGCTTGACGATGGCAAACAGGGTCAAGGCAAACACGGCGGTAAACACAATACCCAGGATGACAAAGTGGCTGGGCTTGCCATGGGTAAAGTCGCGGGCGCGATTCTTCCCGCTCTGCACCCCGAAGGCGGCTGCCATCACGCTGTGAAGCATCTGCCAGAAAGTCGGTGGCTTGTTGTTGGAATCGTCCATAAAGGCCTCGCGGTAGGGATCAAACCCATGGATGAGGATAGCCAAGTTCCCGCAAAACACCGGCTGTAGCTATCTACCGCCCTGGCGGTTGGCCCGTTCGCTGTACTGGGACTCCTTAACAGAGTCATCAGGAACGAGCGCATGCCAACCTTACCCGCCCCGACAGAGCAGGGGCTACACACCGCATTGATCAAGAACAGCTTGCCCGGCTGGATTGCCCGCAGCGCGGCTGCGGACATCCGACGCTTGAAGCCGGGCCTGCTGCCCGGGCGCGTCCCCGAGGATGCACCACCTGCCTGGCTCAGTAACGCGCCCCAGGGGTTGCGCCAGGCATTCGCCGACAGCCAGTTGGCCAGTCGCCGCGCCCACGAGCGGCTGGCCAAGACTCTCGACGGCCTCAAGGGCATCACCGAGTTCGCCCAGCCGCTGCTGGAAGACGCCTGGCGCAAACGGTTCGGTGAGGTACCGGACGTCCACAAGCACCAGTTGCACTACCTGCGTTACCGTCAGGTGCCGCAACAGCATTCGCTGTTGCAGGCGGCATTGCTCAACTTTGAAGGCAATGAAGACTTTGCCGATATCGCCCTTGAGCAAACCAGCGCGCTGGCCCCCGAAGGGGCGTTGTTCACCGAGTACTACGGCGAAATTCTGAACGACCATTCACGCCGGGCCCGCTATCGCTACCGCGAAAAGCTCGCCGTCACCCCGGACCAGTTTGCTGCGCTCTGCCGCACGCTGGACCTGGGCCGGCAATACCAGGCGCATTTGCAACAAGTGTTCGAGGAGGCGGGCACCAAGGCCTTGGTGCGCGAGCAGATGATCGACGCGCACAAGAAACTGCTGGCCGTCAGGCTGCACACGGCGCGGATGAAGAACGAAGTCAGCGACAGTGCCTATGCCATGCTCAACGCCTTGCTGGCCGGTACCGAACGGCCGCAGTTGGATGGCAAGCCCGTTGCCTGCAGCCAATTGGCGATTCTCGGCTGCAAGGTGGGTGAAGTCGTACTGATCGGGCCGGGCGTCGGCGCGATGGCAGATGCCCGGCAGCCGTTGGGCTGGGGCACTGTGCTGGTGCCCGGCGCCTCGCTAGGGGAGTTGCTGGTGCCGGCCGCGGCCGACCAGCGGCTGGTGGCGTGGATCCCCGGTGCGCCGTTGTGCCCGCTCAAGGAATACCCGTCGATAAAGGCGTTCGAGGCGGAACTGGCGATCAACCTGCGCTCCCCGGAGTATCAGCGGCTGTTTGCCAGCCTGGTGCCGCAAGACGAAGCCCCGGCTTTCCTGCAACGACTGAAGACCAAGCTCTTTACCTTCGAGTGGAATTCCCGAGGCTACATGGAGCAGATCTACGACCCGAACATCAACCTGGCGCGCCGCGAAAGCCTGATCAGTGGCGAGCTGTTCGGAGCACTCTATGACAACCACCTGCAACGCCTGAAAGATAACGCCAGAACGCTCGCCGTACCCACCGCCGAGGCGGATCGCAAGGCTGCCCAGGAACGCCACGAACATTGGCTGAGTATTGGCTTGAATGTGCTGAACGTGGCGGCCTTTGTCGTGCCCGGCCTGGGGGAGGTGATGCTGGCGGTCACGGCTGTGCAACTGGGCCTGGAGGTCTACCATGGCATCGAGGCGTGGAAGGAAGGCGACATCGATGCCGCCTGGGGACATCTGGAGTCGGTGGCGCTGAACGTGGCCTTCATGGCCGCCCTCGGCGGTTCGACGGCCCTGGCCGGTCGCGCGCCGAAAATCCAGGTGTCCCGCTGGGTGGATGGCCTGGTACCGGTCAAACTGCCCAGTGGTGAGGCTCGGCTGTGGAAACCGGACCTGGCGCCGTACCGCAGCGAGGTGGTGCTGGCCCCGGCTGTCAAGCCTAATGCCCGGGGCCAGTACGAGACAGGCGGCAAGATTTATGTGCGTATCGGCGAAAACCTGCATGAAAAGGTCTTCGACAGCCGAATCCGCAAGTGGCGGATCAAACACCCGGAAAATCCCGAGGCTTACCAACCGATCCTTGAACACAACAACGCCGGTGCCTGGCGGCATGTGCATGAGCAGCCCTTCAAATGGGACCGCCTGACCCTGTTGCGACGACTGGGGCCTGCCACTGAAGAATTCTCTGATACGACACTGGGCATTATTGGGGATATCAGTGGGGTCCAGGATGACGTGTTGCGCAAGGCGTATATCGAAGGCAGGCCGCTGCCCGCCGTGCTGGCCGATACCCTGGAGCAGTTCCGCAGCCAGCCAGTGGCGGAAACGGCGCCGCTGGCTGGCGAAGAGGCGGTGCTGCAACGGCGCTTCCCTGGATTGTCGAGGCGAGCCATCCAGGAAATTCTTGATACCGCCAGCGAACAGGAGCGCTTGCAACTGCGCAGTCAGCGTGGAGCCTCGGCGCGCCTGGACAATGCCGCTCGCCGCGCAGTCCAACAAGGCCGCCTGAGCCGTGCCCTGGCGGGGCTGCATCGTCAGGCCGACGCCGGTGCCGACACTGACCGCCTGGCCCTGCATTGCCTGCAACACTTGCCGGGCTGGCCCACCAATCTGCGCCTGGAAGTGCGCTTTCAGGCTGTCGAAGGACCGTTACTGAACAGCATTGGGCCGCAAGATGCGCCGCTGCGCAGATACCTGGTCAAGCAGGGCGAAGCCTTCCAGGCCTACGACGAGCGCGGTGTCGCGCTGAACAGCCGGACCACCGGGCGGCGTAATTTCTTCCAGTCCGTCGTGCATGCGATCCCCGCTGCGGCCCGACCTGGCCTGGACATGCCCGTGGCGACCCTGGACCGGGAACTGCAACAGGCGGTGGCCAGTTATGCCACCCGCCGCCGTAGCCAAATGTCCAATGTGCTCGGCCTGCGCGCACCGCGTTCGCGGCCCGTGTTGACAGGGGCGGGGGGCGTCCTGGGTTACCCGTTGAGCGGTCGGGGCAAAGGCTTTGACGTGGATGCATCGCTGACGGCGAGGGTGCAGGCGCTCTATCCGAACCTCAACGCCGGGCAGGCCAGCGATTTTGTCCTGAGCCGATTGCAGGCCGGTGAAAGCGCCCAACAGATCTTCACCCTGTTGGGAAACCGCCAGCGTGAGTTTGACCTGTTGCAGGCAGAGCTTGATCAGTGGACCGCCGCTGCTGCCGGGCAGGCGGGCGGGGCCAGCCAGCAACAACGGGTAGCGGCCGACATCATAGGATGCTGGCGCCAGGGCATTTACCGCGAGCGGCCGCCCCAGAGCATTCTGTCGTTGGGCAGCGTGACGGACCTTCCGCGCCTGAGTGCAGACTTTTCCCATGTGCAGGCGCTGAGCGCACATGCCGAGCTTTTGTTGGGTGATCAGGGCGTGCGTCTGGCCGATCAGTTTTCCCGGGTGCGACACCTTGAGGTGTTTCTTGACGCAACGCCGGGCACCGGACTGGTCGGCGGGCTGAACCGCTTCGTCGATCTCAACCAACTGACGTTGAATGGTCGGGACGTGGCCTATTCGGTCCCCTTCATTCAACGCCTGGGGGCAATGGAGCGCTTGCACAACCTGTCCGTCGCGGGGCTTTCGCAAAACCTGGACGTCAGCCCCCTCACGCACCTGCGCTCGTTGCGCATGGAGGGCTCGGTGCAGGAGTGGCCACAGGGGGTGACGTCACTTGAGCACCTTGAGAGGCTCGACCTGTGGCGAACAAACATCCGTTCGGTGCCCCCGTCGATGCTCATCGGGCATGAACGATTGTGGCGCGGCCTGAACCTGCGGTGGGCCGCGTTTGACCGCCGGGAATTCATGGCGGTGTATGAACATGTGCGGGGCAATCCGGCTCACCTGCTCAATGAGCAAGCCCTGGTGCAGGGTTACTGTGAAGGCGTGATGGACCGCTTGAAAAATGTGCACTGGGGGTTTGGCATAGACGTTGTCTCTCAGTTCCGGCAGCAGGGTCTGACCACTGAACAGATACTGGCCCGCACTCACCAGGTACTCGACGAACAGCTCGCCCTGAGCCGGGACCTGGAGGAGTGGGCGACCAGGGAGTTGCGGGTTGACCGCCGGCAGGTGGATGTCTTTTACCGCCAGCGCGCCGCCGAGCGGCTCCTGGACAGTTGGCGTGAAGGCCTGGGGCCGCGGTTTGCGCCGTCGGGCATGTCGGCGCGCTCCAACCTGCCGACCGCCACACTGAACCTGTCGGGGGGCGTACTGGGCGACTTGCCCGGGTTGCCGGCGGCCGCGTTCGCCCATGTCAAACAGGTCAACCTGAGCGGCACCCGGGTTTCCATTGAGGCGCTGAATGACTTTCTCGGCGCATTCAACGCCATTGAAGACTTGAACCTCAGTGCCAGCAACCTGGCACAGCTGCCTTCGGCCCTGGACAACTTCACCGCCCTGCGCCACTTGGATCTTTCCCACAACCAACTGAGCATCATCCCGTCCATCCAGCAACGCTTGAGCCGCCTGACGGCTCTTGAAACCCTGGACTTGCAATACAACCGTGTTGCGAGCCTGGATCTGCGTGGCCTCAACGCCTTGCGCCACTTGAACCTCAGCCGCACTGGAATCACCGAATGGCCCGAGGGTGTCCTGGACTTGCCAGTCCTGGAGAGCCTGGACCTGAGCCACAGCGCTATCACCCGGGTGCCCGCCCAGGCGCTCACCGGCCACGACACGCTGATGCTCAAGAGCAACCTGCGGGGTTGCCGACTGAATGCCCGGGCCTGCGCCGACATCCTGGCCTTTGCGCAACGCACCCTGCGGGAAAATCCATTGGGCCTTGATGTGGAATTACTGCCGTTGGTGGGGCCGGAAATCTACCTGCACAAGCCGCTGGGCATTCCCCAGGAACAGCTGCGCATCGGCCGGACCGGCGGCGATCCGGAGTATTTCCCGGTCAGGGTCACGGACGACCCCGGCCAGTTGCTGTTGCCCCTGCACGTCGAGAACGTCGACGCGCAAGCACGCCTCACTCCGGCGGCGCGCCTGCAACAACTGGATCCTGCCTTGAGCAGTGCCCAGGCGGTGGCGCGCATTGATGAATGGCTGGCCGCCGGCCTGGGCGCCACCGGCGTCGACACACGCCTGGTGCAGTTGCGCGCCGAGCATCAACGCTTGAGCCGGATGTTGAACAGTTGGATCGACATCGAAGGTTATCGCGAGGGGGGCGGCTGGGTCAGTGCCCTCGACCGTCGTCGTGCCGCCGGCCGGCTCCTTGAAAGCTGGCGCCACAACCTGCGTGCCCGGCCCGAGGTGCCGCCGGTGGACGGGCGCGAGGTACTGGACCTGTCCGGGTTGTATCTGGGCGACCTGCCGACGTTGCCGGCTTCAATGAGCCACGTCAGCGTGCTCGACCTCACCGAGGTGAAGCTGACGGAGCAGGGGTCCAATGGGTTCCTGGGCAGTTTCCCCCACCTGCGCCGGCTTGTGCTCAACAAGAATGGCCTGGCGCATCTGCCCGAGGTGATCAACCAATACACGGCGCTGACTCATCTCGAAGCCACCTACAATGATTTGCGCGACGCTGTGGAGCTACAGGCACTGCTCGGCCCATTAAGTGCGCTGGAATGGCTCGACCTTGGCGAAAACACCCTGGCCAGCCTGGATGTCAGCGGCCTGCGCGGGCTGACAAACCTGGATCTGCACAACAACGTCCTGGAGGAATGGCCGGCCGGGGCATTGGAACTGCCGCGACTGCGCACCCTCGACCTCAGCAATAACCAGATCGAGACCATCCCGGACGATGCCCTGTTGCCTCGCCACAACCTCCTGATGAGCAACACCAACCTGACGGACAACGGGCTGGAAGAACGCGTGTTCGAGCGCCTGAGCGAGTTCCTCGAGGAAACGGGGTTCGGCCTGGGTTATACCCGGGAGCAAATTGATCGCGAGCTCGATGGCTTCCTCCTCAGTACCAGTCACGAGGAAGCGGATCTGAGCGGTGAGCTGCATCCGGAGCTGCTGACGCCCGCAGCACAGAAAGCCCAATGGTTTGCTGGCGTGGCGGCCGACTCCAGCAAACACGCAGTCTGGGAGTCGCTCAAGAGCGCTGACGACAGTGAGGATTTCTTCTACATCATTTCCCAGCTGAAAAACGCCCAGGACTTCATCACCGACCGCCCTGAGTTGACGCGCCGGGTATGGGAGGTGCTGGAGGCCGCCGAGCAACGTCCGGCGTTGCGCGAGCAACTGTTCGGCAAGGCTCGCGGCATGCGAATCAACGCGACCTGCGGTGACGGCTGGATCCTGCTGTTCAGCGACCTTGAAGTCAGTGTCTATGAGTTCAAGGCCCTGGAAACCGTGGAGCCCGGAAAAGAAGGCGCGGCGCTGTTCAAGCTGGCCAGAAGCATGATCCGCCTGGAACAGACTGAAGCCACCGCCAGCCGCGTGGTCAGCCTAAAGCCCAGTGTTGACCCGGCGGAAATTCGCCTGGCCTACCGCATCGGCCTGGCCCAACGCCTGGAGTTGCCGCGCCAGCCGTCCGGCATGCTGTACCGCAACCTTTCCCAAGTGAAACAGGCCGATATCGACCAGGCCTACGCCAGCATCATCGCCCGGGAGGCGACCGAGGCGTTCACGGCCGATCTGGTCACGCGCCAGTACTGGGTCGACTACGTGCAGAAGCAATACGCGGCTGACTTTACGACGCTGGCCCAGACCCAGGCCCGCGAGGCTGAAGCCCTGGAGGATCGCTATCCGGCGTTTGGTGCGCAGTACGAGGCGCAAGCCGTGGTCTTGGCCAAGCAAAGGATTGAGCAACGCCAGGCCCTGCTGATTCGCCTGTCCGAGCGGGAGAGAGCAACACTGAGGCTATAACAGCCTGTGCCCCGGCGGCAGGTCCGGAAACGGGCCTGCCGCGCCTCAGTGGTCGTTACCCAGGTTCGGCGCCAAGGTGCACAAAAACATTTATCTACCTGCGAAGGCGCTCGCCTGTTCGCTGTACTGGGCCTCCCAAAAGCGTTCTCAGGAAGCCGCACATGTCTACTCCACCTAATGCCCTCGCGGACGAAAGCTTGCACACCGCCCTGATCAAGGCACGTCTGCCCACGTGGGTTGCCCACATGGCCCCCGTCGATGTGCGCCGGCTCAAACATGGACTGTTGCCCGGCAGGGAGCGGCCTGCCACCAAGGTCCCGCTCTCGCCCGCATTGAACAAGGCACTCGATGACAGTCGCAAGGCCAGCCGTCAGTCCCGCGAAGCCTTGGCCAAGGGCCTTGGCGCGCTGCAAGGCATTGTCGAATTCGCCCAGCCCAAGCTGGAAGCGGCGTTGCGCGAGGCGATGGGCGAGGCCCCGGACGTCAACAAAAACCAGCTGCATTACCTGCGGTATCGCCAGGCCCCGCAGCAGCATTCGTTGTTGCAGGCAGCGCTGCTGAACTTCGAGGGCGATGAAGACTTCACCGATATCGCCCTCGAACAGACCAGCGCCCTGGCGCCGGAAGGTGCGCTGCTGACCGAGTACTACGGCGAGGCGCGGGCGGATGGCTCGCGTGCGGCGCGTTATCGCTACAGCGAAACCCTGTCGATGACTCCACAAACCTTTTCCACCCTGTGCCGCACCCTGGACCTGGGGCAGCAATACCAGGCCCACCTGGCGCAGGTGTTCGATGCCGCTGCCACTCGGGCCGTGGTGCGGGAGCAGATGATTCGCGCGCAAAAAGACCTGCTGACGGTACGCCTGTATACCGCATGGGCGCAGGGCGACATCGGTCCGGCGGTGTTTCTCATGTTGCGTGAAGTGCTGGCAGGTACTTCGCGGCCGCTGCTGGATGGCGAGGTCGTACGTTTCGGTCAACTGTCGATCCTGGGCTGCGAGCTGGGGGAGGTGCTGCTGATCGGGCCGGGTGTCGCACCGACCCGGTCCGTGATCCCGCCCTTGTTTCCTGGGGCAGGTGTGAGCGGGCTGCTTCCCGTGGCGCCTGATACGCGGGTGGTGGCCTGGATTCCGGGCGCGCCGCAGTGCCCGCTCAAGGAATACCCGTCTATGCAGGCGTTCGACAAGGAACTGGCGGTGAACCTGCGCTCACCTGCCTATCAGCAGTTGTTTGCCAGCCTGGTACCTCAGCAACAGGCGCCGCAGTTCCTTGAGCGCCTCAAGGAAAAACTCTACACATTCACCTGGAACCCGCGAGGCTACAAGGAGCAGGTCTACGACGAGCAAATCAACTTGAACCGGCGAGAACGGTTGATCGAGGGGGAGTTGTTCGGCGCGCTCTACGAGCGGCATGTACAGCGCCTCAAGGACATTGCCAGAACCCTGGCGGTGCCCACTGCGGAGGCTGATCGAAAAGCCGCACAGGCACGCCATGCTCACTGGTTGAGCATGGGTTTGAACACATTGAATGTGGCCGCATTCATGGTGCCCGGCCTGGGGGAGCTGTTGTTGGCGGTCACGGCGATTCAGTTGGGCCTGGAGGTCTATCACGGCATCGAATCCTGGCAGGAGGGCGATATGGATGCGGCATGGGAGCACCTGGAGTCGGTGGCGCTGAATCTCGGGTTCATGGCCACCCTGGGCGGGGCGGCAGCCCTCGCTGGCCGGGCGCCCGCTATCCAGGTGTCGAAATGGGTCGATGGGCTGGTGCCGGTGAAGTTGCCGAACGGCGAAAGGCGCCTGTGGAAACCCGACCTTGCGGCCTACCGCAGTCATACCGTTCTGGATGCATCACTCAAGCCCAATGCCCAGGGTCAGTACGCGCAGGACGGCAAAATGTATGTGCGCCTGGGTGAAAGCCTTTATGAAAAGGCTTTTGATGCGCGGACTCGAAAATGGCGGATCCAGCATCCGAACAATCCCGCCGCGTACCAGCCGATCCTTGAACACAACCAGGCGGGTGCCTGGCGCCATACCCATGAACGCCCACTGGAATGGGACCGCCTGACCTTGCTGAGGCGCCTGGGTCATGAAACCCAGGGAATCAGCGATGCAACGTTGAGCGCCCTTGGCGACATCAGCGGCATCAGTGATGACCTGTTGCGCAAGGTCCACATAGAGGGTTTGCCGATGCCTGCCGTGCTGGCCGATACGTTGCAGTTGTTTCGCGGCGCGCCGCCACAGGCTGCACTGCTGTCCCCCGAGGGCGCAGTGTTGCAGCGCCGCTTTGCTTCTTTGTCCCGAGGCGCGATCAACGAAATTATCAGTACGGCCAGCGATAAGGAACGCCTGCAGATACTCGGCCGAACCGGTGTTGCGCCGCGCCTGGATAACCTGGCGCGGCGTGCGGTACAGCAACGTCGCCTGAGCAGTGCGTTGGCCGGCTTGTACCTGCCGGCGCTCGCCAGCCTGGACAGTGAGCGGCTGGCGTTGCATTGCTTGCAGCAACTGCCGGGCTGGTCTCCCACGCTGCGCCTGGAACTGCGCGCCGACAACCCCAGTGGGCGCTTGCTGGCTGAGGTTGGGCCTGAAGACGCGGCAGTGCGCCGTTACCTGGTCAAAAAAGGCGAGACATTCCTGGCTTACGACCTGCAGGGGGCTCCTCTTAACAGTCCGGTCCCCGGCAGTCGTAATTTCTACCCATCAATCGTCCATGCCTTGCCCGTAACCCTGCGCCAGTCACTGGGTTTGCCGCTGGCCAGCGCGGACGTCGATTTGCAGCAAACCCTGGCACGGTATGCCACGGCACACCGCCTCGAAATGGCCGCCGTGCTGAAGATACGCGCGCCCATGGCTCGCCCGGCGTTGCGTCTGGCGAGCGGGTCATTAGGTTATGCCCTGAGCGGCCGGGGTGCGGCCCAGGCACCCAATGCCGCCCTGGCGGCCAGGGTTCGCGATGTTTACCCCAACCTCAGCGATGAGGCGGCCCAGCTGTTTGTGCAAAGTCTGTTGCAGGCCGGCCAGCGCCCCCCACAGATCTATGAGTTGATTGGCAACCGCGAGCGCGAACTGACCCGGTTACGCATGACCCTGGATCAGTGGGTGACGCAAAACAGTGCTCAGGCGGGGGCACAACATACGGCAGACACCCTGATCAATTGCTGGCGCGAAGGCGCGTACCGGGGCTTGAAACCCCATGCCTATCTGTCACTGGGCAAGGCCGGTAACTTGCCGGCGCTGGATGCTGATTTTTCCCATGTGCGAGGGTTGGGCGTAAGCGGCGAAACCCTGGCGGGCGCCCAGGGCACCAGGCTTGCGCAGCAGTTCTCCAACGTCGAAGTCCTGAATGTGTTTACCGAGCCCGCCCATGTCGAAGCGATTGCCGCGGGCGTCGGGCTGTTTCCCAAGCTTGAAGAGTTGTCGATCGACGGCTGGGGCTTGACCTATTCGCCGGCCTTTTTGCAACGCCTTAACACGTTGAGCCAATTGCGCCGGTTAGTCCTGACGGGCGCGCTGGACGCGTTGGATGTCAGTGGCTTGAAACAGCTGCTTGCCTTGCGGGTGGCGGGCGCCCTGAAAGAGTGGCCGGTAGGTGTTCTGACGTTGGACAAACTGGAGACGCTCGACCTGTTGGCGACCGGGATAAATACCATGCCGGCGGCAATGCTTGAGGGCCACGAGCGCCTGTGGCGTGGCCTTACCCTCAACTGGGCAGCGTTTGAGCGGCGTGCGTTCATGCCGGTGTATCAGCACGTGAAAAACCACCCGGGGCATTTGGTGGATGAAGTGCTGATGGTGGACGCTTATTGTGAAGGCGCGTTGCGACGCCTGAAAGACAGCGACCCGGCGTTTGCGCCCAGTGCCTTGGCGTACCTGCGGCGCCATCGGTTGACCAGTGACGCCAAGTTGACCCGTGTGCACGCCTTACTGGATGAACATGCAACCTTGCAGCAGGCGCTGGAAGAGTGGCAGGGCAGGGAAGTGGAGGTCGACCGGCGACCGGTGGACCCGCTCAATCGTCAACGTGCGGCAGACAAGCTCATGGCTTACTGGCGCGATGGCCTCGACCGACGTTTTGCCTCCCACCGTGAGGTGGCCGGGCCTTCTTCGCCAGCCGCCTCCGAGGGGGTCATGCTGGACCTGTCGGGTACGGTACTGGGGGATTTGCCGCTGATGCCGGCCGCAGCTTTTGCCCACGTGCAGCGCTTGAACCTCGCAGGCACCCGGGTTTCAGTGGCGGCATTGAACGATTTCCTCCCCCAGTTCACCCAAATCCACGGCCTGGACCTGAGCCGCAGCAACCTGATGGACCTGCCGGCGTCCCTGACGCAGTTGAGGTCTCTCAAACAGCTGGACCTGGCGCACAACCAGTTGACGATCACTGAGGCGATACAGCAGCGCCTCAGCGCCCTGGTCACGCTTCGAGGGTTGAACCTGGATTACAACCGTGTGGGTACCCTGGATGTCAGTGGGCTCAACCAGCTGCGCAGCCTGAACCTGAGCCACACCGCGACCACCGCCTGGCCGACAGGTTGGCTGGCATTACCCGAACTGCGTCAAGTGGATCTGAGCTACAGCGCTATTACCACGATCCCCCAGGCTGCACTGACCGGCCATGACCTGCTGATGCTCAGCAGCAACGTGCGTGGCTGTCGCCTGACCTTGCCGGCCTGTGCCGACATACAGCGTTTTGCCCTGCGTACCTACCAGGACAATCCGTTGAACGTCGCACCGGCCATGCTGCCGGTTTTTGGCCCGAGCTTTTACCTGGACAAACCCTTGGGCATTCCCCGCGAAGGGCTGGCGGAGGGCAGAACGGGGGGCGATCCGGAATACTTTCCCCTGGAGGTCACGGACAGTCCCGATCTGCTCCTCGCGCTGGAGGTAGAGGTGCCCAACAGTGAAGTTCGGCAGACACCTGCGCAGCGTCTGCAACAAATAGACCCGGCGTTGTCCACGCGCGATGCGGTACGGCGCATTGACGAACTGCTTGCCAGTGGCCTGGGCGCACTGGAGGTCGAGGCATGCCTGGTTCGGTGGCGCACGGGCTACCGGGGTATGGTGCGGGTGTTGAACGACTGGATCGATATTCGCGGTTATCGCCAGGGGGGCGGCTGGGTCAGCGCGGTGGACCGTCGTCGCGCGGCCGACAGGCTTATCGACAGTTGGCGCCATACCTTGCGGGCGCACCCCGAGGTTGCGCCGGGCGATGGGCGCGAGGTCCTTCAATTGAACGACCTGTATCTGGGTGACCTGCCGGCGTTACCCGAGCCGTTGGCCCATGTGAGGGTGTTGAACCTCAACGCAGTCAAGCTTACTGAGCAGGGCTCCAATGCGTTCCTGCGGGCGTTTCCCAAGCTGCGTACCCTGACTCTCAACAATAATGGCCTGATGAGCCTGCCCGACGCCGTCGGCGAATGCTCGATACTCACCGAGCTGCGCCTGAGCCATAACGAACTACGCTATCGCAGCGAGCTGCAGGGCCAGCTCAATCGGCTGACCGCGCTGGAGCGCCTGGACCTGAGTGAGAACGTCCTCGATTCTTTGGACATCAGCAGCCTGCCTCAATTGCAGTCATTGGAACTGCGCGGCAATAACCTTCTGGCGTGGCCGCAGGGTGTCCTCCAGGCTGCGCAGTTGCGCCACCTGGACCTGCGCAGCAACCGTATCGAAACCATCCCTGAAGACGCGTTGCTGCCCCAGCACAGCGCTCTGATGTGGGGCACGGACCTGTCCGATAACCTGCTGTTTGAGGAAGATCTTGCACGCTTGCGCGTCTACCAGCAGCAGACCGATTGTGGCCTGGGATTTTCCGCCGAGGAACTGGAAGACGCACTGGAGGGGTACCACAGTACCGATAGCAGCTCCGGGTCGGACATCCACCCTGAACTCTTGACCCCGGAACAACAAAAGGCCCAATGGTTCTCGGGTATTGCCGCCGATTCGGCCCGCCACCGGGTATGGAGCGTGCTCAAGCAGGCCGAAAACAGCGAGGATTTTTTCTACATCATTTCCCAGTTGAAGAACGCCCAGGATTTCTTGCACGACCGCGCCGACCTGACTCGCCGGGTGTGGGCGGTGCTTGAGGCGGCGGAGCAATACCCGCACTTGCGCGAACAACTATTTGGCCAGGCCCGGGCGATGCGGGTAAGGGCTACCTGTGGTGACGGCTGGATCCTCCTGTTCAGTGATCTTGAAGTCAGCGTGTATGAGTTCAAGGCCCTGAGGGCCCTCGCACCCGGGCAGGAAGGCACCACGCTGTTCAACCTGGCCCGGCGCATGATCCGTCTCGATGAAGCAGAACGCATTGCTGGCGAAGCGATCAACCGCAGCCCTGGCATCGACCCGGCGGAAATTCGCCTGGCCTACCGCATCGGCCTGGCCGAGCGCCTGGATCTGCCTCACCAACCGTCCACCATGCTGTACCGCAACCTGTCCCGGGTGACCCAGGCCAACATCGATCAGGCGTATGCCGCCATTATGGCCAGAGAGAGTACTCCGGTGTTTATGCAAGAGCTGGTCAAGCGCCCGTACTGGGTCAGCTACTTGCAGAAGCTGTACCCGGAAGAGTTTTCGGTGTTGGCCCAGGCGCATCAGGTCAAGGTAGATGCCCTCGAGGAGCTTCACCCGGACCTCAGCGCCCAATACCTGAGCGAAGTCGCAGCCTTGGACACCGAAAACCTTGCCGAGCAACAGGCACTGGCGCTCAGGCTTTCGGGACGGGCGAGGAGGGATCTGGGGATCTGACCCGGGCGCTCAGCCGGCTGGACGCCCGGGCCAGCGCGCCACAACTTAGTTGTCGTAACCCAGGTTCGGCGCCAGCCAGCGTTCGGTCACGCTCAGGTCCTGCTCCTTGCGGGCGGTGTAGCTGGCGACCTGGTCCTTGTCGATCTTGCCCACCGCAAAGTACTGCGCTTGCGGGTGAGCGAAGTACCAGCCGCTGACGGCCGCTGCCGGGAACATCGCGTAGTGCTCGGTCAGGAACACGCCGCTTCGGCCGGCGTGCATCTCCCGGGCTTCAGGGTCCAGCAGTTGGAACAACTGGGCCTTCTCGGTGTGGTCCGGGCACGCCGGGTAACCCGGGGCAGGGCGGATACCGCTGTACTGCTCCTTGATCAGCGCTTCGTTATCCAGCACTTCGTCCTTGGCGTAGCCCCAGTGCTCTTTACGCACCTGCTGGTGCAGCCACTCGGCGCAGGCTTCGGCCAGGCGGTCGGCCAGGGCCTTGACCATGATCGAGTTGTAGTCGTCGCCGGCGTCCTGGTAGGCCTTCGCCACTTCTTCAGCGCCGATGCCAGCGGTGGTGATGAAGCCACCGATGTAGTCGGTCACGCCGCTGTCCTTGGGCGCGACGAAGTCGGCCAGGGAGAAGTTCGGCTTGCCGTCGGTCTTGATGATCTGCTGGCGCAAATGGTGCAGCCTGGCAATCGGCTGGCCGTCATCGTCGTAGACTTCCAGGTCATCGTCCTGCACCTGGTTGGTCGGCCAGAAACCGAACACCGCGCGGGCGCTGATGAGTTTTTCGTCGATCAGCTTCTTGAGCATTTCCTGTGCGTCGGCGTACAGCGCCGTCGCCGCTTCACCCACCACTTCATCGGTGAGGATGCGCGGGAACTTGCCGGCCAGGTCCCAGGAGATGAAGAACGGTGTCCAGTCGATGTACTCGGCCAGGACGTTGAGGTCGATATTGTCCAGCACCTTGGCGCCGGTAAACGTCGGCTTGACCGGCGTGTAGCTGCTCCAGTCGAACTGCGGCTTCTTGGCGATGGCGGCCGGGTAGCTCAGGCGCTCGGTGCGCGCGCTGCGGTTGGAGGTGCGCTCGCGCACGTCGATGTATTCCAGGCGGGTTTTCTCGACGAATGCCGGCTTCAATTCCTTGGACAGCAACTGCGTCGCCACGCCCACGGCGCGGGAGGCGTCGGTGACGTAGATCACCGCGTCGTTGCTGTATTTGGGCTCGATCTTCACGGCCGTGTGGGCCTTGGAAGTGGTGGCGCCACCGATCATCAGCGGCAGGTGGAAATCCTGGCGCTGCATCTCGCGGGCGACGTGCACCATCTCGTCCAGGGACGGGGTGATCAGCCCCGACAGGCCGATGATGTCGCACTTCTGTTCCTTGGCCACCTGCAGGATTTTCTCGGCCGGGACCATCACACCCAGGTCGACGATGTCATAGCCGTTGCAACCCAGCACCACGCCGACAATGTTCTTGCCGATGTCGTGCACGTCGCCCTTCACCGTGGCCATCAGGATCTTGCCCTTGGCTTCCGGCTTGTCGCCTTTTTCCAGCTCGATGAACGGGATCAAGTGGGCCACGGCCTGCTTCATCACCCGGGCGGACTTCACCACCTGGGGCAGGAACATTTTGCCGGCGCCGAACAGGTCGCCGACGATGTTCATGCCGGACATCAACGGGCCTTCGATCACCTCGATCGGGCGCGCGAACGACTGCCGGGATTCCTCGGTGTCTTCGACAATGTGGGTGGTGATGCCCTTGACCAGCGCGTGTTCCAGGCGCTTGTTGACTTCCCAGCCACGCCATTCTTCGGTCTCGGCTTCCTTGACGCTGCCGTCGCCCTTGTACTTGTCGGCAATGGCGAGGAGGGCGTCGGTGCCTTCCGGGGTGCGGTTGAGCACCACGTCTTCCACCGCGTCACGCAGCTCGGCCGGGATCTGGTCGTAGATCTCCAGCTGGCCGGCGTTGACGATACCCATCGTCAGGCCGTTGCGGATCGCATACAGCAGGAACACCGAGTGGATCGCTTCACGCACCGGGTTGTTGCCACGGAACGAGAACGACACGTTGGACACGCCGCCGGAGGTCAACGCATACGGCAGCTCGTCGCGGATGTAGGCACAGGCGTTGATGAAATCGACGGCGTAGTTGTTGTGCTCTTCGATACCGGTGGCGACCGCGAAGATGTTCGGGTCGAAGATGATGTCTTCCGGCGGGAAGCCGACTTCATTCACCAGGATGTCGTAGGAGCGTTTGCAGATTTCTTTCTTGCGCGCTTCGGTGTCGGCCTGGCCGGCCTCGTCGAACGCCATCACCACTACCGCCGCGCCGTAGCGCTTGCACAGCCTGGCGTGGTGAATGAACTGCTCCACGCCTTCCTTCATGCTGATGGAGTTGACGATGCCCTTGCCCTGGATGCACTTCAGGCCGGCCTCGATCACTTCCCACTTGGAGGAGTCGATCATGATCGGCACGCGGGAGATGTCCGGCTCGCCGGCAATCAGATTGAGGAAGGTCACCATGGCCTTCTTCGAATCCAGCATGCCTTCGTCCATGTTGATGTCGATCACCTGGGCGCCGGCTTCCACCTGCTGCAGGGCGACTTCCAGGGCCTCGGTGTAGTTGTCTTCACGGATCAGGCGGGCGAAGCGGGCGGAACCGGTGATATTGGTGCGCTCGCCGACGTTGACGAACAACGAGTTGCGATCAATGGTGAACGGTTCCAGGCCCGACAGGCGGCAGGCCTTCGGAATGTCCGGGATCGGGCGCGGTGCGTAACCGGCCACGGCCTTGGCGATGGCTTCAATATGACCCGGGGTGGTACCGCAGCAACCACCGACGATGTTCAGGAAGCCGCTCTGGGCGAATTCCTCGATGACCTTGGCGGTTTCCGACGGCAGTTCGTCGTACTCGCCGAATTCGTTGGGCAGGCCGGCGTTCGGGTGGGCGGAAACGTGGGTGTTGGCCTTGTTCGACAGCTCTTCCAGGTACGGACGCAGCTCGCTCGCGCCCAGTGCGCAGTTCAGGCCCACGGACAGCGGCTTGGCGTGGCTGACCGAGTTCCAGAAGGCTTCGGTGGTCTGGCCCGACAGGGTGCGGCCGGAGGCGTCGGTGATGGTGCCGGAGATCATGATCGGCAGTTCGACGTTCAATTCTTCGAACACGCCCTGTACGGCGAAGATCGCGGCCTTGGCGTTGAGGGTGTCGAAAATGGTTTCGATCAGGATCAGGTCGGCGCCGCCTTCGATCAGGCCTTTGGTGGCTTCGGTGTAGTTTTCCACCAGCTCATCGAAGGTCACGTTGCGGTAGCCGGGGTTGTTTACGTCGGGCGACAGCGAGCAGGTACGGCTGGTCGGACCGAGCACCCCGGCGACGAAGCGCGGCTTGGCCGGGTTTTCCAGGGTCTTGGCGTCGGCGATCTTGCGCGCCAGGCGCGCGCCTTCTACGTTTAGTTCGTAGGCGAGGTCTTCCATGCCGTAGTCGGCCATGGAAATGCGCGTGGCGTTGAAGGTGTTGGTTTCCAGGATGTCGGCGCCGGCATCCAGGTAGGCTTTTTCGATGCCGCCGATCACGTCCGGACGGGTGATCACCAGCAGGTCGTTATTGCCCTTGACGTCGCTCGGCCAGTCGGCGAAGCGTTTGCCACGGTAGTCCTGCTCTTCCAGTTTATAGCTCTGGATCATCGTGCCCATGCCGCCGTCGAGGATCAGGATGCGTTCCTTGAGGGCTTGGTGGAGGGCTTGCAGACGAGCGCTACGATCGGGCATGGGACTACTCTGGTCAGGTATTACGGAGGGCGAAGATCATAACAAACCTGTGCGCTTTTAGAGCATGTGCTGGGTTTGCATGAATATCGCTCATGTTGGCGGGGGCGTTACATCGGTAGAATCGACGGGTTTTTCACTGCACGCATTGAATCGGGACCGGAAACATGTCACTTCGCCTCATCGTCAGCGCCGCGTTCGCGCTGTTCGCCCTCACCGCACAGGCAGAAGGTCCCGCCCCGGCGATCTCTTATACCCGTGACATCCAGCCGATCTTCACCGAGAAATGCGTAGCCTGCCACGCCTGCTACGACTCGGCCTGCCAGCTCAACCTGGGCAGTGCCGAAGGCGCCGCACGTGGCGCGACCAAGGTGCCGGTGTACGACGGCGAACGCAGCCAGGCCAGCCAGCCCACCCGTTTGTTCTATGACGCCTTCGGCAAAGCCGCCTGGCAGCAAAAGGATTTCTACTCGGTACTCGACGCCCAGGGCAGCCAGGCCGCACTGATGGCGCGCATGCTGGAGCTGGGGCATAACGCGCCGCTTGCGCCCAACGCCAAGCTGCCCGACGACATCGTGCTGGGCCTGAGCCGCGAAAACACCTGCCCGATGCCGGGGGAGTTCAACGCCTACGCAGGTAACCACCCGAAGGAAGGCATGCCCCTGGCCGTCACCGGCCTGACCGACCAGCAGTACCAGACCCTGCAACGCTGGCTGGCCTCCGGCGCACCGATCGACGAACAAGGCCTGGCCCCGAGTGCCAAGGAAGCCTTGCAAGTGCAGCAATGGGAAAACCTGTTCAACCAGCCCGGGGCCCGGGAAAGCCTGGTGGCGCGCTGGTTGTTCGAGCACCTGTTCCTTGCTCACATCTACTTTGAAGGCGGCGAGCCGGGGCATTTCTTCCAGTGGGTACGCTCGCGCACCCCGAGCGGGCAGCCGATCGACCTGATCAACACCCGCCGCCCCAACGACGACCCGGGCACCCAGGTGTACTACCGCCTGTGGCCGGTGCAGGGGGTGATCGTGCACAAGACTCACATCACCTATCCGTTCAGCGCCGAGAAGATGGCCCGGATCAAGTCGCTGTTCTATACCGATGACTGGCAGGTGCAAGCCTTGCCGGGCTACGGGCCGGGCCGGCGTGCGAACCCGTTCGAGACCTTCGAGGCGATTCCGGCCAAGGCGCGCTACCAGTTCATGCTGGATAACGCCGAATACTTCGTGCGCACCTTCATTCGCGGGCCGGTATGCCGGGGCCAGATCGCCACGGACGTGATCCGCGACAACTTCTGGACCCTGTTCCAGGACCCCGACCACGACCTGTACATCACCGATGCCCGCTACCGCGGCCAGGCCACGCCGTTGCTGGCGATGCCGGGGCAGATTGACGATGTGGGCAGCGTGCTCAGCCTCTGGCTCAAATACCGCGACAAGCGCAACGAGTACGAGGCGTTGCGCCGGGACAGTTATGCCGACCTGCCGCCGCCGAGCTGGTCGAGCCTGTGGGCGGGCAACGACAACGCCTTGTTGAGCATCTTCCGTCACTTCGACAGCGCCTCGGTGACCAAGGGCTTGATTGGTGAAGTGCCGCAAACCCTGTGGCTGTTCGACTATCCGCTGCTGGAGCGCACCTACTACCAGTTGGCGGTGAATTTCGATGTGTTCGGCAACGTTTCCCATCAGGCCCAGACGCGCCTGTATTTCGACCTGATCCGCAACGGTGCAGAGCAGAACTTCCTGCGCCTGATGCCGGCGGACTCGCGGGATGACTTCCTTGACGATTGGTACCAGAACAGCGGCAAGGTCAAGCTGTGGCTGGACTATGAAGCCATCGACGATGACAAGCCCACGGGCCTCAAGCTCGATGAAAAGGACCCCAAGCGCGACTTCGCCAACCAGTTGCTGGCCCGCTACGGCGACCTGAACGCCAGCCCGGACCCGATCAACCGTTGCGTCAGCGCCTATTGCTCGCGTCCGGGCATTGACCCTGCGTTGCAGGACGCCGAACAGGCCCTGAGCCGCCTGACCAACCGCCCGGCGGCGGGGCTCAAGGTGATCGACCTGTTGCCGGAAGCGACCATGCTGCGCATCGAAACCCGCAGCGGCAAACGTGAGATGTACAGCCTGTTGCGCAACCGCGCCCACAGCAACGTGGCCTTTATGCTCGGTGAGGCTTATCGCTATCAGCCGGGCCTGGACACCGTGACCATTTATCCCGGCGTGCTGAGCAGCTACCCGAACTTCATGTTCAACATTCCGGCGCAGCAAGTGCCGGAGTTTGTCGCTGCCATGGAGAATGCCAAGGACGCCAATCGCTTCGAGAAGATTGTCGACCGCTGGGGCATCCGCCGCAGTCACCCGCAGTTCTGGCAGTACTTCCACGACCTGTCGCAGTACATCCGCGAAACCACGCCGGTGGAAGAGGGCGTGCTGGACATGAACCGCTACGAGAATCTTTGATCGACCTTTGACCGTCGACGGCTGTCCCAAGCCATAGGCACCTGAATAACCGGTGTCGAGTGTTGGGAGAGTGGGTCGACGATGTTGATTTCAGTACAGGCACTGCGCGCCCTGGCGGCCTGGACCGTGGTGGGTCATCACTTCATGCAGATTTTCTTTGGCTTTAAGGCCGATTCGGCGCTGGGCCACCTGTTTGTCGACAAAGGTGCGGCGGGCGTGGATGTGTTTTTTGTGATCAGCGGCCTGGTGATCTTCCTCTCCACCGAGAACAAACAGCTGCCGCCCTGGCGATTCCTGCTGTATCGCCTGCTGCGAATCGTCCCGGCCTACTGGTTCTACACGCTGTTGATGGCGCTGCTGGTGGTATTTGCGCGGCCGGTGTTGCCGGACCAGAGCGTCGATGCGGCCCATGTGTTGATGTCCTTGCTGTTCATACCTTCCGAAAATCCCGGTGGTTATGGGGTGTACCCGACCTTGAACGTCGGCTGGACCCTGAACTACGAGATGCTTTTCTACGTGCTGTTTGCGTGGGCGTTGCTGTTTCGCCGGCAGTGGCGGGTGCTGGTGGTGGGCGCGTTGTTGTTCGCTGTGTGCCAGGCGTGGACTTCTTTCGGCTGGATCAGCGAATTCTATCGTTCGGACATTGTGTATGAGTTCCTGCTGGGGATAGGCATCGGCATGCTTTACCGCAAGGGCTGGATTCGCCCCGGCCTGTGGCTGCCCCTTGCGGGTATTGCCGGTGCGTTGCTGGCGATTTATCACTGGCCGGCATCACCTCGCGCCCTGACCTGGGGCTTGCCGAGTGCGGTGCTGGTGGTGGCCTGTATTTCGATGGAACGCTATTTCGAGCGCAGCCGGCTGCTCAAGGTGATGGGGGATTGTTCCTATTCGGTCTATCTGATGCACGTGCTGGTGCTGTCGGCCGGCGGTTTTGTCGCCCAGCGTCATGGGATCAATGCCTACGTGATGCTCGGCGTGTGCGTGGTGTTGATCGCCCTTGGGTCGTTGGCCAGCTATCACTGGTTGGAAAAGGGCAGTTATCGTCGGCTCAAAGGCTGGTTCGATGGCGACGAACGGTTGGTTCTTTCCCGACAAAAATACTAGGACTTTGTACCTCGGTAATAATTTGGCGTAAACTGCCGGCAAGCCTGCGAGGAGTTTCCATGACCGCCATAACCATTACCGACGCCGCCCACGATTACCTGGCTGATCTGCTGTCGAAGCAGAACACCCCGGGCATTGGCATTCGCGTCTTTATCACCCAGCCCGGCACCCAGTACGCTGAGACGTGCATTGCCTACTGCAAGCCGGGAGAAGAAAAACCTGAAGATACGGCGCTGGGGCTGAAAAGCTTCACCGCGTATATCGATGCGTTCAGTGAAGCGTTCCTTGACGATGCGGTGGTTGATTACGCCACTGATCGTATGGGTGGCCAGCTGACCATCAAGGCGCCGAACGCCAAGGTGCCTAACGTTAATGCGGATAGCCCGATTAACGAGCGCATCAACTATTACCTGCAGACCGAGATCAACCCTGGGTTGGCCAGCCACGGTGGTCAGGTGAGTCTGATTGACGTGGTTGATGATGGTATTGCTGTGTTGAAGTTTGGTGGCGGTTGCCAGGGCTGCGGCCAGGCGGACGTGACCTTGCGTGAGGGTATTGAGCGTACGCTGCTTGAGCGGGTTCCGGAGCTCAAGGGTGTGCGGGATGTGACTGACCATACGCAGAAAGAAAACGCCTACTACTAAAGGGTGTTCGCTGCGGATGTGAAAAACGGCGCCCCGTGAGCGCCGTTTTTTTATGGTTTGGATTCAGTGGGTTGCGTTAGGGTTGTGAGGTTTTGGGTTAGGTATGTTGTGTACATATCCGTTGCTGC
>NZ_JACAQC010000010.1:0-103082 GCF_013385345.1 Pseudomonas sp. I8001
GTGATCAGGCGGTACACGGCCAATACCAGGTTGTTGGCGACCAACGAATCCGCAGTGGAGAAGAAGCCGAGGTTGCGCATCACGATGCGACGTTCGTCGTCGGTCAGGCCTTCCGGATTTTTCCACAGGGCGATGTCGGCGGTCATGTTGACCTCTTGCGGCATCCAGTGGTTGGCGCAGCCGTCGAGGTATTTCTGCCAGGCCCAGTCGTACTTGAAAGGTACGAGTTGGTTGAGGTCGGCGCGGCAGTTGATCATGCGCTTTTCGTCAACGGCGACGCGGGCGGCGGAGCCTTCGAGTTCGGCTAGGCCTTCGGCGACGTCGAGTTTGTCGAGGGCGGCCTTGGCCCGGATGATCGCGGCGGAGTCATTGGCGGTGACGGCGCGGGCTTCGATGGCGGCAGCAGCGCCGGCACCGTCGAGGCGGTCCATGTTGGCTTCGGTGGCGTGGCCGGCGTTGGCGCCTTTGGCAACTACTTCGCCGTCTTCTTCTTTGTCGAATTCGTCCCAGCTCAGCATGACGTGTCGTCTCCTGCGTGAGGGCTCTAAGGTGCCCGTGTGAAACCGGATGGTGGGGTGTTCACACGGCCCAAAGGCCGCGGTGGATCTTAAGGAATCGTTTGTTGCAGCTAACGCACGCATTAAACGGAATCAGGGTTACGGGTGTTCTGCTTGAGGCTTGAGGGGCGGAGCAATGCTTACTGGCTCCAGCGGGGGCCTCAGGTCTGGCTCTTCGTCCCAGTGTAAAGGGATATTGCAGGCCCGATTTACCCGCGCATTATAGGGAAAAATTCGACTTTGTGTTGCGGCGGATGGTCTCGGTGAGCGGCCAAAATGGTGGTGTTTGCAGCCAAGGTCCGGGTTTACAAGGCTTTGCCTGGCTTGGATTTTTTTGACGGGCGGTAGGCGTTTGTTTCAGCGCGCCGAACTGGGGCAGATTCGGTCTGGAAGTTCTTGCGCCGTTTGGCGCAAGAACGGGTCGCGGGGGGTTACTGGGCTGCGGCTTTGATGCTGGCAAACATCTGCTTGCCAGCCTTGGCGGGGTCCGCGTCTTTATTGCTCATGAAGTTGCTGACCACATCAAACACCGCCCCTTGCACCGCCTGGGACGTGGACATGTTGAAGGCCATGCTCGGCTCCAGCGTGCCGGCGTTCTCGGCTTCGGCGAAGTCCTTGGCGGAAGCCTGGGCACAGCTGTCGAACTGGCTCATGTCCAGGCCCTTGATCACCGGGATGGAGCCTTTGTTCTGGTTGAACACGCTCTGGAATTGCGGCTCCAGGGCGATCTTGGCCAGGTCGTCGCGAGCCGCGTTGTTGCCCGGCGTATCATTTTTACTGGACGGTTTGAACATGGCCAGTGAGTCGATGGTGTAGCTATAAATGCCTTGTGAGCCGGGGAAGGGCACGCATTCATAATCGGCCCCGGCTTTTTTACCCGCCGCGGTCCACTCACTCTTGGCCCAGTCCCCCATGATTTGCATGCCGGCCTGGCCATTGATGACTTTGGCGGTTTCCATGTTCCAGTCCTGGCCTGCGCCGTTGGGGTCCATGTAGGTCTTCAGCTTGCGCAGCGCGACGAAGACTTCGGTCATTTTGGGGCCGGTGAAGGTGGCTTCGTCGTTGTCGATAAAGGCTTTCTGGAAGCCATCGGCGCCCAGGATGCTGAGCACCAGGCTTTCAAATACGGTGGTGTCCTGCCAGGGTTGGCCGCCGTGGGCGATGGCGATGAAGCCGGCGGCCTTGAGTTTGTCGCCGGCGGCGTAGAGTTCTTCCAGGGTGGCCGGGGCTTTGGACACGCCGGCTTTTTTGAGCACCTCGGGGTTGATCCATAACCAGTTGATGCGGTGGATGTTGAGCGGTACGGCGACGTAGTGGTCGTCGAACTTCATCAGTTGCGCAATGCTTTCGGGCAGCAGGCTGTCCCAGTGATTGGCCTTGGCGACGTTGTCGACGCTGGTCAGCAGGCCCAGCTTGCCCCACTCCTGAATGTCCGGAGCTTTGATCTGCGCGGCAGAGGGCGGGTTGCCGGAGACGGCGCGGCTCTTGAGGACGGTCATGGCAGCAGCGCCACCGCCGCCGGCCACGGCACTGTTTTGCCAGATGAAGCCGTCTTTCTCGATCAGTTGTTGCAGCACCTGTACAGACTTGGCTTCCCCGCCCGAGGTCCAGTAGTGGACGACTTCAACAGTGCCTTTGCTGTCGGCTGCGTGAGCGGCGAACGTGCAAAGGCTGGCGAGGGAGATGGCAACGGCAAGGCGATGGGGGATTTTCATGTGGGATAACCCTTTTTGTTGTTTTGGGGAGCGGTGCTTATTCCAGCCCCAGCCCTTTGCGGCCGAGGGTGTTCAGTTGCGGCGTCATGAAGCGGTCTTTCCACTCTTTCTCGTAGTCCTCCCGGGCGAAATCATCCGGTGAGGCCCCTTGCTCGAACGCCCTGAGCACATCCTTGGCGTACCGCAGGTTTTTCGGGCACATGGGCGCGGCGGGCACGTACATCACGTTGCCCCAGCCCTGTTGATTTTCGACGGGGGCGACGCTGTGGATCACGTCGCAGTGCCACCACACCGAATCGCCGGCCTGCACGTCCGGAATCGGGGTCATGCCCTGGACCAGCAGCGGGTGCCATTTCTCTGAAACTGGCAGCACCTTGCCCGGCGCAACGCCGCACAGCTCATCTTCGGGGACATCGTCCAGCAGCGGGCGCAGCAGCATGTAGGCCATGGCCTTGGGGATCGGCAAGGTATGCAGCACGCCCTGGTCGGCCTGCATGTCGCACAGTGCGGTCCAGCCCTGGAAGGTGCGGAAGGCCGAGCATTTCACCGTGTCCTTGTAGGCGTATTCATCGACTTCGGTGCGATGGGCGGCGTCCCAGGGGTCGTAGGACTTGAAGTCGTTGCGGTAGATCTTGTCGAACACCTTGAGGTAGGCGGGGTGCAGCCAGCGTTCCAGGGCGCCCGAGTCGGTGTGCGGGCCAAGCCCTTTGGAGCTGGTGCCCGGTGGGCGGCGGCGGACGCGGTCGGGGTATAGCGCATTGATGTCTGGGTCGAACCATTGCCGGCCTTGGGAATCGTAGGTCCACAGGCGATTCAGGAACGACTGCGCGGCGCCCATGCGCTCGTGTTGGCGCAGTTGCATCTGGGCGTCGGACCAATAGATCGGGAATATCTCCGGGCGCGAGGCTTCGAGGTTACCGAAGAAATTGTCGGCCGGGCCGCGATACACCTCGTCGAAATGGTTGTGGTCGAGGTAGTCCAGCAGGCTCTTGTCCCACCCCAGCACTTGTTCCCTGGGGAAGTGGTTGCGGATCACCAGGCAGCCCCTGCGCTTGATGATTGCCCGTTGTGCTTCGGTGACCTGGCCGTTGGCGATGGTTTCAAAGTCAAGCTCGGGCCAGGCGGACTGCTGTGCCTTGATCGAGGCGATTTCAGTACTGATGAACTCGCTGACCTCGGCGAACAGCGTAGGCACATCGCCGATCTGCGCGCGCAGGGCCTTTTTCATCGCGACGATGCTGCGCTTGTAGTCGTCCGGCAGCTCGGCGCATTCGAAGGCGTGGTAGTTGCTCATGGGGTGACCTGTCTTGTTGTTGTGTGCATACAGGTATGGAATCACCCCGGCCCGCCTGGGCGGCAGCCTGATTTGGCGCGTTGAGCAGTACGATTGTGGCGTTTGTTGTAAGGCGTATAGAAGAATCGGCTTATTGAAAGTGATGCCCGTGTTGAAGCCGAAACTGTGACGGCGTCATGCCCTTGTGCGCCTTGAACTGCCGATTGAACAACGCCTGGGAGGCATAGCCGACCTGTTCGGAAATCGCGCTGATCGCCAGGTTGCCCTGCATCAATAAAGCGCAGGCATGTCCGATGCGTAGCCGGACGATGTAGTCCAGCGCCGTGCAGCGTGTATGTTTGCGGAACATGCGATGGAAGGCTGAAACGCTGACGCAGGCCATTTGCGCCAGCTCGGGAATGCCGACAGGTTGCGCATAGTGGCCGTGCAGGTAGTCCAGGACGCGGCGGATGCGCGCGTCTTCAACGATGTGAGGGGCGGCGTTTTCCGTCGCGATGCGCTGCGCGGCGATATCCCGGGACAATGTGTTGAGCACGGTAAGCAACGAGATCAGTCGCTGGGAAGCGTCTTGCTCGACCATGGCTTCGATCACCGGGCGCAGCGCCCGGGACGTAGCATCACTGAAACTCAACGCCTGTCGCGCAGCAGCCAATAGCGCGCGCGTCGACCCCATCTCCGGAAACAGTTGCACCAGCGAGTCCGCCCAGGCCTCGGAAAACCAGATGACCAGGGCAATGTGCGGTTTGGCGGGGTCGATCAGCTCGGCGGAAGACCAGCTATGGGGCACGTTCGGGCCCACCAGCACCAGGTCGCCGTCATCGTACAGCGCCACATCGTTGCTGATATAGCGGTGCCCGCGGCTGTTGAGGGTCAGGGTCAGTTCGTATTCGGGATGGTGATGCCATTCAAACGGAATCGCTTCCGGTAGACGCCTGTTCAGCAGGGTCCAAGAGGTGTTCGCCTCGGTGGGGATTTTTTCGAAACTGGCTCGCATGAATGCATCCTGCCTTGCAGGTGAGGTGGCGGCGCCACAATCGTAGCATTCGATTCAAGCGGTAGGGGATAAGCCGGCTCTTTGCCGCAAGAACGATTTCTTGCGGCGAATAAGATCAGGTTCAGTTCAAACTAACGAAGTTATTATCCGTTAGAGCAACCGTTACCCATGACCTGATATTGAAGAATATGACGCTGACCTTGTGAGTCTTCATATTCCATTTTTACCGGTACAACTTTGCATACATCCGGGACTTCACTCATGGACACTACTTTGGCGACGTCCAGATGGGTGCTGTAAGTGTAATCCTCAACAATCGGGGTGCTCTGGCTGGCTACGTCGGTCGGGGCTTCGTCGGCCAGGGCGGCGGTGGCGCACAAGCTGCTAAGGGCCATAACTAATAACGCTTTCATTTGACTATTTACCTTTTGGCGGTCGAAAGGGGTCACGGGGCCCTTGTGAGGCCACGTGTGTAACTTGATTGGGAAGTTCGGATTAACGTTGCCTTCGTGGGGGCTGTTACGTTGTTAATCACAGTGCCTTGATGGCGAGGTTGATTTTAGGCGTCCGAGTTATATTCATATACCCGTGCTTTTGATAAACACTATTGGTGGTTTTTGTAACAATCGCGAAATGAAGGTTTTTTCAGAAACCTGCAAAGCGCCACGGGCCGCGGGCCAGAGCGCTGCCAGGGGATAGGTGGGCAATTTGTAGGGGCTTGTTACTACCATCGTCGAATGGTTCTATAGGTCCGGCCCGGCTACAACAGGGCCATACAACAACAACTATGTCACCGAGGTAAGAAAGATGAGTGCGGCTTCTCTGTACCCCGTTCGCCCCGAAGTAGCAGCCAATACGCTGACCGATGAGGCGACCTACAAGGCCATGTACCAGCAGTCGGTGGTCAACCCCGACGGTTTCTGGCGCGAGCAAGCCAAGCGCCTTGACTGGATCAAGCCTTTCACCACGGTGAAGCAGACCTCCTTCGACGATCACCATGTCGACATCAAATGGTTTGCCGACGGCACCCTCAACGTTTCCTACAACTGCCTGGACCGCCACCTCGCCGAGCGTGGCGACCAGCCGGCAATCATCTGGGAGGGCGACGACCCTGCCGAAAGCCGCACCATCACCTACCGCGAGCTGCATGAAGAAGTCTGCAAGTTCGCCAACGCCCTGCGCGGCCAGGATGTGCACCGCGGCGACGTGGTGACTATCTATATGCCGATGATTCCCGAAGCCGCGGTCGCCATGCTGGCCTGTGCCCGGATCGGTGCGATTCACTCGGTGGTGTTTGGCGGGTTCTCGCCAGAGGCCCTGGCCGGTCGGATCATCGACTGCAAATCCAAGGTGGTGATCACCGCCGACGAAGGCATTCGTGCCGGCAAGAAAATTTCCCTGAAGGCCAACGTCGACGACGCCCTGACCAACCCGGAAACCAGCAGCATCCAGAAAGTCATCGTGTGCAAGCGCACCGGTGGCAACATCAAGTGGAACCAGCATCGCGACATCTGGTACGAAGACCTGATGAAAGTGGCGGGCACCGTGTGTGCGCCGAAAGAGATGGGCGCCGAAGAAGCGCTGTTCATCCTTTACACCTCCGGCTCCACCGGCAAGCCGAAGGGCGTGCAGCACACCACCGGCGGCTACCTGTTGTACGCAGCCCTGACCCACGAGCGCGTGTTTGACTACCGTCCGGGCGAAATCTACTGGTGCACCGCCGACGTCGGCTGGGTCACCGGCCACACCTATATCGTCTATGGCCCACTGGCCAACGGCGCGACCACGCTGATGTTCGAAGGCGTGCCGAACTATCCGGACATCACCCGGGTGGCGAAGATCGTCGACAAGCACAAAGTGAACATCCTCTACACCGCACCGACCGCGATCCGCGCCATGATGGCCTCCGGCACCGCCGCCTGCGAAGGCGCCGATGGCAGCAGCTTGCGCCTGCTGGGTTCGGTGGGTGAGCCGATTAACCCGGAAGCGTGGGACTGGTACTACAAGAACGTCGGCCAATCCCGTTGCCCGATCGTCGATACCTGGTGGCAGACCGAGACCGGCGGCAACATGATGAGCCCGCTGCCGGGCGCCCATGCCCTCAAGCCGGGTTCGGCGGCGCGCCCATTCTTTGGCGTGGTACCGGCGCTGGTGGATAACCTCGGCAACCTGATTGAAGGCGTAGCCGAGGGTAACCTGGTGATCCTGGATTCGTGGCCGGGCCAGGCACGTACGCTGTATGGCGACCATGACCGGTTTGTGGACACCTACTTCAAGACCTTCCGTGGCATGTACTTCACCGGTGACGGTGCGCGCCGTGACGAGGATGGCTACTACTGGATCACCGGGCGGGTGGATGACGTGCTGAACGTCTCCGGCCACCGCATGGGCACCGCCGAGATTGAGAGCGCCATGGTTGCGCACCCGAAAGTCGCGGAAGCGGCGGTGGTGGGGGTGCCTCATGACATCAAGGGCCAGGGCATCTATGTGTATGTCACGCTGAAAAACGGCGAAGAGCCGAATGAAGCGTTGCGCCTGGAGTTGAAAAACTGGGTGCGTAAAGAGATCGGGCCGATTGCTTCACCGGATGTGATCCAGTGGGCACCGGGCTTGCCGAAGACCCGTTCGGGGAAAATCATGCGCCGGATCCTGCGCAAGATTGCCACCGCTGAATACGACGGGTTGGGCGATATCTCCACCCTGGCGGATCCGAGTGTGGTGGCGCATTTGATCGAGACGCACAAGACCATGAACGTCGCGTAAGGCGGGTTTGTGGGACGAAGCCCCATTCGGCGTAGGCCGGATGGGGCTTTTTTGTGCGATCGGACAGGCGACCTATAACCCCTGTGGGAGCGGGCTTGCTCGCGAAGGCGGTGTATCAGTTAGTGGTGTGCTGGCTGACACGCCGCCTTCGCGAGCAAGCCCGCTCCCACATTTTGATTGCATTCCAAGATTGGTCATTCAGTGGCGCGACTTACACAAGGCCAATAAATATCGGATTGTGTTGTAGGAAGTTTCTGAATGTTACCGAACCCGGCAAATGTGTAACCCCACGCCCAAACATGAGGCAAAGTGCTACGCCCATGCCCCGAAAACCCGCGTCTTAGACGCCCTGAAAAATTAGATCCAACGCTACACTTGCCGTGCTAGAAGGGTTTGCGAATAATAGGCCCGCAACTTGCAGCGTTAACAGGTTTAATATCTTTTGCCTCTGCATAAAATCAAGAGGCTGTCAATGTGCTGGAACCGCTTTCTCGGTGCTTCTGTAAATTGTTGTCGCATTGAGGAAATATCGGCTTCCGGCCTGTCGTTAGAATGCCGATCACTCGCTCGTCGTCGCCGATGCTGAACTGGCGCAGGACGCAGCACCGCTATTCGGTTTCACTCATTCGCATCGTGGGCCCTGGCTCATACTGCTGTTTTGCCCTATACCGATGGAGTCCCAAGATGAAGAAACTCGTGCTGTTGGGCGCCCTGGCGCTGTCCGTGCTGTCCATGCAGGCTTTCGCCGAAGGCAAGCCACTGAAGATTGGTATTGAAGCGGCTTACCCTCCGTTTGCCTCGAAGGCACCGGACGGCAGCATCGTCGGTTTTGACTACGACATCGGCAACGCCCTGTGTGAGCAGATGCAGGTCAAGTGCACCTGGGTCGAGCAGGAATTCGACGGCCTGATCCCGGCGCTGAAAGTGCGCAAAATCGACGCCATCCTGTCCTCGATGTCCATCACCGACGATCGCAAGAAGTCCGTGGACTTCACCAACCGCTACTACCTGACCCCGGCTCGCCTGGTATTGAAGGAAGGCACTGCCGTCAGCGACAGCCTGGATGAATTGAAAGGCAAGAAAATCGGCGTGCAGCGCGGTTCGATCCACGACCGTTTCGCCAAGGAAGTGCTGGCTCCCAAAGGCGCCACCATTGTTCCTTACAGCTCGCAGAACGAAATCTACCTGGACGTAGAAGCCGGTCGCCTTGATGGCACCGTAGCCGACGCCACCCTGTTGCAGGAAGGCTTCCTCGACACGCCAGCCGGTAAAGGCTACGCGTTCACCGGCCCGGCCTTCACCGACGCCAAGTACTTCGGCGACGGTATCGGCATCGCGGTACGTAAAGGCGACAAGGAAAACCTGGACCGCATCAACGCTGCAATCGCTGCGATCCGTGCCAACGGCAAGTACAAGGCAATCCAGGACAAGTACTTCAACTTCGACATTTACGGCCCAGAAGCCAAGTAAACCGTCGCAGCTGTCTGTCCAGAATGGCGCAAGCACCAGGATCTCTGAAGTTTGCGCCATTTTTTCATCCCCCTTTTCGAGGACCTGAATCATGTTGAAAGGCTACGGGGCTGTCATCCTCGATGGCGCTTGGTTGACGCTTCAGCTCGCCTTGTCGTCCATGGCCCTGGCCATTGTTCTGGGTCTGATCGGGGTCGCGTTGCGCCTCTCGCCGGTGCGCTGGTTGGCCTGGCTGGGCGACCTGTACTCCACGGTGATCCGCGGGATCCCCGACCTGGTGCTGATCCTGCTGATTTTCTACGGTGGTCAGGACCTGCTTAACCGCGTTGCGCCGTTGCTCGGCTACAACGACTACATTGACTTGAACCCCTTGGCCGCCGGTATCGGCACCCTGGGTTTCATCTTTGGCGCCTACCTTTCGGAAACCTTCCGTGGCGCCTTCATGGCCATTCCCAAGGGCCAGGCCGAAGCCGGCCTGGCGTATGGCATGAGCCCGTTCCAGGTGTTTTTCCGGGTGATGGTGCCGCAGATGATTCGGCTGGCGATCCCCGGGTTTACCAACAACTGGCTGGTACTGACCAAGGCCACCGCATTGATTTCGGTGGTGGGCCTGCAAGACATGATGTTCAAGGCCAAGCAGGCGGCAGACGCCACCCGCGAACCTTTTACCTTCTTCCTCGCAGTGGCGGCGATGTACCTGGTGATCACCAGCGTGTCGTTGCTGGCCCTGCGTCATCTTGAGAAGCGCTACTCGGTAGGCGTAAAGGCGGCTGATCTATGATCTTCGACTACAACGTCATCTGGGAGGCCATGCCGCTGTACCTCGGCGGCTTGCTGACCACCCTGAAACTGCTGGCCATTTCGCTGTTCTTCGGTTTGCTCGCGGCCTTGCCCCTGGGCCTGATGCGCGTGTCCAAGCAGCCGATCGTCAACGGTGTTGCCTGGCTGTACACCTATGTGATTCGCGGCACGCCGATGCTGGTGCAGCTGTTCTTGATCTACTACGGCCTGGCCCAGTTTGAAGCGGTGCGCGAAAGCTTCCTGTGGCCACTGCTGTCCAGCGCGACCTTCTGCGCGTGCCTGGCGTTTGCCGTGAACACCAGCGCCTACACCGCCGAAATCATCGCCGGCAGCCTCAAGGCCACGCCCCACGGCGAGATCGAGGCAGCCAAGGCCATGGGCATGTCGCGCTACAAGCTGTATCGCCGGATCCTGCTGCCATCGGCCCTGCGCCGGGCGCTGCCGCAATACAGCAACGAAGTGATCATGATGCTCCAGACCACGAGCCTGGCCTCCATCGTCACCCTGATCGACATTACCGGTGCCGCACGCACGGTGAACGCCCAGTACTACTTGCCGTTCGAAGCCTATATCACGGCGGGTGCGTTCTACCTGTGCCTGACCTTCATCCTGGTGCGCCTGTTCAAGTTGGCCGAAGGCCGCTGGCTGAGCTACCTGGCTCCACGGAAGCATTGATATGGAACGTATCGATCACCTGTTGCCCTGGGGTCACCTGGGCTGCGAACGCCAGCTGACGGTGTTTCGTTTCGGCAGCGGCGAGCGCAAGGCTTATATCCAGGCCAGCCTGCACGCGGATGAATTGCCCGGCATGCGCGCCGCCTGGGAGCTGAAAAAGCGCCTGACGGAACTGGAACAGCAAGGCGCCCTCAACGGCGTGATCGAGCTGGTTCCCGTCGCCAATCCGATGGGCCTGGGGCAACTGCTGCAAGGCAGTCACCAGGGCCGTTTCGAGATCGGCAGCGGCAAGAACTTCAACCGCGACTTCGTTGAGTTGAGCGAGCCGGTTACCGAGTTGCTCAACGGCAAGCTGGGGGATGATCCTCACGCCAATGTGCGCTTGATCCGCCAGGCCATGAGCGATGCGCTCAATGCGTTGCCGGCGCCGAGCAGCCAGTTGCAAGGCATGCAGCGGGTGTTGCTGAGCCATGCCTGCACCGCCGACGTGGTCCTCGACCTGCATTGCGACGCCGAAGCCGCGTTGCACATGTACGCGCTGCCGCAACACTGGCCGCAGTGGCGTTCGCTGTCGGCGCACCTGAATGTGAAGGTCGGCCTGCTGGCGGAAGATTCCGGCGGCAGTTCGTTTGACGAAGCCTGCTCGCTACCGTGGCTGCGGCTGTCCCGGGCGTTCCCCGAGGCGCAGATTCCCCTGGCGTGCCTGGCGACGACTCTGGAGCTGGGTGGCCAGGCCGATACTGGCCGTGACGAAGCGATTTTCCACGCTGAAGGCATCCTGGCGTTCCTCGCCGAGCAAGGCCTGATCCGTGGTGAATGGCCCGCGCCGCAGCACGAGCCCTGCGAAGGCCTGCCCTTCGAAGGCACCGAGTTGTTGTTCGCGCCCCACGCCGGCGTGATCAGCTACCTGCGTAAAGCCGGTGACGTAGTCGAAGCCGGCGACCCGATATTTGAAGTGATCGATCCCTTGTCCGACCGCGTGAGCATTGTTTGCGCGGGCACGCCTGGGGTGCTGTTTGCCGTTGAACGGCTACGTTATGCCCAAGCGGGTTTCTGGCTGGCCAAGGTGGCGGGGCGCGAAGCGCTGCGGCACGGGCGCTTGCTCAACGACTGACCAACTGTTTTTGTGAGAACCGACCGCATGTACAAACTTGAAGTCCAAGACCTGCATAAACGCTATGGCAGTCATGAAGTGCTCAAAGGTGTTTCCCTGGCCGCCGCGGCCGGTGATGTGATCAGCATCATCGGGTCCAGTGGCTCGGGCAAAAGTACCTTTTTGCGCTGCATCAACCTGCTGGAGCAGCCCCACGCCGGCAAGATTCTGCTCAATAACGAAGAGCTGAAACTGGTGGCCAACAAAGACGGCGCCATGAAGGCTGCAGACCCGAAACAGCTGCAACGCATGCGTTCGCGACTGTCGATGGTGTTCCAGCACTTCAACCTGTGGTCCCACATGACCGCGCTGGAAAACGTCATGGAAGCACCGGTGCACGTCTTGGGCATGTCGAAAAAAGACGCCCGGGAAAAGGCCGAGCACTACCTGGCTAAAGTCGGTGTGGGCCATCGTAAGGATGCGTTCCCTGGCCACATGTCCGGCGGTGAACAGCAACGCGTGGCGATTGCCCGTGCCCTGGCGATGGAGCCTGAGGTGATGCTGTTCGACGAACCCACCTCGGCCCTTGACCCGGAGCTGGTGGGCGAAGTGCTCAAGGTGATGCAGGACCTGGCCCAGGAAGGCCGGACCATGGTGGTGGTGACCCACGAAATGGGCTTTGCCCGTGAAGTCTCCAACCAGTTGGTATTCCTGCACAAAGGCATCGTTGAAGAACGTGGCAACCCGCGCGAAGTGCTGGTCAACCCACAGTCCGAGCGTTTGCAGCAGTTTCTTTCCGGCAGCTTGAAGTAAACAGAACTGCTTTTATGCACTGAATTAGTGCAAGCTTCACAATCCTGAGGTTGCCCAATCCCCTGTGGGAGCGGGCTTGCTCGCGAAAGCGGTGTATCAGTTGATACATCCGGTGACTGATCCACCGCATTCGCGAGCAGGCCCGCTCCCACATTTGGATCTTCACCCGCTTTAGAGATTTGTGTTGGTTTACGGGCTAGCATTGGCCTTTGTCTTCATTACTGTTACTCGCTTCGGATAGCACTCCATGACTGCCCATCGAATTGGTTTCCTGATTTGGCCCAGCACTAAAGCACTGACGCTTGCGCTGGCTGAGGAGGCCTTGCGCGTTGCTCAGCGGGTGCATCCGGACGTGGTGTACGAACTCTCGTTTTTGCAGGCCGAACCGCCAATCGACGGCGCCTGGCAACTGCCGGGTGAGCCCTGGGCTGGCAAGCTGGAAGGTTTCCAGAAGCTGTTCCTGCTGGCCGATGAGCCACCGACCGTCATCGCCTCCCAGCTCAGCACCGCCCTCAAGCAACTGGTGCGTGCCGGGTGTGTGATCGGCGGCCTGTCGGCCGGTGTGTATCCGTTGGCCCAGCTCGGTCTGCTCGACGGCTATCGCGCCGCTGTGCACTGGCGCTGGCAGGACGATTTCGCCGAGCGTTTCCCCAAGGTCATCGCCACCAGCCATCTGTTCGACTGGGACCGTGACCGCCTGACCGCCTGCGGTGGCATGTCGGTACTCGACCTGCTGCTGGCAGTGCTGGCCCGTGACCACGGCGCCGAACTGGCCGGGGCGGTCTCGGAAGAACTGGTGGTAGAGCGCATCCGCGAAGGCGGCGAGCGCCAGCGCATCCCGCTGCAAAACCGCCTGGGTTCCAGCCATCCAAAGCTGACCCAGGCGGTTTTGCTGATGGAGGCCAACATCGAAGAGCCGCTGACCACCGACGAAATCGCCCAGCATGTGTGCGTGTCCCGACGACAGCTCGAGCGGATCTTCAAGCAATACCTCAATCGCGTCCCCAGCCAGTACTACCTGGAACTGCGCCTTAACAAGGCCCGCCAGATGCTCATGCAAACCAGCAAGTCGATCATCCAGATCGGCCTGTCCTGCGGCTTCTCCTCGGGGCCGCACTTCTCCAGCGCCTACCGCAACTTCTTCGGCGCCACCCCTCGTGAAGACCGCAACCAGCGCCGCAGCAGCAGCCCGTTCGAATTGTCGTCGGTGCCGTCCGAGCGCGGCTAGGCATCAGTGCTCGGCCGGCATCTCCAGGCGATGGCGCTGTTCCTGTGCGCGGATGAGATCAACAGCAGACCAAAACGGCCATCGGCGACGGCATTGGATAGTTGTGCCTCACCGACCGCCCAAAACCGGCCCGGGCGGTTTAAACTGCGCCATTGCGATGCTATTTGTCGCATTGGCGTAAACCCGCGAAAATCGCGGGTTGGCGCTATAAGAAGTTGTCGCTTGGCGGCAAGGCCGCGCTGAAAACTGTCCTTACAATCCCTGCATCGCCCGCCAGTTTCAGGCAGGCGTTCCTCTTCAGGAGACTCCGATGTCCGTTGAGCAAGCCCCGGTGCAACGTGCCGATTTCGACCAGGTCATGGTTCCCAACTACGCACCTGCCGCTTTCATCCCCGTGCGTGGCGCAGGTTCCCGCGTATGGGACCAGGCGGGCCGAGAGCTGATCGACTTTGCCGGCGGCATCGCGGTCAACGTATTGGGCCACGCCCACCCGGCGCTGGTCGGTGCACTGACCGAACAGGCCAACAAGCTGTGGCACGTGTCCAACGTCTTCACCAATGAGCCGGCCCTGCGCCTGGCCCATAAGCTGATCGACGCCACGTTTGCCGAGCGTGTGTTCTTCTGCAACTCCGGCGCCGAAGCCAACGAGGCCGCCTTCAAGTTGGCCCGTCGTGTCGCGTTCGACCGCTTCGGCACCGAGAAATACGAAATCATCGCCGCGCTGAACAGCTTCCACGGCCGTACCCTGTTCACCGTGAACGTGGGTGGCCAGTCGAAGTACTCCGACGGCTTCGGTCCGAAGATCGTCGGCATCACCCACGTGCTTTACAACGATCTGGAGGCGCTGAAAGCCGCCGTCTCGGACAAGACCTGCGCCGTGGTGCTGGAGCCGATCCAGGGCGAAGGCGGCGTGCTGCCGGCAGAACTGTCGTACCTGCAAGGTGCCCGCGACCTGTGCGACGCGAACAACGCGCTGCTGGTGTTCGACGAAGTGCAAACCGGCATGGGCCGCAGCGGCGAGCTGTTCGCCTACCAGCATTACGGCGTCGTGCCGGACATCCTCACCAGCGCCAAGAGCCTGGGCGGCGGTTTCCCGATCGCGGCCATGCTGACTCGCGAAGACCTGGCCAAGCACCTGGTGGTCGGCACCCACGGCACCACCTACGGCGGCAACCCGCTGGCGTGCGCGGTGGCGGAAGCGGTGATCGACGTGATCAACACGCCAGAAGTGCTGGCCGGCGTTAACGCCAAGCACGACCTGTTCGTTTCCCGTCTGGAGAAGATTGGCCAGCAATACGGCATCTTCACCGAAGTGCGTGGCCTGGGCCTGCTGCTCGGTTGCGTGCTGAGCGATGCCTGGAAAGGCAAGGCCAAGGACATCTTCAACGCCGCCGAGCGCGAAGGCTTGATGATCCTGCAAGCCGGCCCGGATGTGGTGCGCTTCGCCCCGAGCCTGGTGGTGGAAGATGCCGATATCCAGGAAGGTCTGGACCGCTTCGAACGTGCGGTGAAAAAGCTGACGCAAGCCTGATGGACCGTTGGGTGCCCGGCGAGTCGGGCGCCCAACACAAATTTTGTATGCCGGACTCTTTAGTTGAAGCTGTGAAGATCAAATGTGGGAGCGGGCTTGCTCGCGAATGCAGTGGCTCAGTCACCTGAAATGTTGAATGACACACCGCTTTCGCGAGCAAGCCCGCTCCCACACTTGACCTCACTGATTTCAAGATCGTGTCCGGCATTTTTTCCTGTGAGTTTTCGAGTTAAGGAGTGACACCATGCTGGTGATGCGCCCCGCGCAAATGGCTGATCTGGGCGAGGTACAGCGTCTGGCTGCGGACAGCCCGATTGGTGTCACCTCCTTGCCGGATGATGTCGAACGCCTGAGCGACAAGATCGCTGCGAGCGAAGCGTCCTTCGCCGCCGAGGTCAGCTTCAACGGTGAAGAAAGCTATTTCTTCGTCCTGGAAGACACCGACGCCGGCAAGCTGGTGGGCTGTTCGGCCATCGTTGCCTCGGCCGGCTACTCGGAACCGTTCTACAGCTTCCGTAACGAGACCTTCGTGCACGCTTCCCGCGAGCTGAAGATCCACAACAAGATCCACGTGCTCTCGCAGTGCCATGACCTCACCGGCAACAGCCTGCTGACCAGCTTCTACGTGGTGCCGGAGCTGGTGGGTTCGCCGTGGTCGGAGCTCAACTCCCGTGGCCGCCTGCTGTTCGTGGCCGGCCACCCGGAGCGCTTCGCCGATTCGGTGGTCACCGAGATTGTGGGCTACAGCGACGAGAACGGTGATTCGCCGTTCTGGGACGCCATCGGCCGCAACTTTTTCGACCTCAACTACGCCGCCGCCGAGCGCCTGTGCGGGTTGAAGAGCCGGACCTTCCTGGCCGAACTGATGCCGCATTACCCGATCTACGTGCCGCTGTTGCCGGACGCCGCCCAGGAAGCCATGGGCCAGGTTCACCCGCGGGCGCAGATCACCTTCGACATCCTGATGCGCGAAGGCTTCGAGACCGACCATTACATCGACATCTTCGACGGCGGCCCAACCCTGCATGCGCGCGTCTCGGGCATTCGCTCGATCGCCCAGAGCCGTGTGGTGCCGGTGAAGATCGGTGAGATGGTCAAGGGTGTCGGCCGCCAGTACCTGGTGAGCAACGGCCAGTTGCAGGATTACCGCGCGGTGATGCTGGAGCTGGACTACGCGCCGGGCAAGCCAGTGACCCTGGACCTGGAAACCGCCGAAGCCCTGGGCGTCGGCGAGGGTGCCAGCGTTCGACTGGTAGCGGTTTAAGAATGAGTTTCGCGGGTGGCTTGCAAGGCGGCCCGTTTGAGGAGATAGCATGATCGTTCGTCCCGTACGCAGCAGCGATTTACCGGCCCTGATTGATCTGGCGCGCAGCACCGGCACCGGCCTCACCACCTTGCCGGCCAACGAAGAGCGCCTGACCCATCGGGTCGGCTGGGCTGAAAAGACCTTTCGCGGCGAAGCCGGGCGCGGTGATGCGGACTACCTGTTCGTGCTGGAAAACGACGAAGGCCGCGTGGTGGGGATTTCCGCCATCGCCGGTGCCGTCGGCCTGCGCGAGCCCTGGTACAACTTCCGGGTCGGCCTGACGGTCAGCGCCTCCCAGGAGCTGAACATCTACCGTGAAATCCCGACGCTGTTTCTGGCCAACGACCTGACCGGCAACTCCGAGCTGTGCTCGTTGTTCCTGCACGCCGATTACCGCAATGGCCTTAACGGCCGCATGCTGGCCAAGGCGCGCATGCTGTTTATCGCGGAATTCCCGCAGCTGTTTGGCAACAAGATCATCGCCGAGATGCGCGGCATGTCCGACGAAGCCGGGCGCTCGCCGTTCTGGGAAAGCCTGGGCCGGCACTTTTTCAAGATGGAATTCAGCCAGGCCGACTACCTCACCGGCGTGGGCAACAAGGCGTTTATCGCCGAGCTGATGCCGAAGTTTCCGCTGTACACCTGCTTCCTGTCTGAGGACGCGCGCAACGTGATCGGCAAGGTCCACACCGACACCGAGCCGGCCCTGAGCATGCTCAAGAGCGAAGGTTTCAGCTACCAGGGCTACGTCGACATCTTCGACGCGGGCCCGGCGGTGGAGTGTGAAACCACCAAGATCCGCGCCGTGCGCGACAGCGAAGCGCTGGTGCTGGCGATTGGTACGCCGGGCGACGACGCCACGCCGTTCCTGATCCATAACCGCAAACGTGAAGATTGCCGCATCACCGCCGCGCCGGCGCGGTTGGCTGCGGGCACCCTGGTGGTCGATCAACAGACCGCCAAGCGCCTGCAACTGATCGCCGGTGATCAAGTGCGTGCCGTACCGTTGTCCGCTGCCCGGGAGTCGAAATAATGAATTCGCTATACATCGCAGGTGAATGGCTGGCTGGCCAGGGTGAAGTGTTTGAGTCGCTGAACCCGGTGACCCAGCAGGTGGTGTGGTCGGGTAATGGCGCCACCGCCGAGCAGGTCGAGTCCGCCGTCCAGGCCGCGCGCCAGGCCTTTCCAGCCTGGGCCAAGCGTTCCCTGGAAGAACGCCTGAGCGTGCTGGAAGCCTTCGCCGCCAACCTGAAAAGCCGTGCCGACGAACTCGCCCGCTGCATCGGTGAGGAAACCGGCAAGCCATTGTGGGAATCGGCGACTGAAGTCACCAGCATGGTCAACAAGGTCGCGATCTCGGTGCAAAGCTACCGCGAGCGTACCGGCGAAAAGAGCGGCCCGTTGGGCGACGCCACTGCCGTATTGCGCCACAAGCCCCACGGTGTGGTGGCGGTGTTTGGCCCTTACAACTTCCCCGGTCATCTGCCTAACGGCCACATCGTACCGGCCTTGCTGGCGGGTAACACCGTACTGTTCAAACCGAGCGAGCTGACCCCGAAAGTTGCCGAGCTGACCGTGCAATGCTGGATCGACGCCGGCCTGCCGGCGGGCGTGTTGAACCTGCTGCAAGGCGCACGGGAAACCGGGATCGCCCTGGCGGCGAATCCGGGCATCGACGGTCTGTTCTTCACTGGCTCCAGCCGCACCGGCAACCATCTGCACCAGCAATTCGCCGGGCGCCCGGACAAGATCCTCGCGCTGGAAATGGGCGGCAACAACCCGCTGGTGGTGGACGAAGTGGCCGATGTGGATGCGGCCGTGTACACCATTATCCAGTCGGCGTTTATCTCCGCTGGCCAGCGTTGCACCTGCGCCCGTCGCCTGCTGGTGCCGGAAGGCGCCTGGGGCGATGCGTTGCTCGCACGCCTGGTGGCGGTGAGCTCGACCATCGAAGTCGGCGCATTTGACCAAACGCCGGCGCCGTTCATGGGCTCGGTGATTTCCCTCGGTGCTGCCAAGGCGTTGATGGATGCCCAGGAATTGCTGTTGGCCAATGGCGCCGTGGCGCTGTTGGAAATGACTCAACCCCAGGCCCAGGCTGCGTTGCTGACGCCGGGGATTATCGATGTGACCGAGGTTACGGAACGTGCTGACGAAGAGCTGTTCGGCCCACTGCTGCAAGTGATCCGCTACGCTGATTTCGAGGCGGCGATTGCCGAGGCCAACAACACTCAATACGGCTTGGCGGCCGGGTTGCTGTCGGATTCCGAGGCGCGTTACCAGCAGTTCTGGCTGGAAAGCCGCGCCGGGATCGTCAACTGGAACAAACAGCTGACGGGTGCTGCGAGCAGCGCGCCATTTGGCGGGGTAGGGGCTTCGGGCAACCATCGCGCCAGCGCCTATTACGCGGCGGACTATTGCGCGTACCCGGTGGCCTCCCTTGAGACCCCGAGCCTGGTGCTACCGGCGACGTTAACCCCGGGTGTGACGCTGATCTAAATGTGGGAGCGGGCTTGCTCGCGAAGGCGGTGTGTCATTCAACATTTCAGGCGACTGAACCACCGCTTTCGCGAGCAAGCCCGCTCCCACACTTGATTTGTGGTGTGTTCAAGTAATTTGATGCCTATAAAAATACAGATGTTCGTGGAGCCTCGCCGATGAAATCCTGTGAAGTCAATTTTGACGGTCTAGTGGGGCCGACCCATAACTACGGCGGCTTGTCCTACGGCAACGTCGCGTCCCAAAGCAACAGCCAGCAGTCCTCCAACCCGAAGGAAGCTGCGCTGCAAGGCTTGGCGAAGATGAAGGCCCTGATGGAAATGGGCTTTGTGCAAGGTGTGCTGGCGCCCCAGGAACGTCCGGATGTGGCCGCCTTGCGCAACCTCGGTTTTGCCGGCACCGACGCACAAGTCATCCAGCAGGCCGCCAAGCAAGCCATGCCGCTGCTGGTTGCCAGTTGCTCGGCGTCGAGCATGTGGGTGGCCAATGCCGCGACCGTCAGCCCGAGCGCCGACACCTTTGACGGCCGCGTGCATTTCACCGCCGCCAACCTCAACTGCAAATACCACCGCAGCATCGAACACCCGACCACCAGCCGCGTGCTGGGAGCGATGTTTGCCGATGGCAAACACTTCGCCCACCACGCCGCGCTGCCGGCCGTGGCGCAGTTCGGTGACGAAGGCGCGGCCAACCACACGCGTTTCTGCCGGGACTATGGCGAGGCGGGCGTAGAGTTTTTCGTGTTCGGCCGCAGCGCGTTCGACACCCGCTACCCGGCGCCGCAAAAGTACCCGGCGCGCCAGACCCTCGAAGCCTCCCAGGCGGTCGCGCGCCTGCATGGCCTGCGGGACGACGGTGTGGTTTACGCGCAGCAGAACCCGGCGGTGATCGATGCCGGCGTGTTCCACAACGACGTGATCGCGGTGGGCAATGGCGAGGTGCTGTTCTATCACGAGGACGCGTTCCTCAATACCGATCAGATGCTCGGCGAATTGCAGGGCAAGCTCGGCAAGCTCGGCGGCAATTTCCAGTCGATCTGCGTGCCACGGGCCCAGGTGGGGGTTGAAGACGCGGTGCGTTCCTACCTGTTCAACAGCCAGCTGCTGACCCGTGCCGACGGTTCGATGCTGCTGATCGTGCCGGAAGAATGCCGCGCCAACGAGCGTGTCTGGCAGTACCTGCAAGGCCTGACGTCCTCCGGCGGGCTGATCCGCGAAGTCAAAGTCTTCGACCTCAAGCAAAGCATGCAGAACGGCGGTGGCCCGGCGTGCCTGCGCTTGCGTGTAGCCTTGAATGAAACCGAACTGGCGGCGGTCAACCCAGGGGTTATCATGACAGCGCCGTTGTACGACACGCTGACCCAATGGGTCGACAAGCACTACCGCGACAGCCTGCGGGAAACCGACCTGGCTGACCCGCAATTGCTGCTTGAGTGCCGGACGGCACTGGATGAACTGACGCAAATCCTTAAACTGGGCTCGGTTTATCCTTTCCAGATCAATTAACGCCGCACGGCTGAGAACTATTTATGACCACCGACACCCTGAAACTGATCCTTGAAGACACCGACGGCACCCAGCTGGAAACTTCCTGCACCCGCGTCGCCGTGGTGTGGCAGGGCAAGGAGATCTGGATCCAGCACGACGGCCGTGGCCAACTGCTGATCGGCGTGGACGTGGAAGAAGGCGACGCGGAATACGCCAACCTGCTGATGCGCCCGTTGGCCACCAACCTGATGAGCCTGCAACTGGAAATGGAACCGGCCGACGTTGAAGGTGATGACGACGATCACGTCCACGGTCCTGGCTGCAACCACTAAGGAAGCTGTGTATGCTCGCCCTCGGCAAACTGCTTGAACTGACCCTCGCCGGTCGCGAACCGGCGCAAAAAATTCAACTGACTGTCGACGGCGTGCAACTGCGTTGGCTCAGTGAGGGCGCGCTGGAAGTGCGGCCTCCTGAGGCGCGGGACAACGGCAGCGACGTGCTGCTGTCGTCCGGCATCCATGGCAACGAAACCGCGCCAATCGAATTGGCCGACCGCTTGCTGCAGGGCATTGCCCGTGGGGAGATCAAGCCCCGCACCCGTATCCTGTTCCTGTTCGGCAACCCTGAGGCCATGCGCCGCGGCGAGCGTTACCTCGAACTGGACGTCAACCGGCTGTTCAACGGCCGTCATGAACAAAACATCGGCCCTGAAGCCATGCGCGCCGCCGAGCTTGAACAGTTGGCCCGCACCTTCTTCAGCGTGCCTGGGCGTAGCCGTTTGCACTACGACCTGCACACCGCCATCCGTGGCTCGAAGATCGAGCAGTTCGCACTGTACCCGTGGAAGGACGGTCGCCAGCATTCACGTCGTGAACTGGCGCGCCTGCGAGCCGCCGGCCTGGAGGCGGTGCTGTTGCAGAACAAGACGTCGATCACCTTCACGGCGTTTACCTACGAGCAGCTGGAGGCCGAGTCCTTCACCCTGGAGTTGGGCAAGGCCCGGCCGTTCGGGCAGAACCAGGGCGTGGACGTATCGCGCCTGGAAACCCGCCTCACGCAGATCATCGAAGGCAACGAGCCGGCCACCGAGAGCCTGGATGGCCTGCAGCTGTTCAGCGTCTCCCGGGAAGTGATCAAGCACAGCGATACCTTCGTCCTGCATTTGCCGGCGGACGTGGAAAACTTTTCGGAGTTGGAGAAGGGTTATCTGCTGGCCGAGGACATTGCCAAGACCCGCTGGGTAATCGAGGAGGAGGGCGCGCGCATCATCTTCCCGAACCCGAAGGTCAAGAATGGCTTGCGAGCGGGGATATTGATTGTGCCGACCACGGATGCTGGCCTGGCCTGAACCCCGAGACCGACTCGGTCAAATGTGGGAGCGGGCTTGCTCGCGAAGGCGGTGTATCAGTCAGACATGTATTGACTGAAACTCCGCCTTCGCGAGCAAGCCCGCTCCCACATTTGCTTGGTGGTGTTGCTTAAACCGCTACCGCCCGTGGCTCATTGCGACGCAGTGCGCGAACCTTGTGCAGGGTGTCGGCGCAGGTGCGTGCCGCTTCCTGGCCCTTGTGCACGAAGTGCTCATAGAAGAACGTATGGTGCTCGCTGCCCGCGTGGAAGTGGTGCGGGGTCAGGGATACCGAGAACACCGGCACTTCGGTTTCCAGCTGGACCTGCATCAGGCCGCTGACCACGGACTGGGCCACGAACTCGTGACGGTAGATCCCGCCGTCCACCACCAGGGCGGCCGCGACGATACCGGCATAACGGCCGGACTTGGCCAGCAGCTTGGCGTGCAGGGGCATTTCAAAGGCGCCGCCGACTTCGAAGAAATCGATGTCCGATTCCTGGTAGCCCTGGGCGATCATTTCGGCGAGGAAACCTTTACGGGATTGGTCGACAATATCCTTGTGCCAGCAGGCCTGGATAAACGCGACGCGCTCGCCGTGATGGTTTTTGCTTTTGCTGTCGATTGCGGTGGGTTGCATGTTCTGACTCCTGTTTAAGAAAAAAACAGGGCGTTATGAATCGAATGGGATTTAAGGGTACGCACAGCGGGCTCATGTGAACATGACGTCAGCGCGGCCCTTAGGTGCCAATCCCGTTCTCTCTTCATCCGGACTATGACCGTCGGCCCCGGGATCACACCGGGTCTGCTGACCTTGTCGCCGTCCTGCCGAGGCAGTTCGAGGCGCCAAGCGCTCGCGGGCTATGCACGTTGCGTGCAATTACCGCCGGTGGGGAATTACACCCCGCCCTGAGAACGTTGCCGCCAGAACCCTGGCGGCGGAGAGTTTTTATCATGGTTTTTCAGAAACTGCACGGTTGGTTTATCGATAACCTATATCGGTTTGTTTGGTTGGTATTCGATTGTGCAAGCACGGGGCTTGATATTCCGCGGGTTTGCCCGCAGTAATCGTCAACACAAGAAACGCTCCAATCCGCTAGAGGCTAGTTTGATGAACGTGATTGACCTGCGCAGCGACACAGTGACCCAACCGACCCCTGGCATGCTCGAGGCGATGGCCACTGCCGCCAGCGGCGACGACGTCTACGGCGAGGACCCGAGCGTCAATCGCCTGGAAGCCGAACTGGCCAAGCGCCTGGGTTTTGCCGCCGCGTTGTTCGTGCCCACCGGCACCATGAGCAACCTGCTGGCGTTGATGGCGCACTGTGAGCGTGGCGAGGAATACATTGTCGGTCAGCAGGCCCACACCTACAAATACGAAGGCGGCGGCGCGGCGGTTCTCGGCTCGATCCAGCCACAACCCCTGGAAGTGCAGGCCGACGGTTCCCTGAACCTGGAGCACGTGCTGGCCGCGATCAAGCCGGACGACTTCCACTTCGCCCGTACCCGCTTGTTGGCGCTGGAAAACACCATGCAGGGCAAGGTCCTGCCGCTGGAATACCTGGCGGCCGCGCGAGCCTTTACCCGGGAACACGGCCTGGCCTTGCACCTGGACGGCGCGCGGCTCTACAACGCGGCGGTCAAGCTGGGTGTGGATGCGCGGGAAATTGCCCAGCACTTCGATTCGGTGTCGGTGTGCCTGTCCAAGGGCCTGGGCGCGCCGATCGGCTCGGTGCTGTGCGGCTCCACCGCGTTGATCGCCAAGGCCCGTCGTTTGCGCAAGATGGTCGGTGGCGGCATGCGCCAGGCCGGTTCGCTGGCGGCGGCGGGGCTGTACGCCCTGGATCACCAGGTGCAGCGCCTGGCCGACGACCACGCCAATGCCCAATGGCTGGGGGATGAACTGCGCAAGGCGGGTTATACGGTGGAGCCGGTGCAGACCAATATGGTCTACGTCGACATCGGTGATCGAGCCCAGGCCTTGAAGGCGTTTGCTGCCGAGCGCGGGATCAAGTTGAGCGCGGCGCCGCGCCTGCGCATGGTCACGCACCTGGACGTCAGCCGGGCGCAGATCGAGCAAGTGCTCGCGACATTTGTCGAGTTTTCCCGGAAATGACAGTGCAGACCGTCTAATTGACTGTTTCTATCACATAAACACGCTGTACCACGGGCAAAGGGCCGATATAATGCGGCCCTTTGCCGTCGCTCCGTCTGATGACGTTTAGCACTGGCCTTTGGCCGCAGCCTCCGTGGAAGAACCTAATGAAAAGCGCAGAAATCCGTGAAGCCTTCCTTCGCTTCTTCGAAGAGCAAGGTCACACCCGTGTCGCCTCCAGCTCCTTGATCCCAGGCAATGACCCAACCCTGCTGTTCACCAACGCGGGGATGAACCAGTTCAAGGACTGCTTCCTGGGCCAGGAAAAGCGCGCCTACACCCGCGCCACCAGCAGCCAGAAGTGCGTACGCGCCGGCGGCAAGAACAGCGACCTGGAAAACGTGGGCTACACCGCCCGCCACCACACATTCTTCGAGATGCTAGGTAACTTCAGCTTCGGCGACTATTTCAAGAAAGACGCGATCACCTTTGCCTGGACCTTCCTGACCGGCGTGCTGAAGCTGCCGAAGGAAAAACTCTGGGTGACCGTCTACGCCACCGATGACGAAGCCTACGACATCTGGACCCAGCAAATCGGGGTGCCGGTCGAGCGCATGATTCGCATCGGCGACAACAAGGGCGCGCCTTACGCGTCCGACAACTTCTGGACCATGGGCGATACCGGCCCGTGCGGCCCGTGCACCGAGATTTTCTACGATCACGGCGCCGACATCTGGGGTGGCCCACCGGGCTCGCCGGAAGAAGACGGCGACCGCTACATCGAAATCTGGAACAACGTGTTCATGCAGTTCAACCGCACCGCCGATGGCGTGTTGCATCCGTTGCCAGCGCCGTCGGTGGACACCGGCATGGGCCTGGAGCGGATCAGTGCGGTGATGCAGCACGTTCACTCCAACTACGAGATCGACCTGTTCACCAACCTGCTGAGCGCTTCGGCCGCGGCCATTGGCTGTGCCAACGACAACCAGTCGTCGCTCAAGGTGGTGTCGGATCACATCCGTTCCTGCGGCTTCCTGATCGCCGATGGCGTGCTGCCGTCGAACGAAGGCCGTGGCTATGTGCTGCGCCGCATCATCCGTCGGGCCTGCCGTCACGGTAACAAGCTGGGCGCCACCGGTAGCTTCTTCTACAAGATCGTTGCCGCGCTGGTGGCCGAGATGGGCGATGCCTTCCCGGAACTCAAGCAGCAGCAAGCCAACATCGAGCGCGTGCTCAAGGCTGAAGAAGAGCAGTTCTCCAAGACCCTGGAGCACGGCCTGAAGATCCTCGAGCAGGACCTGGTCGAGCTCAAGGGCACCGTGGTGCCGGGCGACGTCGTGTTCAAGCTGTACGACACCTACGGTTTCCCGATGGACCTGACCGCCGACATCGCCCGCGAACGCGAGCTGACCATCGACGAGGCCGGGTTTGAGCGTGAGATGGAAGCCCAGCGCGTCCGTGCCCGTTCCGCCAGCTCCTTTGGCCTGGACTACAACACCCTGGTAAAGGTTGATGTGGCGACTTCGTTCATTGGTTACGAAGCCACCGTTGGCTCGGCCAAGATCGTGGCTATCTATAAGGACGGCAAGTCGGTCGACGTGCTGAACGAAGGTGACGAGGGTGTTGTGGTCCTCGACCAGACCCCGTTCTACGCTGAATCCGGTGGCCAGGTTGGCGACTGTGGTTTCCTGAGCTCCACCTCCGGTCGTTTTGAAGTGCGCGACACCACCAAGACCGGCGGTGCGTTCCTGCATCACGGCGTGCTGGTGCTGGGCAACCTGACCGTCGGCGCGCCGGTGGACACTCAGGTAGATGCCGACGTACGGCATGCAACTGCCTTGAACCATTCTGCCACTCACTTGCTGCACGCTGCGTTGCGTCAGGTGCTGGGTGAGCATGTGCAACAGAAGGGTTCGTTGGTCGATAGCCAGCGCCTGCGTTTTGACTTCAGTCATTTCGAGGCGATCAAGCCTGAGCAGTTGAAGGCCCTGGAAGACATCGTCAACGCCGAGATTCGCAAGAACACCCCGGTGGAAACCGAAGAAACCGATATCGAGACCGCCAAGCAAAAAGGCGCCATGGCGCTGTTTGGCGAGAAGTACGGCGACGAAGTGCGCGTATTGAGCATGGGCGGCAGCTTCTCGGTGGAGCTGTGTGGTGGTATCCACGCCAGCCGTACCGGCGACATCGGCCTGCTGAAAATCATCAGCGAAGGCGGCGTGGCTTCCGGCGTACGTCGTATTGAAGCGATCACCGGTGCTGCGGCCCTGGCCTACCTCAATGCGGCAGAAGAACAACTCAAGGAAGCGGCCGGCCTGGTCAAGGGCAGCCGCGACAACCTGATCGACAAGCTCTCCGGCGTACTGGAGCGCAACCGTCAGCTGGAGAAACAGCTGGAGCAGTTGCAGGCCAAGGCGGCCAGCGCGGCGGGCGACGATCTGTCGGCTTCCGCCCTGGACGTCAAGGGTGTGAAAGTGCTGGCCGTGCGCCTGGACGGTCAGGACGGCAAGGCGCTGTTGGCCTTGGTCGATCAGTTGAAGAACAAGCTCGGCCGCGCAGTGATCCTGCTCGGCAGTGTCCATGAGGAAAAGGTCGTTCTGGTTGCCGGTGTAACCAAGGACCTGACTGGCCAACTCAAGGCCGGTGATTTGATGAAGCAAGCCGCCGCGGCAGTGGGCGGGAAGGGCGGTGGTCGTCCGGACATGGCGCAAGGCGGTGGTGTTGACGCCGGCGCCCTGGACGCGGCCCTGGCCCTGACCGTGCCGTTTGTCGAGGCAGGTATTTAAGACGCTGTTAATGAGCCCGTGGTCTAGTCGCGGGCTCAGTCAGTGCTGGTTGATTGAATAACAGGCGCCCCTTTACGGGCTGAGGCGGCTTAGAAATGGCTTTGATCGTACAGAAATTTGGAGGCACCTCGGTCGGCTCTGTCGAAAGAATCGAGCAGGTCGCCGACAAGGTTAAGAAATTCCGCGATGCCGGCGATGACCTGGTGGTGGTGCTGTCGGCCATGAGCGGCGAGACCAATCGCCTGATCGATCTGGCCAAGCAAATCAGTGGCGATCAGCAACCGGTTCCCCGTGAACTGGACGTGATCATTTCCACCGGTGAGCAGGTGACCATCGCATTGCTGGCCATGGCGCTGAACAAGCGTGGTGTGCCGGCGGTGTCCTACACTGGCAACCAGGTCCGCATTCTTACGGATAGCGCGCACACTAAAGCCCGCATCCTGCAGATTGATGACCAGAAGATTCGCGCTGACCTGAAAGCCGGTCGTGTGGTAGTTGTCGCCGGTTTCCAGGGCGTCGACGAGCACGGCAACATCACCACCCTCGGTCGTGGCGGTTCCGACACCACTGGCGTGGCCCTGGCGGCAGCCCTGAAGGCTGACGAATGCCAGATCTACACCGATGTGGATGGCGTCTACACCACTGACCCGCGGGTCGTATCCGTGGCTCAGCGCCTGGACAAGATCACCTTCGAAGAGATGCTGGAAATGGCCAGCCTCGGTTCCAAGGTGTTGCAGATCCGTGCCGTTGAGTTCGCCGGCAAATACAACGTTCCGCTGCGCGTACTGCACAGCTTCAAGGAGGGTCCGGGCACCCTCATTACTATTGATGAAGAGGAATCCATGGAACAGCCGATCATTTCCGGTATCGCTTTCAACCGTGATGAAGCCAAGCTGACTATCCGTGGCGTGCCAGACACCCCGGGCGTGGCTTTCAAGATCCTGGGCCCGATCAGTGGCGCGAACATCGAAGTCGACATGATCGTGCAGAACGTCTCGCACGATAACACCACCGATTTCACCTTCACCGTGCACCGCAACGAGTACGATGCGGCGGAGCGGATCCTGCAGAACACTGCGAAGGAAATCGGCGCCCGTGAAGTGGTCGGCGATACCAAGATTGCCAAGGTGTCGATCGTGGGTGTGGGCATGCGTTCCCATGCGGGCGTTGCCAGCCGCATGTTCGAAGCCCTGGCCAAGGAAAGCATCAACATCCAGATGATCTCCACATCGGAAATCAAGGTGTCGGTGGTGATCGAAGAGAAGTACCTGGAACTGGCTGTACGCGCGCTGCATACCGCTTTTGAGCTGGACGCTCCGGCCCGACAGGGCGAGTGATGCGTTGCCAGGAAGGCGCGGTTATCCGCGCCTTTCATTTTTTTGCCGGGTGTGTGGTTAAGACCTGTTCTTTTACCTGCGCTCGACAATACTTAGGCGTGTAGGGCTATGGCCATTTGGTTGTAGGTCGAATGCCTTTTTTTTGCAGACTGTTGTTCCCGAAATGAAATGCGTGAGGAGAAAGGTATGCTGATTCTGACTCGTCGATGCGCAGAAAGCCTGATTATTGGTGATGGCGAAATCACCGTGACCGTGCTCGGCGTCAAAGGCAATCAAGTGCGTATCGGGGTTAACGCTCCGAAAGAGGTGGCTGTCCACCGCGAGGAAATCTACCTGCGGATCAAGAAAGAGAAGGACGAAGAACCAAGCCATTAATTTTTATCGTTTTTTATGTTTGCAAACGGGGATGAAGCTGGTTAATATACGCCCCGTGTTGCGGAGAGCTGGCCGAGTGGCCGAAGGCGCTCCCCTGCTAAGGGAGTACACCTCAAAAGGGTGTCGGGGGTTCGAATCCCCCGTTCTCCGCCATTATTTGCTTAGTACGTTGCAATCTGGTTTTTTCGCTAAGTTGTTGAAACTAAACGAAAAAATAGCTTTACATAGAGATTGAACGGCCTATAATGCGCGGCAACAAATGCACTCGTAGCTCAGCTGGATAGAGTACTCGGCTACGAACCGAGCGGTCACAGGTTCGAATCCTGTCGAGTGCACCATTTAAGAGTTAGTTGCAGCAATGCAGGTAACTTGGCTTCAACCAGTTGTGATCTGGTCTAAAAACACAATCTGCACTCGTAGCTCAGCTGGATAGAGTACTCGGCTACGAACCGAGCGGTCACAGGTTCGAATCCTGTCGAGTGCACCAAACAACAAAAAGCCCGCCTAGTGCGGGCTTTTTGCCGTCTGGGGTTTTTATTTCCCGGGGCGCCTTTTTCTCCCGCCCATGTGTTTTCCTCTCAAGCTGCGTCGTCGCAGTTCATATGTGTGGCCAATGCTCAGCTTTGTGTCGCAAGCGCTTGTTCTTTCCAGTTTTTTGACGTTAATCGCGGCCGCCCGGTGTATCATTGCGCCCGTCAGCCCCGCCGGGGCTTGTGGAACACCTCCATGGACTTACCCAGTAGTTACTCAGTACCCCGTTTTACCAATCATGAATTGACTGATTGATCCTTCCGGCGTGCCCCGCTGCTGGGAGTGGAGTTCGCCTATGACCGAAGTTGAAGTAAAGAAAACACAAGAAAGCCTGCAAGATCGCCTGGCTCAAGTCGTCGAGCTGCTGCAGCGCCAGCGCGTGGTCGAAGACCTGACGCATCGCCAGGAAGGCGCGAACAATGACCGGGTCGAGAACCTGGTCCACCGGCAAAATCTTGTCGAGCTGCAACGCAAGCTCGATGACCTGCACTCCGCCGACGTTGCCTACATCCTCGAAGCCTTGCCGCTGAATGACCGCCTGACCCTTTGGCAGTTGGTCAAGGCTGACCGCGACGGCGACATCCTCCTCGAAGTATCCGACTCGGTCCGTGAAACCCTGATCGCCGACATGGACGATCACGAGCTCCTGGCGGCCGCCAAGGACATGGATGCCGACGAACTCGCTGACCTGGCTTCCGAGCTGCCGCGTGACGTCGTCCATGAGCTGATGGAAACCCTCGATGGCCAGCAGCGCGAGCGTGTGCGCTCGGCGTTGTCCTACGACGAGGAGCAGGTCGGTGCGTTGATGGACTTCGAGATGGTCACCATCCGTGAAGACGTCAGCCTGGAAGTGGTTCTGCGCTACCTGCGCCGGTTGAAAGAGCTGCCAGGCCACACCGACAAGCTGTTCGTGGTCGACTACGAAGGGATCCTCAAGGGCGTACTGCCGATCAAGCGCCTGCTGGTCAATGATCCGGACAAGAAAGTCGCGGACGTCATGGCCAGTGACCCGGTGAGTTTCCATCCTGACGAAGACGCTTACGACGCGGCCCAGGCGTTTGAGCGTTATGACTTGATCTCGGCCCCGGTGGTCGACAAGAACGGCAAGCTGATCGGTCGTCTGACCATCGATGAAATGGTCGACCTGATTCGTGAGGAGAGCGAAAGCGAAGTTCTCAACATGGCCGGTCTGCGGGAAGAAGAGGATATTTTTGCGTCGGTCTGGAAGTCCCTGCGTAACCGCTGGGCCTGGCTGGCGGTGAATTTGATTACCGCGTTTATTGCTTCACGGGTGATCGGCCTGTTTGAAGGCTCCATCGAGAAGCTCGTGGCCCTGGCTGCACTGATGCCGATTGTGGCGGGTATTGGCGGTAACTCGGGTAACCAGACCATCACCATGATCGTCCGCGCCATGGCGCTGGATCAGGTGGGGACCGGGCATGGCAAGCGTTTGATGCGCAAGGAGCTTGCGGTCGCGCTGATCAACGGCCTGGTGTGGGGCGGTGTCATCGGTATCGTGGCGTACCTGCTGTATGGCAGCTGGTCGCTCGGCGTGGTCATGACGGCGGCCATGACGCTTAACCTGCTGCTGGCAGCGTTGATGGGAGTTCTGATTCCAATGACCCTGGTGCGCCTTGGACGAGACCCGGCGATGGGTGCCAGTGTGATGATCACGGCCATGACCGACAGTGGCGGCTTCTTCATCTTCCTGGGCCTGGCAACCATCTTCCTGCTTTGATCCCTTCCATGGATCGGGGGCATTTGCCCCTTGATCCTTTCCTGACCAAATCCCGGGCAAAAAAAAGCCAGCGCATGGCTGGCTTTCAGCTTTCAGTTGCCAATCAGTTGGCTTCTGCAGCTGCCTCAACGTCGTGGGCGATCAGCGAGACGAGAGCATTTTGCTGGCGGTGGGAGAGCTGACGAAAACGCTGCAGCAGTTCGCGTTCGTGCAGTGACAGCTCGGGGCTGTCCAGGCGCATGCTCAGCTCGTCGCCCAGCGCACCTTCCTGAATCAGGCTTTGTTCCAGGCGTGCGATGATTTCAGAGTTCATGCTGCGGTGATGATTGCGAGCCACCTCGGCAATGCGTTCCCGCATTCCGTCTGGCAGACGTACGACGAACTTGTCAGCCGTACGGCTGGAATAAATTGCCTGTTTCAATGGGCGCATATATTTAACCGGTTAGTTCAGGGGAGCGGTTTTTGGAATTGGCCGCAAGATGCATGTTAGGACAAGGTTTGCTGCCAAATGTTCAACCTGAATTGCAAAGAGGCCGCATCATGCCTCAGATTTGCCAGTTCCTTGGCGTCAATTCTGTGACAAATATTGAACCGGCTACCGGCTTTATGCCAGTACTCATTTCAAAATTTGCGGACTGGTTGGAAAACTTTCCGCGGACGCACCCAAATGAGTGTTGAGCCCGCAGACCCTGGGCGCAAAAGGCTTTTCGGGCGCACATCCTATAGCAATATGGCCTTTTGCCCTTAACTTTAAGATTAGTGGCAAATTGCCAATTTACGAATGCGGAGCGACATATGGTCGGCTGTCCGGACGGACAAGCCGAGGCGTGGCAGCGATTTTAGCGAGGGCGACGAGCGGGGGGGGGGATTCAGCGCAGTACGGGATCGAATTTGATGCGGCGACCAATGAAGACTGCCAATACCCACAGGCTGCCAAACACGCCGGCGGCGACGAAGGAGACTGTCTGTACGTCTTGCGACAATACGTTCAGGCCGAGGCCGGCGGCGGCCAGTGCCAAGGTCAGAAACAGCCAGGCGGACTTGTTCATGGAATGCTCCGGTAAGCGGTTCAGAAAACCCAGTGTTCAGCGGCAGGAGCGGCTTGAGTGCCCTGGGTCAGTTGCAGTGGGGATTGCATGTTCGGCTTCATGACAGCCAGTTGCGGGCGCTGTTGCAGGTGATGGGGAATCGCCTGGCTGACCTGCGCGGCGTCGTCGGAAGTGGTGGACTGAAAATGGAACATCACCAGCGCAGCCAGTGCAACGGTATTGAGGGCTAGTAGAAGTGCGCTGTTCATGTGCATGTTCTCCGCAGATGGCTGGGCCGGACTGTATTTGTAGGATAAAGGATTGCAGGTGTCGTGCCAGTCTTTAATTGACAATAAATCCTTTAAAATCAAACATTTATATAGTGTCCAGATTGCCATGCTGTTGCAATTTGCAATGATGGCATTTTGGGGGAGTGCATTTTGCACGATGGTCCGAGCCGTCCGTAATCGTTGAGCGCAATACCACCGGCTGTCACTGGCATGGGCCTACACTCAAAAAGCCAACGGACGACATGACAAAATTCACCTGCGCCGTTAACATGCACGCCGTCCGTCGCCGTGCCCATCGCCGGTTGGCTGTCATTAGTCCCAGTAGCTCAATTGGATAGAGCATCCCCCTCCTAAGGGGAAGGTTGGCCGTTCGAACCGGCCCTGGGACACCACTTCACCGTTGCTGCCCAAGCGGCCTCGACGTCCGCAAGCCCCGATCAGATTTATCTGGCGGGGCTTTTTTGTGGCCGGGCGTTTGAGTGCGGCAGTCTTTTCAAACACCAACCGAACCTTGCCCGCGTTTGAGGTTCACACGGGAGGCAAGAGCGGGGCGGCGCAAGTATTCGTCTGCGTCCTGTACCTCGCGGGTGACTGGCGAGCGTCTGACACGTAGCCAATTGGCATGAGCAAAATATTCCCCGGCAACCGCATGTTTTGGCTGTCCGGACCCGACGACGCGGGACTATCATTCCGGTAGTCCTGACACCCACAGCAAGGAGCCGCTCGGAACGCCGATGCGCCAGATCTGGAAACCTTTTCGAGCCCTTTATTTTGCTTCCCTGATGATGCTGATCGGCTCTGGCCTGCTCAGTACTTACCTGGCCTTGCGCCTGGCGGCAGATCATGTCGACAGCCTGTGGGTCGGTGCGTTGATGGCCGCCAACTATTTTGGCCTGGTGTTGGGGGGCAAGATAGGTCACCGCCTGATTGGCCGCGTCGGGCATATCCGGGCCTACGCCACCTGTGCCGGGATCGTCGGCGCGGCGGTGTTGGGCCACGGGCTGATCAACTGGCTGCCAGCCTGGATTGTGCTGCGGATGATTGTCGGCCTGGGCATGATGTGCCAGTACATGGTCATCGAGAGCTGGCTTAACGAACAGGCTGAAGCCAAGCAGCGCGGTGCGGTGTTCAGCGGCTATATGATCGCCTCGTACCTGGGCCTGGTGCTGGGCCAGTTGATCCTTGTGATGCACCCGCAGTTGGGGCTTGAGTTGCTGATGCTGGTCGCGCTGTGTTTTGCGCTGTGCCTGGTGCCGGTGGCCATGACTCGCCGCATTCACCCGGCGCCGTTGCATCCGGCGCCGATGGAGCCGCGCTTCTTTATCAAGCGGGTGCCGCAGTCCCTCAGTACGGTGTTGGGGGCCGGGCTGATCGTCGGCTCGTTCTACGGTTTGGCGCCGCTGTACGCGTCTCAGCAAGGGCTGACCACCGAGCAGGTCGGCCTGTTCATGGGTAGCTGCATTTTCGCCGGGCTGCTGGTGCAGTGGCCATTGGGCTGGCTGTCCGATCGATATGACCGCGCGCTGTTGATTCGCTGTTTCGCCTTGTGCCTGGCGGTGGCCGCGTTGCCGTTGGCGATCATGACCCAGGTACCACTGGAAGTGCTGTTCGTCGCGGGCTTTCTCTGTTCCCTGGTGCAGTTCTGCCTGTACCCGCTGGCTGTGGCGTTTTCCAACGACCACGTCGAGGGTGATCGCCGGGTGTCGCTCACTGCGATGTTGCTGGTGACCTACGGCATCGGCGCCAGTGTCGGCCCGCTGTTGGCCGGTGTGGTGATGAAGCTGTTCGGCAGCCATATGCTGTATGCGTTTTTCAGCGTGTGCGCATTGATCCTGGTGTGGCGCATCCGGCCCAAGGCGGTCACCAACCTGCATCAGGTGGACGACGCACCCCTGCATCACGTGGCGATGCCCGACAGCATGTCCAGCTCGCCCCTGGTAGCATGCCTCGATCCGCGAGTGGACGAACAGGTGGTGCAGGACCAGATGCAGACCGCCGTTGTGGATCCCGAGCCGGAAGTCGATCCCGAGCTGGATCAGCCGGAGCCTGTCACCGAGCCACCAGAGCATCCGGACCCGGATGATCACCCCCACGACTTGAGCAGGGCGCGCCCCTGAAAGCAAAAACGGGCAGCCCCCTTGAGGGACTGCCCGTTTTTTTGTCGCGACCTTTATTGTTTAAAGGTCGTCGTCCTTGTCAAACCGGCGCGCTTCACGCTGCAGTTGATACACAAACCGCTCGACCTGACGCTGCACCAGCCCGCTCATGTTATGAAAACGTAGGCCGGCGAAGGTGGTGTTGATCCTTTCTTCGAAGTGCAGGTAACGCAGTTCTACCGAGGTGGTCATGCTGCCAAAGGGTAGCGCGGCGATAAATCGGTCGTAGACCTGGCCCAGTTGCAGGCGCTCGGAAATATCCCCTTCGAAGCGCAATTTGCAGCCGGTGGCGGAAATATCCAGCAACTTGCCGCTGATGGGGGCCTTGAGTTTGTCGCCGCCCAGTTCGACGCTCACCAGTTGCGCCAGCTTCAACGCCGCGCGGAAGGCGTTGCGACGCTGATGGTAAATCACCTCGCCAGGCATGCTGCCGCGGTAAATACGGTGGCCGCCGGCTTCATCGAGGGTCAGGGTGCCGTTGCTTTCCCAGGCTACCCGCACACCATCGTGAAAACCTTCGATCCGGAAAGCTTCGCCATTCTCGAGGTAGCGTTCGCCGTCGCGCGGGACCATTTCGTCCAAGGCCAGTGTCTTGCTGTCCCGGTCGATTTCCACCAGGTAGCTTTGAAACCGCTGGTTGCGTTCATGGAAGGTGATGATCAGCGGATCATGGCTTTCTTGCAGCATCCGCAAGGTGCCAGCGATTTCCAGCGGCGTGGTGAGTACCTTGGGTGGCTGCGGAGCATCTTCCGCGTTAAGGGTGTTGAACACGGTTCTTCCATCTCCAGACAAAATACGACTACACGCAAGTGCTGTCATTTTGCCAGTATGTGGCGCGACTTGGATAGGGCGCGCTCAAACTGGTTTCAGGCTTGGCTGCGGGTGCTTGGCTTGGCCAGGCGTGAGGTGGAGCCTTGAGCGTTGTAGAGAGCCGGAGGCTCGCCGCCGTGGAGGATACGCAACTGATTGGCGGTCGTGGCTTGCTGAAGCTGGATGGCCTGGCCGTTGAGGAGGTTGGTTTCCTGGCACAGGGTCAGCAACTGGTTGAGTTCTTTGCTCTGGGCCAGCAACTGGTCGCCCACCGTGGAGTGGCTGGCGAGTTGTTCCAGGCCCTTGTGGTCGGCCGTGAGGCCCAGGCTGATCAGAATCTGGCTGCGCTTCTTGCCGTGCTGTTCCAGCAGGACGATCAGCGATTGCTTGCGCGCCAGGATTTCTTCCAGCATGCGCATGTCCCGGCCGTACAGGGCCAGTGATTCTTCTCGAAGGAGCTCCAGCAGCTGCTGTGCGGGAGGCAGGTCTTCAATGATCAGTTGTAGCAAGTTTTCGTCGTGCATGGCTGGCCTTGGGGTTTAAGCGTCCAAAAGCCTGGCGCAGGCCTTTGCCTAGCGCTCGGCTTCGAAGTTAAGCAGTTTGCTGGCTACACGGTTGCTGTCGACCTTATAGCTGCCATCGGCAATCGCCTGTTTCAATTCGGCCACACGGGCTTTATTGACAACTGGCTGATCGCTCAGCGAGTCAGTGACCTTCTGCAACTGTTGAGCCTCATTGCTCAGGTGTACCGATTCCCCGCTTTGGCTCGCACCGGCCTGTTCTGTCTTGGCAGGCAGAGGCTGGGACTTGGCTTCAACGCTGTCTTTGGCACCGTTGGTGCGCGAAGAACCGGGCGTTGGCAGGGCGTTATTCAAACGACTGAAATCGATGACCATGTTAAAAAAACCTCTGGGTATTTGGACGCTTGCCATGTTTTCGGCCATACCCGGACAAACTTTAGGCTCGATTGACAATAAACCTATGCGCGATGCCGCTTTGCGCACAGTGTAGGAAAAGCTGGCGTCCGATGCCAGTGATCTATAAAGCCACCTCAACCTGCCCCGGCGCAGTCACCCGGGCCTTGATCACGCGGTTGGAATTCAGGTTCTTGACGCGAATCTGTTCACTCATGCCGCCGTTGGACAGGGCTTCCCCCGGCATTTTTACATTCAGGCCACCGCTGCTGGCGGAAATCACCACCTGGTCACCTTTGCGCACGACTTCGGCCTGCTCGAGATGGACCAGGGTAATCACCTGGTCGGCGACCATTGGTCGGGTAAGTTTCTGCCCGAGTGCCTGGTCAAGGGACGTGAGGTAGCTCTGGGTGATCATGCTGATGTCGCGCTCGCGCATCGCGACGTCATCATAACCAATGATTCCGGTACGTTTCAGCGGGCGCGTCACCACCACCACTTCGCGAAACAGTTTGACCTGGGCGGGCACGAACACCGTCCAGGGCGAGGCGCCTTCGCAGCGCACTTTCACGGTCACGCGCCCGATGGGCTGGGCGGGGCTTTCCAGGGAAGCTGTCAATTCTCTGTCGCACATGGGCATGCGCAGGCGCGGATCCAGCTGGTTGACCTGGATTTCGTAGCGGCCCGGTGTCTGCGTCGTGGCCAGATAATCTTCTACAGTGAACTCAAGAAAGCCTTGAGTGACGCCGATAAGCAGATCAGGCAAGGTGACGTTATCGGCGCGGGCCGGCTGGCCCGTAGCCAAGGCAAGCAACGCCATCGAGACGCAGAGCAATCTGCGGTACTGTGGGGATCGGAGGCGTCGGGAAACTGTCGTTTTGATGTCCATGGCCAATAAAAAAGCAAAGCTCGTGCCGTTTAGTGTTGGGTACGCGTCGTACCCCTAAGTTTTAGCGTAGGAGTCTGGGCATGGCCGGTGTAATGGATTCAGTGAACCAGCGCACACAGCTGGTGGGGCAGAATCGCCTGGAGTTGCTGTTGTTCCGTCTGGACGGCAAGCAGCTGTACGGGATTAATGTCTTCAAGGTTCGCGAAGTGCTGCAGTGTCCCAAGCTGACAATAATGCCCAAGTCCAGCCCGGTGGTTTGCGGTGTGGCCAACATTCGTGGCGCGACCATCCCGATTCTTGACCTGGCAATGGCCACCGGTTCGGCGGGGTTGCAGGACCGCGAGAGCCCGTTCGTGATCATTACCGAGTACAACACCAAGACCCAGGGTTTCCTGGTGCGCTCGGTGGAGCGCATCGTCAACATGAACTGGGAAGAGATCCATCCGCCGCCCAAGGGCACCGGTCGCGATCACTACCTCACGGCGGTGACGCGGGTCGACAACCAGTTGGTGGAAATCATCGACGTGGAGAAAATCCTCGCCGAAGTGGCCCCGACCTCGGAGGCGATATCGGTGGGTGTGGTAGACGCCGAAACCGCGCACAAGGCGATCTCGCTGCGGGTGCTGACGGTGGACGACTCTTCGGTTGCGCGCAAGCAGGTGTCCCGTTGCCTGCAGACCGTTGGGGTCGAAGTGGTCGCGCTCAATGACGGTCGCCAGGCCCTGGATTACCTGCGCAAGCTGGTGGATGAGGGCAAGAAGCCGGAAGAAGAATTCCTGATGATGATCTCCGACATCGAGATGCCGGAAATGGACGGCTACACCCTCACGGCCGAGATACGCAACGACCCGCGCATGCAAAAACTACATATCATCCTGCATACTTCGTTGTCGGGTGTATTCAATCAGGCGATGGTCAAGAAGGTCGGTGCCGATGACTTCCTGGCCAAATTCCGCCCTGATGACCTGGCATCCCGGGTAGTCGACCGGATCAAGGCAGCAGATCACGGCTAGGGGCCTTTTCCCTGGCGGTCACACGATTTAAGAGGCGGTATCATTGTCTACGGGTAATTTGGATTTCGAACAGTTCCGGGTCTTCCTGGAAAAGGCCTGTGGCATATTGCTCGGTGAAAACAAGCAGTACCTGGTATCCAGCCGTCTCAACAAACTGATGGAGCAGCAAGGCATCAAGTCCCTCGGCGAGTTGGTGCAACGGATCCAGGGCCAGCCACGCAGCGGGCTCAAGGAGATGGTGGTCGACGCCATGACCACCAACGAAACCTTGTGGTTTCGCGATACCTATCCGTTTGAAGTGCTCAAGAACAAGGTGCTGCCCGAGGCGATCAAGGCCGCTCCCGGCCAGCGCCTGCGCATCTGGTCGGCCGCCTGTTCGTCGGGACAGGAACCGTATTCGATTTCGATGGCCATCGATGAGTTCGAGCGGACCAACATGGGCCAGTTGAAAGCCGGGGCGCAAATCGTGGCCACGGACTTGTCCGGCACCATGCTCACCAACTGCAAGACCGGCGAGTACGACAGCCTGGCGCTGGGGCGCGGGTTGTCCCAGGAGCGCTTGCAGCGTTTCTTCGACCCCAAGGGGGCAGGGCGTTGGGCGGTCAAGGCGCCGATCAAGAGCCGGGTGGAGTTTCGTTCGTTCAACCTGCTGGACAGTTATGCCAGCCTGGGCAAGTTCGACATGGTGTTTTGCCGCAACGTGCTGATCTACTTTTCGGCCGAGGTGAAGAAAGACATTCTGTTGCGCATCCACGGCACCCTCAAGCGTGGCGGTTATCTGTTCCTGGGGGCTTCCGAGGCGCTGAACGGTTTGCCGGATCATTACCAGATGGTGCAGTGCAGTCCTGGAATCATTTACCAGGCCAAGTGATGAGTGCTTGGACAAAAAGGGAGGCCTGCACAGGCCTCCCTTTTTTTATGGCCGCAAAGCGGCAAGCCCTCATTGCCGCTTTACTGGCGTTTCGCGGAAACCCTTTGCCGCTTTTCTGGCATTGCCGCCGGCAATTCCCTCGCAAACCCTTGATTTACGGGGCTCAAGCAACTTGGCATGGCCCTTGCTAAATCCTTGTTACGAAAAGCAGGTCAGCCCCTAAAGGTTTCCGCCATGAGCATCAGCTTCGATAAAGCGCTCGGTATCCACGAACAAGCACTGGGCTTTCGCGCCCAGCGTGCCGAAGTCCTGGCCAACAACATCGCCAACGCCGACACCCCGAACTACAAGGCTCGGGACCTGGACTTCTCTGCCGTGCTCGCTGCCCAGCAAGACAAGACCAAGAACGGCACCTTCGCCCTGAACATGACCAACAGCCGTCATATCGAGGCGCAAGGCCTGGGCAATGGTGACGAGTCGCTGCTGTATCGCACGCCGATGCAACCGTCGATCGACCAGAACACCGTGGACGCCCAGTTGGAGCAATCGGCCTACGCCGAGAACTCAGTGAACTTCCAGGCCAGCTTTACCCTGCTCAACAGCAAATTCAAAGGGCTGATGTCAGCCCTGCGTGGAGAATAAGCCATGTCCCTCGCCAGTGTTTTCAATATTGCCGGTAGTGGCATGAGTGCGCAGACCACGCGCCTCAACACCGTCGCCAGTAACATCGCCAACGCCGAGACCGTGTCTTCGAGCATCGACCAGACCTACCGTGCCCGGCACCCGGTGTTCGCCACCATGTTCCAGGGCGGCCAGGGCGGCCAGAGTGGCAGCGGCGATTCGCTGTTCCAGAACCAGGATGCCGCAGGCCAGGGCGTGCAGGTGCTCGGTGTGGTCGAAGACCAGAGCAACCTCGAAGCCCGATACGAGCCGAACCACCCTGCCGCGAACGAAAAAGGGTACGTGTACTACCCCAACGTCAACGTGGTCGAGGAAATGGCCGACATGATTTCCGCCAGCCGCTCGTTCCAGACCAACGCGGAAATGATGAACACCGCCAAAACCATGATGCAGAAGGTCCTGACCCTGGGTCAGTGATAAGGGGCGCCAAATAATGGCCATTGTTGATAACAGTTCGACGAACACGGCAGTCCAGGACCTTTTCAACTCCAAGGTCAAGACGGCGACAGATAACACCAGCGTCGGTGACGCCGCCAAGTCGGCGACGGGCAACCAGGCGATGGGCAAGGACGCGTTCCTGCAATTGCTGGTGACCCAGCTGAAAAACCAGGACCCGCTGTCGCCCCAGGACAATGGCGCGTTCGTCGCACAGTTGGCGCAGTTCAGCAGCCTGGAAGGCATCAACAACCTGAATGACTCGGTGAATGCGATTTCCAGCAACTTCAGCTCCTCCCAGGCGCTGCAGGCTTCGTCGCTGGTGGGGCGTTCGGTCATCACCCAGACCGACAAGGCGATGGTGGATACCAGCAAGAGCATGACCGGTTCCGTGGCGGTGACGGCGGCGACGGGCAACGTCTCCGTCAAGATCACCGACAAGGATGGCAACGTCGTTCGCACCATCGACATGGGCGCCCAGAGCGCCGGCAACTCCAGCTTCGTCTGGGACGGCAAGACCGATGCGGGTGAGACGGCGCCACCCGGCACCTACACCTTCAATGCCACCACCAAGAATGACAAGGGTGACTCGGTGGCCCTCGCCACCTCGCTGCCGGCAACGGTGACCAGCGTAACCCTGGGCACGAACGGCGCTGAAATGGTGCTGAACCTGGCGGGCGGCCTGGGCAGTATCAAGCTGTCGCAAATTCAGACTATCGGTACATAGAGCCGGCTAAATACGGCAAAAGGAGAGAACAATGTCTTTTAACATCGGCCTTAGCGGCCTCTATGCGGCCAACAAACAACTGGACGTGACGGGCAACAACATCGCCAACGTCGCGACCACCGGCTTCAAGTCCTCCCGTGCGGAATTCGCGGATATCTACGCGGCTTCCAAGCTGGGTACCGGCCAGAACAGCGTCGGCAACGGCGTGAACCTGGCGGCCGTGTCCCAGCAGTTCACCCAGGGTGACGTCAACAACAGCGGCGGCACGCTCGACATGGCGATCCAGGGCGGCGGCTTCTTCGTGCAGAAGGGCAGCGACGGTTCGCTGGAATACACCCGCAACGGTGCGTTCCGGGCCGACAAGGACGGCTACATCACCAACAACACCGGCACCTCGCGCCTGCAAGGCTACGCAGCGGATGCCGATGGCAACATCCAGAAGGGCGGCTTGACCGACCTGCAGCTCAACCTGTCGTACCTGCCACCGAAGGCTTCGAGCAAGGTGGATTCCACCAGTAACCTGAACTCCTCCGAGACGGCGATCGACCAGACGGCGCACCCGTTTGATCCGACCAAATCGGACAGCTTCACCACTCAATATTCCACCACGCTGTACGATACGCAGGGCAACGCGCATCCGATGGTGCAGTACCTGGTGAAGACCGACTCCAACACCTGGAAGTCCTACACCCTGATCGATGGGCGCAACCCTGACGGCTCGCCGATCAGCGGCACCGGTACTGACGTGAAGGCGCCAGTTGCCTCGACGCTGTCGTTTGACACCTCCGGCAAGCTCACCGGGATCGTTACCCCGCCAGCCACCGCTTCCAATACCACCCTGACCATTTCCGACTGGAAGCCGGGCGGCCTGGTCAATGGTGTCTGGACGCCTAACGGTGCGGCCGCCAACGCAGACGGCGTGGCCGTCAACATGGGGAACATCACCCAGTACAACTCCGCCACCTACCGCAACCCGCCGACCACCGATGGCTATGCCACCGGGCAAATCACCGGGCTGAAAATCGACGGCAGCGGTGTACTGTTCGCCACGTTCAGCAACCAGCAGAGCAAGGCCATCGGCCAGATCTCCCTGGCCAGCTTCAACAACGAGCAGGGCCTGCAGCCAGCCGGCGGCACCACCTGGAAAGAAACCTTCGCGTCGGGCCAGCCGGGTTTTGATACCCCGCAAGTCGGTACCCTGGGTTCGATCGTGGCCAACTCCCTGGAGAACTCCAACGTCAACCTGACCAACGAGCTGGTGGACCTGATCAAGGCCCAGAGCAACTATCAGGCGAACGCCAAGACCATCTCCACCCAAAGCACCATCATGCAGACCATCATTCAGATGACCTGATGTTGTCGCTTTAACTCGCTTTACCGAAAAGCCCCTCGCGTGAGGGGCTTTTTTTTGGATGTTCAGATAACGCCTATAGGTGGGGGCGTCACAGGCGGATACACGGCTGTCGGAACGGTACAAGGCCAGCCGGGCGATATCTGGAGCGGATTCAGTCAGGGCCCTGGCGGCAACTGCATCACTGTTTCAGCGATAAAAGCCGCCATGATGCACGTCGGCCAGAAGCCCACCGATGTTTTCAAGGAGGTGAAATACCTGCGCGAATCGCGACGGTGTTGTTCCAGGCAAAAGAAAACCCCCGATACGCCGTAGGCCTATCGGGGGTTTTTCAACCTTGGGTGGTTATACCCAGGGTGTGCTCAGCTTATTGGCAAGCTTCGCAATCCGGCTCGTCGATCGCGCAGGCTTTAGGCACTGGCGCCGGGCCGGCAGGTGCGGCGAGAACCGAATCATCACCGTGGTTGCCGCCGCTGGAAACAGCGTTCAGCTTGCCGGTGTTGATGGTCGACTTCTCGGTGCTGGTGGCAGCCAGAGCGCGGAGGTAGTAAGTGGTTTTCAGGCCACGGTACCAGGCCATGCGGTAGGTCACGTCGAGCTTCTTGCCCGATGCGCCGGCGATGTACAGGTTCAGCGACTGAGCCTGGTCGATCCACTTCTGGCGACGGCTGGCGGCGTCGACGATCCACTTGGTGTCCACTTCGAAGGCAGTCGCGTAGAGCTCTTTGAGTTCTTGCGGGATGCGCTCGATCTGCTGCACCGAACCGTCGTAGTACTTCAGGTCGTTGATCATGACCGAGTCCCACAGGCCGCGGGCTTTCAGGTCGCGAACCAGGTACGGGTTGATCACGGTGAATTCGCCCGACAGGTTCGATTTCACATACAGGTTCTGGTAGGTCGGTTCGATCGACTGCGACACGCCAGTGATGTTGGCGATGGTGGCGGTCGGTGCGATGGCCATGATGTTGGAGTTACGAATGCCTTTCTGCACACGGGCACGTACCGGCGCCCAGTCCAGGGATTCGTTCAGGTCAACGTCGATGTACTTCTGGCCACGTTGCTCGATCAGGATCTGTTGCGAATCCAGCGGCAGGATGCCTTTGGACCACAGCGAACCCTGGAACGTCTCGTAGGCGCCACGCTCGTCGGCCAGGTCGCAGGAAGCCTGGATCGCGTAGTAGCTGACCGCTTCCATGGACTTGTCGGCGAACTCGACTGCAGCGTCCGAACCGTAGGGAATGTGCTGCAGGTACAGCGCGTCCTGGAAGCCCATGATGCCCAGGCCGACCGGACGGTGCTTGAAGTTGGAGTTTTGCGCCTGGGGTACCGAGTAGTAGTTGATGTCGATAACGTTATCGAGCATGCGAACAGCGGTGTTCACGGTGCGTTCCAGCTTGGCGGTGTCCAGCTTGCCGTTGACGATGTGGTTCGGCAGGTTGATCGAGCCCAGGTTGCAAACGGCGATCTCGTCCTTGTTGGTGTTCAAGGTGATCTCGGTGCACAGGTTCGAGCTGTGGACCACGCCCACGTGCTGCTGCGGGCTGCGCAGGTTGCACGGGTCTTTGAAGGTCAGCCATGGGTGGCCGGTTTCAAACAGCATGGAGAGCATTTTGCGCCACAGGTCTTTGGCCTGGATGGTCTTGAACAGCTTGACCTTGCCCGGGTATTCGGTGAGGGCTTCGTAGTACTCGTAGCGCTCTTCGAAAGCCTTGCCGGTCAGGTCGTGCAGGTCCGGTACTTCGGATGGCGAGAACAGGGTCCACTTGCCGTCATCGAAGACGCGCTTCATGAACAGGTCAGGGATCCAGTTGGCGGTGTTCATGTCGTGGGTACGACGACGGTCATCACCGGTGTTCTTGCGCAGCTCGATGAACTCTTCGATGTCCATGTGCCAGGTTTCCAGGTAGGCACATACAGCGCCCTTGCGCTTGCCACCCTGGTTCACGGCTACGGCGGTGTCGTTCACTACTTTGAGGAACGGTACAACGCCCTGGGACTTGCCGTTGGTGCCCTTGATGTACGAACCCAGTGCACGCACCGGGGTCCAGTCGTTACCCAGGCCGCCGGCGAATTTGGACAACATGGCGTTGTCGTGGATCGCGTGGTAGATGCCCGACAGGTCATCCGGCACGGTGGTCAGGTAGCAGCTGGACAGCTGTGGACGCAGGGTGCCGGCGTTGAACAGGGTCGGGGTCGACGACATGTAGTCGAAGGACGACAACAGGTTGTAGAACTCGATGGCACGGTCTTCTTTCTGCTTCTCTTCGATCGCCAGGCCCATGGCCACGCGCATGAAGAACACTTGCGGCAGTTCGAAGCGGATCCCGTCCTTGTGGATGAAGTAACGGTCGTACAGGGTTTGCAGGCCCAGGTAAGTGAACTGCTGGTCGCGCTCGTGGTTGATCGCCTTGCCGAGTTTTTCCAGGTCGAAGGTGGCCAGAATCGGGTTCAGCAATTCGAATTCGATACCCTTGGCGATGTAGGCCGGCAGGGCCTTGGCGTACAGGTCGGCCATCTCGTGGTGGGTGGCGCTGTCGGCGACTTTCAGGAAGCCCAGGCCTTCGGCACGCAGGGTGTCCATCAGCAGGCGCGCGGTGACGAACGAGTAGTTCGGCTCACGCTCGACCAGGGTACGGGCGGTCATCACCAGTGCGGTGTTGACGTCGGTCAGGGCCACGCCGTCGTACAGGTTCTTCAGGGTTTCGCGCTGGATCAGGTCGCCATCGACTTCTTCCAGGCCTTCGCAGGCCTCGGTGATGATGGTGTTCAGGCGGCCCAGGTCCAGCGGTGCAAACGTACCGTCGGCCAGGGTGATGCGGATCGACGGGTGAGCTTGTACGGCAGCTTCTTCGGCCGGGGAACGTACGGCACGTTCCTTGGCGCGCGAGTCACGGTAGATCACGTAGTCGCGGGCGACTTTCTGCTCGCCGGCACGCATCAGGGCCAGTTCGACCTGGTCCTGGATTTCTTCGATGTGAATGGTGCCGCCCGATGGCATGCGACGCTTGAAGGTTGCGGTGACCTGTTCGGTCAGGCGGGCAACGGTGTCGTGGATGCGCGACGAGGCAGCAGCGGTGCCGCCTTCAACTGCAAGAAACGCTTTGGTGATCGCGACGGTGATTTTGTCATCGGTGTAAGGAACGACAGTGCCGTTACGCTTGATCACACGCAATTGGCCGGGCGCGGTGGCGGACAGATCCAGGTTCGAATCAGCGGCCTGCGGCACGGAGCCCTGCGGGTTCTCGCGAGTTGTGTCGGTTTGCATGGGGGGTTGTCTCCACATTCTATATTTATTTGGGCACCATCACGGTGCCCACCGTTCCGTCCTGAAGCACTTACAACAGGCCTGGGGCCTGGCATAACAACTTCGGGACAGGAGGAAGGGAGCTGTTCGCGCCGCTTCCATGCCGAAGTCTTCGGTTACAAGCCTTGGGGCTCTTTACCGTATTCCTGGTGGGTGACAGTTTCGTACTGCAACACCCGTACCGTTTTCGCCTGATCGGGGCAGAAAACGGCTGCCATCCGCGTGCGCGGTTTGGTCTTCTGAAAAAGGCTTAAGTTCACCAAACAGGAGCAAGAAAGAGCTTGAGTTTCTTGTCTGATTTGTGTTTGGTCTTTTCGCTGAAAACCCTACATGTAGGGTTTTTTTGGCGACGACCTACAAGATAATGCGTTTTTGGGGGCTTAGCAACGGACTACCTGTGGATAACGCTGTGGGTAAAATGTGTATGAAACGTGGAATGGCCGTGTAGGCCGCAGTACTGCTGCATTGCGCCGTTTGTCACCGAATATTCCGAGGTAAAAACAACCGGTTGGATTTTTGCGGGCGCGAACCCTATCACAAAAAAACACGATGTCCGAACGCATTTGCGCGCTTGTGGCAGAGGGCCTGCCCGTTGCTACAATCGGCGGTTATCCATACAGTTTATGCCTCGCCTACATGACAACTGTAGGAGCGGGCTTGCCCGCGAAGGACGTCAACGATGACGCTGGAAACCTGAATAAACGCGGCGCCCTCGAGTTTTCTCGGGCAAACCCGCCCCTACAATAATTACAACCGAGGTAACGCATGGAGCAAGAAGCCTGGCAGGTATTGATTGTCGAGGACGACGAGCGACTGGCCGAGTTGACCCGTGACTACCTGGAGAGCAACGGCTTGCGGGTGTCGGTGGAAGGCAATGGCGCCCTCGCGGCGGCGCGGATCATCGCCGAGCAGCCGGACCTGGTGATCCTCGACCTGATGTTGCCCGGTGAAGACGGCCTGAGCATTTGCCGCAAGGTGCGCGAGCACTACGACGGGGTGATCCTGATGCTGACCGCGCGCACCGACGACATGGACCAGGTGCTGGGCCTGGACATGGGCGCCGACGATTACGTGTGCAAACCCGTGCGTCCACGCCTGTTGCTGGCACGCATCCAGGCCCTGCTGCGGCGCAGCGAAAGCGTCGAGCCGGTACTCCCCGAAAAACAGCGGCGCCTGCAATTCGGCCCGCTGGTGGTGGACAACGCCCTGCGTGAAGCCTGGCTGCACGAAGGCGGCATCGAACTGACCAGCGCCGAATTCGACCTGTTGTGGCTGCTGGTGGCGAATGCCGGGCGGATCCTGTCCCGGGAAGAAATCTTCACCGCCTTGCGCGGTATTGGCTATGACGGCCAGGACCGCTCCATCGACGTGCGCATCTCGCGCATCCGCCCGAAAATCGGCGACGACCCGATCCACCCACGCCTGATCAAGACCATTCGCAGCAAAGGCTATCTGTTCGTCCCCGAAGCCGCGGCTGACCTGACGCCGTGAACTCAATCTTCCTGCGCATCTACGGCGGCATGTGCGCGGCGCTGATTCTGGTGGCGTTGCTCGGCGTACTGGCCTTGCACCTGCTCAATGAAGTGCGCAGCGGCCAGTACCGCGAGCGCCTGGCCCACGGCACCTTCGCGCTGATGGGCGACAACCTGCAACCCATGAGTGCCATCGAGCGCCGCCGCGCCCTGGCAGTGTGGGAGCGCTTGCTGGGTATCCCGCTGCAATTGCAGACCGTGGCCGAGGCGCACCTGGACCTGACCCAGCGTAGCCGTCTGCAACGCGGCCAGGTGTTGGTGGAGCAAACCGGGCCTCACGCGGCCAGGGTGCTGCGCTTGGTCAGTGACCAGGAGCAACTGTTGCTGACCGGTGAAGTGCAGCAAATCAGCGAACAACTGGCCCGCGCGACGATTTACCTGCTGGCCGATGAGCTGGTGCGTTTCCCGGTGGCGGAGCAACCGCAGAAACTCGCAGACCTGAAGGAAGCCAAGGGCTTTGGTTTCGAGATGCACCTGGTGATGCTCAATCAGGCTGATATGGACGAAGACCAGCGCCGCCGCGTGTCCGAAGGCGATACCGTGATGGCCCTGGGCAAGGGTGGGGATTCGATCCGGGTATTTGCCGGCATGGTCGGCACGCCGTGGGTCCTGGAAATCGGCCCGCTGTATCAGATGAATCCGTACCCGGCGCAATGGCTGATCCTGATTGCGCTGATCAGCCTGACCTTGATCGGCTTGATCGTCTATTTATTGGTGCGCCAGCTGGAGCGGCGCTTGAGTGGCCTGGAAGCCGCCGCCACGCGCATCGCCAAAGGCAGCCTTGAAGTGCGGGTGCCGGCCCGCGGCGCCGATTCGGTGGGGCGCCTGGCGGCAGCGTTCAATGGCATGGCCGAGCACCTGCAACGCCTGTTGGCAATTCAGCGCGAACTGGTGCGGGCGGTGTCCCATGAACTGCGCACCCCGGTGGCGCGCCTGCGGTTCGGCCTGGAGATGATCGGCGACGCGGCCACGCCTGAAGCGCGGCGCAAGTATATGGAGGGCATGGACAGCGACATCCAGGATCTCGATGGCCTGGTGGACGAAATGCTCACCTACGCGCGGCTGGAACAGGGGGCGCCGGCACTGAATTTCCAACGGGTCGACCTCAATGCGTTGCTGGATCAGGTGATTGATGAACTGTCACCGCTGCGCCCGGAAATCAACGTGGCGCGGGGCATCTGCCTGTCCTCGGCGCATTGGGATGATGCATGGGTGGAGGCCGAGCCGCGCTACCTGCACCGTGCCCTGCAAAACCTGGTGAGCAACGCCATGCGCCACGCCCAGGGGCAGGTGCTGATCAGTTACCAGGTGGGCCAGGTGCGTTGCCGCATCGACGTGGAAGACGACGGGCCGGGCGTACCGGAAAGTGCCTGGGAGCGGATTTTCACGCCGTTCCTGCGCCTGGATGACAGCCGGACCCGCGCGTCGGGTGGGCACGGCCTGGGGTTATCCATTGTGCGGCGGATCATCTATTGGCACGGCGGCCGGGCGTTGATCAGCAAGAGCAACAATCTGGGTGGCGCGTGTTTCAGCCTGAGTTGGCCACGGGATCAGGAGAAGGTCTAGGCCTGGACGGCCACCAGGCTCAACAACTGCCCCTCATCCACCGCAAACTGCGCCTCCAGTTCCTTGCCATGGCACCATTCTGCGGACAAGTCCGTCAGCAACCGCAGCCGCGCATGGCCGGTATCCGACCACTCCAGCAACTCGGCATGCTCAAAATAAAAGCGCTTCTGCACGATCGGGTAGAGCGCCTTGAACAGGCTCTCTTTCGCCGAAAACGTCAGCGTCACCAGTTGCGCAACCTGCTCCCGCGGCCCGGCGGCCATGCGCAGCAATTCATCCGGTGTGAGGATCTCCCCGGCCAGGCGTTCCGCCCGCTCCAGGGTCAGCAGGTTCTCCAGGTCCATCCCCAGCCCGCGCCACTGTGACTTGTGGGCGACGATGGCCGCTGCATGGCCGGTGCTGTGGGTGATCGAACCGCTGATGTGCGCGGGCCAGACCGGCGCGCGGTCCTCGCCGATCGCCGGCACGCAATCCAGCCCGTCCAGCTGTTGCAGGGCCGCGCGGGCGCACAGGCGACCGGCCAGGAACTCCGCCTGCCGCTTGGCCACCGAACGCTGGATGCTCGCGGGTGGCGGCACGGCGCTGCGCTGGAAATCGCCGATGGCCAGCAGGGCCGGGTCAAAACGGGTGCTCAGCAAGACCGTGCCGGGCAAGGCATCGGGCAACGGCCAATGGGCGTCAAGTGGGGTGCAGCAGGCGGGTAGGGAATTCATGCCGAGTATTTTGCCGAGTTGCAGGGCCGCTGGATAGCCTGCGGCCGGGGATACGTAAATAACTCTTTACACAGTAGCCGGCCTCGGTTCAGCCGAGGTTCAGAGAGTGTTCAGGGGGAGTTCAGGGGCGTCTGCGTAGTCTGGCCCCGTACCCAAAGCCCAAGCGTATGAGGTAGCACCATGACTGCGATCAAGAAGCTGATGTTGGCCTTAACCATGCTCAGCGCCACCGCTGGCGTCCAGGCCTCTGATTCGAGTTTCGCGGGTTTCTCCAAGGAGAAGAGCAAAAAGCCCTACAGTCTTCTCCAGCGGGTGAGCTTCGAGGATGCCGGTGAACAGGCGGCTCCATGGGGCCAGTCCCTGGGCCAGCACACCCCGCAGTCAGACTATCGCGTGGGCAACGAAAACCTGTCAGGTCACTTCAACGGCAGTAAATTGCGCCAGCAAGACCTGCAGGGCCGCTATGATATACCCCAGTTGGAAAGTTGATTTGCCTTGGAGAGCTTTATGAAATTGCTGGTTGTCGAAGATGAGGCGTTGCTGCGCCATCACCTGTTGACCCGCCTTACCGACAGCGGTCACGTGGTCGAGGCCGTCGCCAACGCCGAAGAGGCGCTGTACCAGACCGGGCAATTCAACCACGACCTGGCGATCATCGATTTGGGCCTGCCCGGCATGGGCGGCCTGGACCTGATCCGCCAATTGCGCGCCCAGGCCAAGACCTTCCCGATCCTGATCCTGACCGCCCGTGGCAACTGGCAGGACAAGGTTGAAGGCCTGGCAGCAGGTGCCGACGACTACGTGGTCAAGCCGTTCCAGTTCGAAGAGCTGGAAGCGCGGATGAACGCACTGTTGCGCCGCTCCAGCGGTTTCACCCAATCCACCATCGTCGCCGGGCCGTTGCTGCTGGACCTCAATCGCAAGCAGGCGTCCCTCGACGAACAGCCACTGGCGCTGACCGCCTACGAATACCGCATCCTCGAATACCTGATGCGGCATCACCAGCAAGTGGTCGCCAAGGACCGCCTGATGGAACAGCTCTACCCCGATGACGACGAGCGTGATCCGAACGTGATCGAAGTGCTGGTGGGCCGCCTGCGCCGCAAGCTGGAAGGCCCGGCGGGTTTCAAGCCGATCGACACCGTGCGTGGCCTGGGCTACCTGTTCAATGAGCGCTGCCGTTGATTCGCTCGCTACGTGTACGTTTGATGCTCGCGGCCACCATCCTGGCCGTGCTGTTTATGCTGGCCTTGTTGCCGGCCATGCAGGGCGCCTTCAGCCTGGCCCTGCAGGACTCCATCGAGCAGCGCCTGGCGTCGGATGTCACGACGCTGATTTCGGCTGCCCGGGTTGAAAACAATCGCCTGCTGATGCCCGCGCAGCTGCCGGACGAGCGTTTCAACCTCACCGACAGCCGCCTGCTGGGCTACATCTATGACCGCGAAGGCCATCTGGTCTGGCGGTCGCGCGCCACACAGGAAGAAAACATCAACTACAAGCCGCGCTATGACGGGCGCGGCAACGAGTTTGCGCGGATCCGCGAGGCCAACGGCCAGGAATTTTTTGTCTATGACGTCGAGGTCAAGCTGCTGGGCGGCAAGAGTGCGGCGTTCAGTATCGTCGCCCTGCAACCGGTGCGTGAATACCAACTGACCCTCGAAGGCCTGCGGGAAAACCTCTACCTGGGCTTCGGCGCCGCCTTGCTGGTGCTGCTGACCCTGTTGTGGCTGGGCCTGACCTGGGGCCTGCAGGCGCTGCGCCGGCTGAGCCAGGAACTGGATGAAATCGAAGGCGGTACCCGGGAAAGCCTCAGCGAGCAACACCCGCGCGAGCTGCTGCGCCTGACCGGCTCCTTGAACCGGTTGCTCCACAGCGAGCGGGAGCAACGCACCCGTTACCGCGATTCCCTGGATGACCTGGCCCACAGCCTGAAAACCCCGTTGGCGGTGTTGCAAGGCGTGAGTGAAGACATGGCCCAGCGCCCCGAAGATCGGGACCAGGCCTGGGTACTGCAATCGCAGATCGAACGCATGAGCCAGCAGATCAGCTACCAATTGCAGCGCGCCAGCCTGCGTAAAAGCGGCCTGGTGCGCCACCAGGTGCGGCTGGAGCCGGTGCTGCAAAGCCTGTGCGACACGCTGGACAAGGTTTATCGCGATAAGGGCGTGAAGGTCGCCTTTGAACTGCCGGACGAATGCGACGTGCCGATCGAGAAGGGCGCCTTGCTGGAACTGCTCGGCAACTTGCTGGAGAACGCCTATCGCCTGTGCCTGAGCGAAGTGCGCATCACCTTGCAGGAAAGCCTGGAGGGCACCGAGTTGTGCATCGAAGACGATGGCCCCGGCGTGCCGCCGGACCAGCGTGCGCGCATCCTGCAGCGGGGCGAGCGGCTCGACCGCCAGCATCCGGGGCAGGGGATTGGCCTGGCGGTGGTCAAGGACATCATTGAAAGCTATGGCGCCCGGCTGACCCTTGGGGATTCACCGCTGGGTGGTGCTGCGTTCAAGATCCACTTCCCGGCTGTTTGATCTTTATTGGCTGTGCCGGCCTCTTCGCGAGCAAGCCCGCTCCCACATTCGATGGCATTCCCAAGGTGGAACTCGGTCAAATGTGGGAGCGGGCTTGCTCGCGAAGAGGCCAGTCGCATCAATACACACCTAGGTTTCTTGTGCTCTATAGGCCCCCGGCGTCAACCCGGTCCACTTCTTGAACGCCCGATGAAACGCCGACGGTTCGGAAAACCCCAGCTGCTCGGCGATCTCCTGCAACGACAAATCCGCCCGCCCCAAATGATAGATCGCAATGTCCCGGCGCAACTCATCCTTGAGCGCCTGAAAGCTGGTGCCTTCCTCCCGCAAATGCCGACGCAGGGTCTGCGGGCTGATATGCAGGTGCTGGGCGACGGCTTCGAGGTCGGGCCAGGGCGTGCGGTCGCGGCTCAATAGGCGGCGCAATTGGCTGCTCAGGCTGTCGCCTTCATCCGGCCGCGACAGCAGGTCGGCCGGGGAGCGTTCGAGGAAATGCTTGAGGGTGCGCTCGTCCTGCAACAACGGCAGGCTCAGGTAGCGGCTGGGGAACACCAGGCTGCTGGTGGGCGCTGCAAATACCTGCGGGCAGGGGAACAGCAAGTCGTACTCACCGGCGTGGGGCGGCGTCGGGTAGCTGAAGGTGGCCTGGTGCAGGCGGATGCGCTGGCCAATCAGCCAACTGCCGAGACGGTGCCAGATCACCAGCAGGCATTCGCTGAGGAAGTGATCCGGGTCCCAGAGTTGCGAATCGTCCAGGCTCAGGCGGGCCATTTCTCCTTCACGTGTCAGACGCCAGCGCGGACCCTGCGGGAATAGGCTATAAAATAATAAGCCGCGTTCCAGAGCCTTCTCCAGGGTGCGGCAGTGAATCAGCGCGTGGCACATCATGGCGAAAGTGCCGCGCTTGCTCGGGCCTTCGGCGAAGCCCAGGTATTCGTCATCCAGCGCCAGCCACAGCATTTGCAACAACTGGGTGAATTGCTCGGGGGCGATGCGGGCGCGGGGCTCGCTCAGCAGTTCCGCAGTGATGCCGACCTGCTGCAGCAGGCCTGAATAATCGTAGCCGGCCCGGCGAGCACCGCCGAGGGCGGCTCGGGCGTAGTGACTGGCGATGGTTCGTTCACGCATGAGGGGCCTCGTCCATTGAGTGGCGGATGTTAGCCACCCCGGGCGGGTGCAACAAGGCGGATATCCGCCAAATTGTAGGACGAGATCAGGCGAGCAGGCGGAAATCCGCCACTGTCTGTAGGCATAACCTTAAGCTGGAAATCGCCCGAGCGCTGATGTCTAAAGGCCTTCAGGGAGTTTCAGCAGAAGTGGCACGACGCTTGCGATACAGAGCGCAGGGAGACCGCCTCGAGCAGGCTCTCAAACAACAAATCCCTCCAGTGCAGGAGGGTTCGCAATTCAAGTGTCGTGGGCAATGGCGGATATTTGCCACACGGGACGATTGAGGAACTTTGCAATGACGACTCGTCAGCCACTGTACAAATCCCTGTATTTCCAGGTGATCGTTGCAATCGTTATCGGTATTTTGCTCGGTCACTTCTACCCGCAGACCGGCGTGGCCCTCAAGCCACTGGGTGACGGCTTTATCAAGCTGATCAAAATGGTCATCGCCCCGATCATCTTCTGCACCGTTGTCAGCGGCATCGCTGGCATGCAAAGCATGAAATCGGTCGGCAAGACCGGCGGCTACGCGCTGCTGTACTTCGAAATCGTCTCCACCATCGCCCTGCTGATCGGCCTGGTCGTGGTCAACGTCGTGCAACCGGGCGCCGGCATGCATATCGACGTGGCTACCCTGGACGCCTCCAAAGTCGCGGCCTACGTGACTGCCGGTGCCGACCAGAGCATCGTTGGCTTCCTGCTGAACGTGATCCCGAACACCATCGTTGGCGCGTTCGCTACCGGTGACATCCTGCAAGTGCTGATGTTCTCGGTGATCTTCGGTTTCGCCCTGCACCGCCTGGGTGCCTACGGCAAGCCGGTGCTGGACTTCATCGATCGTTTCGCCCACGTGATGTTCAACATCATCAACATGATCATGAAGCTCGCGCCACTCGGTGCCCTGGGCGCCATGGCGTTCACCATCGGTGCCTACGGCGTAGGTTCGCTGGTGCAGCTCGGTCAGCTGATGATCTGCTTCTACATCACCTGCATCCTGTTCGTGGTGCTGGTATTGGGCGCCATCTGCCGCGCACACGGCTTCAGCGTCCTGAAACTGATCCGCTACATCCGTGAAGAACTGCTGATCGTACTGGGTACTTCCTCGTCCGAATCCGCACTGCCACGCATGCTGATCAAGATGGAACGTCTGGGCGCCAAGAAGTCGGTAGTCGGCCTGGTTATCCCGACTGGCTACTCCTTCAACCTGGACGGTACTTCGATCTACCTGACCATGGCTGCCGTGTTCATCGCCCAGGCGACTGACACCCACATGGACATCACCCACCAGATCACCCTGTTGCTGGTACTGCTGCTGTCGTCCAAGGGCGCTGCTGGCGTGACCGGTAGTGGTTTCATCGTACTGGCCGCTACCCTGTCGGCTGTTGGCCACCTGCCGGTTGCCGGCCTGGCGCTGATCCTGGGTATCGACCGCTTCATGTCCGAAGCCCGCGCACTGACCAACCTGGTTGGCAACGCTGTTGCAACCCTGGTTGTGGCCAAGTGGGTCAAGGAACTGGACGAAGACAAGCTGAAAGTCGAACTGGCTTCCGGTGGTCGCGGTATCTCCGACACCCGTGAAGAAGACGACCTGGGCGTGGCCGAAGGCCCGGCTCCAACCGCCGTCAAGTAAGGCTGCAGCGTTTGTGAAAAACCCATCTTCGGATGGGTTTTTTTATGCCTTCGGGAAGCATCAGTCACTTCGGATGATGGTTTATGTGATTGCCGCCGACCGCCGGGTTTGCCTACTCTGTGGCCAATCGAATCGGAATCGGAGTCCGCATGTCAGGTCCCTTGGCGTCCCTCAAAGTACTGGATTTCTCCACCTTGCTGCCGGGGCCGTTCGCCTCGTTGCTGCTGGCCGACATGGGCGCCGAGGTGTTGCGCATCGAATCCCCCACACGCATGGACCTGCTGCGAGTACTGCCGCCCCATGACCAGGGCGTGTCGGCCAGCCATGCCTATCTGAACCGCAACAAACGCAGCCTGGCCCTGGACCTCAAACAGGCCGAGGCGGTGGCGATCGTGCGGCAACTGGTGGCGGACTACGACATCGTCCTCGAGCAATTCCGTCCCGGGGTCATGGAGCGCCTGGGCCTGGGTTACGAGGCGTTGAAGGCGATCAACCCAAAGCTGATCTACGTCTCCATCACCGGCTACGGCCAGACCGGCCCCTACAAGGATCGCGCCGGCCATGACATCAATTATCTGGCCCTGGCAGGCATTGCCAGCTACACCGGGCGCCAGGACAGCGGGCCGTTGCCCTTGGGTGTGCAGTTGGCGGATGTGGGGGGCGGCTCGTTGCACGCGGTGATCGGTTTGCTGGCGGCGGTGATTGCCCGGCAGCACAGTGGGGTGGGGCAATACCTGGACGTGAGCATGACCGACTGCGCCTTCAGCCTGAATGCCATGGCCGGTGCCGGTTACCTGGCGTGCGGCGTGGAGCCGGCATGGGAGAACCAGGTGCTCAATGGCGGCAGTTTCTATGACTATTACCGATCGCGGGAAGGACGCTGGTTGTCGGTGGGCAGTCTGGAGCCGGCGTTTATGCAGCAGTTGTGTACGGCGCTTGGCTGCCCTGAATTGGCGGCAATGGGCCTATCGCCCAAACCCGAGCAGCAGAAAGCCCTCAAGCTGGCGCTGCAGGTCGAGTTCGAGAAACGCAGCTTTGATGAGCTGTGTGAGCTGTTTGCCGGGATTGATGCGTGTGTCGAGCCGGTGCTGAATCTGAGCGAGGCCGTTGAACACCCGCAGTTGAAAGCCCGGGAGCTGGTCAGCCAGGTGCCGCGGGGCGATGGTTCCAGCCAGGCGCAAATGGCCTGCCCGCTGAAGTTTTCCGAGGGCTTGCCGGCGGCCAGGCACATAGGCGCGGCGGTGGGCGCTCACAGCGATGAGGTGTTGGCGGAGTTGGGCTTCAGTGCTCAGCAGATAGACGATTTGCGGCGTGCCAAGGTGATTCAGTAGCGCTTGGGCCGGCCCCTTCGCGAGCAAGCCCGCTCCCACATTCAACCGAGTTCCATCGTTGGAATGCGATCAAATGTGGGAGCGGGCTTGCTCGCGAAGAGGGCCATACAAGCACCACAAACCTCACTCGACGCGGGTTTCCCCGGTAAACACCAAAGTCTGCCGGCACCTGCGGCACAAATACCGCCGCCCCTGGCCCACCAACCCGTGACGCTGGGGCGAAAACGGGAAGTCACTGTCGGCACACGGACAGCGGTAGATATACCGCGTGACGCGCCGCCGCTGGATTTCATAGGTGTGGCAGCGGTCCGGCGGCAGTTCGTAAACCCCACGCATGATCAACTGCCATTCCTCGCCATGGGGCTGGATGCGCTCGCCGAACAATTGGTGGGCAATCAGGTGCGCCACTTCATGGGCGACTGTCTGTTTAAGGAAGTGTTGGCTGTTTTCACGGTAGAGCTGCGGGTTGAAGCGCAGCAGGTTCTCGTGCAAATGCGCGACACCGGCCTTCTGGCCCCGCAGCTTGAGGCTGACCTGAGGGCGTTTGAAGCTTCGTTTGAAAAAGGATTCGGCTTGCAGGAAACAATCTTCGACGCGGGTATTGAGTTGCTCGGGCATGCTGTACATATCTCCAGAGATGTCCAGTATGCCGCAAACAAGGGTGTATCCGAATCTGTCAGGCGCCGAATGGTCATGCATAACGCACAAAGCCACCTTGCGGTGGCTTTTCCTGCGGGTAAACCGCGTCAGTTGGTGTAGATCGGGCCTACGCCCAGCCCCCAGACGATCACGGTAAAGGCCATGATCGCCACCAGCACCACCAGGCCTACCGCCAGTACCGAGCTGGAAAACAGGAAGCCCTCGTCCGGGTGGATGTTCATGAAGGTCGGCAGCCCCACGTACAGCAGATACACCGTGTAGCAAATGGCCGCCGTGCCCACCACCATGCCCAGCCACATATGCGGGTACAGCGCCGCCAGCCCGCCGATAAACAGCGGTGTCGCGGTGTAGGTGGCAAACGCCACGCAGCGCGCCATGCTGGGGTTGGCGTCATAGGTGCGGGCCATCCAGTGAATGAACGCGCCCATCACCGCCACGCCGCCGAGCATCGCCGCGTAGGACATGAGGGTCATCCACAACGCGCTTTCCACCGTCAGCATCACCGGGGCGCGGCTGCCGATGACCCAACCCACCTGAGTGGTACCGATAAAGGCTGAGACAGCGGGGATGGCCGCGAGAATCAGCGTGTGGGTGAGGTACATGTGGCCGATGCTTTCTTCTTTATCGCCACGAATTTCCCGCCATTCCTGATCGGGGTGGGTGAAAAGTCCCACGACGTGATGGATCATGCCAGTCACTCCTGTCGTTATTACCATCGCCCCCCAGCGGAGCGCCCACGGGCCAATTGGCCTGAAAGGTCTGGATATATGTGCGACCTTATGTCGCAGTATAGGAAGTGATGACCGGAAAAAGTGTGGGGCTTTAGAGCAAATTGCGCTGTAAACATTGGGCCTAATCGCGGCGGGGTCTGTTGATTGGAATGCGGTCAACTGTGGGAGCGGGCTTGCTCGCGAATGCGGTGGGTCAGCTAAACACCTGGCGAATGACACTTCGCGTTCGCGAGCAAGCCCGCTCCCACATTGGAACTCGGTCGTCCATCCCGGTAAAATACCCGGCTTTTCGTCACACACCTTTCGCGGATCCAAGCGCCATGGGCACTCTTACGGTCAACCAGAACAAACTGCAAAAACGCCTGCGTCGCCTGGCCGGCGAGGCAGTCGCCGATTTCAATATGATCGAAGAGGGCGACAAGGTCATGGTCTGCCTGTCCGGCGGCAAGGACAGCTACACCATGCTCGACGTGCTGATGCACCTGCAAAAGGTCGCGCCGATCAAGTTCGACATCGTTGCCGTGAACATGGACCAGAAGCAGCCGGGTTTTCCCGAGCATGTGCTGCCGGCCTACCTCAAGGAATTGGGGATCGAGTACCACATCGTCGAGAAAGACACCTATTCGGTGGTCAAGGAGCTGGTCCCGGAAGGCAAGACCACCTGCTCGCTGTGCTCGCGCCTGCGCCGTGGCACGCTCTATACGTTTGCCGACGAAATCGGCGCGACCAAGATGGCCCTCGGTCATCACCGCGATGACATCGTCGAAACCTTCTTCCTCAACATGTTCTTCAACGGCAGCCTCAAGGCCATGCCGCCCAAGCTGCGGGCCGATGACGGGCGCAACGTGGTGATCCGCCCACTGGCGTACTGCCATGAGAAGGACATCCAGGCCTACTCCGACCTCAAGCAATTCCCGATCATCCCGTGCAACCTCTGCGGCTCCCAGGAAAACCTGCAGCGCCAGGTGGTCAAGGACATGCTCCAGGATTGGGACCGCAAGACCCCGGGCCGCGTCGACAGCATCTTCCGCAGTCTGCAGAACGTGCAGCCGTCGCAGTTGGCTGACCGTAACCTGTTCGACTTCACCAGCTTGCGTATCGACGAAAGTGCGGCGTCGCGCTTCGTCAACGTAGTGAACCTCTGAGTGTTTTCACCGCTCTGACAGACGGCGCTCCTGGGCGCCGTTTTCATTTCAATCCTTAGGAGAGGGCATGCGCGATTACAAGTGGCTGCACGAATATTGTCTGAACCGGTTTGGTTCGGCGGCCGAGCTGGAAGCCCACCTGCCTGTGCCCCTGACCCCGGCGAAACTGCGCAAGATCAGCGATGACCGCTACCTGTCGACCCTGTCGCTGCGGGTGTTTCGCGCCGGCCTGAAGCACAGCGTGGTGGACGCCAAGTGGCCGGCCTTCGAGCAGGTGTTCTTTGGGTTTGACCCGGAAAAAGTCGTGCTCATGGGCGCCGAGCACCTGGAGCGGCTGATGCAGGACACGCGCATCATCCGTCACTTGGGCAAGCTCAAGAGCGTGCCGCGCAATGCGCAGATGATTCTGGATATCGAGAAGGAAAAAGGCAGCTTCGGCGGGTTTATTGCCGACTGGCCAGTGACCGATATCGTCGGCCTGTGGAAGTACCTGAGCAAGCACGGCCACCAGTTGGGCGGGCTGTCGGCGCCGCGCTTTTTGCGGATGGTGGGCAAGGACACGTTCGTGCCGAGCTATGACGTGGTGGCGGCGCTGAATGCGCAGAAGATCGTCGACAAGGTGCCCACCAGCCTGCGGGACCTGGCCACGGTGCAGGGCGCATTCAACCAGTGGCATGCCGAGAGCGGGCGGCCGATGTGCCAGTTGTCGATGATGCTGGCTTACACCGTGAATCATTGATACCGGGTTGATGCTATCGCAGGCAAGCCAGCTCCCACACTTGGAATGCATTCCTCTGTGGGAGCTGGCTTGCCTGCGATAGCGGCAGGTCAGGCACTACAAAAGCATCAGACAGGCAATCCTTCCCCCGCCAACCGCCGATTCAGCTGATGCCGGTACCGTACATACATCAACGCCGTGCAGAACACCGCCAGGCTCGCCAGCATCTCGAGCACACCAAACCACTGCCGGTTCGGGTCATAGGCCGCCAGCGCGCCCTTGATGAAATACAGGTTCACCACAAAGCACATCCATGAATGCCCGCGCGCGCTGCCCAGGATCATCCCCGGCGCCAGCAACAGCAGCGGCACCAATTCGATCAGCAGAATCACCCACGGCCGCGCGCCATGCAGATCGGCGAACGCCAGGTAGTAGGCACACAGCAGCCCCACCAATCCCAGGAACGCCAGCAGGCTCAACGCCCGCATCGCCTTGACCCGTGGCTCCAGCCAGGCCTGGGGCGGCAGTAGCTTAGGCTTCCTTGCCACGGCCGTTCTCCAGTAGCGCAGCGGTCTTCGCCAGGCGCAGGCCGAGGGCGCGGCACAGGGCGATCTCGTGTTGATCCAGTGCGCGCTTGCCGTCGGCACCGGAATGGTGGCTGGCGCCATAAGGCGTACCACCGCCCTTGGTGTCGAGCAGCGCCTGTTCACTGTAGGGCAGTCCGGTGATCAGCATGCCGTGGTGCAGCAGCGGCAGCAGCATCGACATCAGCGTGGTCTCCTGGCCGCCGTGCAGGCTGGCGGTGGAGGTGAACACACCCGCCGGCTTGCCGACCAGGGCGCCGGTCAGCCACAGGTTGCTGGTGCCGTCGAGAAAGTACTTGAGCGGCGCGGCCATGTTGCCGAAACGGGTCGGGCTGCCCAGCGCCAGGCCTGCGCAGTTCTTCAGGTCGTCGAGGCTGCAGTACAGCGGGCCGTCGACCGGAATGTCCGGCACCACGGCCTCGCATTCACTGGAGATGGCCGGCACGGTGCGCAGCCGCGCCTCAAGCCCGGCTTGCTCGATGCCCCGGGCAATCTGCCGGGCCATTTCGCTGACTGAACCGTTGCGGCTGTAATACAACACCAGCACATACGGCGCACTCACGAAACCAGCTCCAGGATGTTCTCCGGTGGGCGGCCGATCACGGCCTTGTCGGCGGTGGCGAGGATCGGGCGCTCCATCAGTTTCGGATGAGCGGCGATGGCAGCGATCAACTGTGCTTCGCTGAGGCTGGTGTCAGCCAGGTTGAGGGTTTTATATTCGTCCTCGCCGGTACGCAGCAGTTGCCGCGCGCTGATGTTCAGCTTGCCCAGCAGGGCCTGCAATTGCGCGGCGTCGAGCGGGGTTTCCAGGTAGCGCACCACCGTCGGTGTGAGGCCACGGGCTTCCAGCAGTTCGAGCGCACCGCGGGATTTCGAGCAGCGCGGGTTGTGATAAAGCGTCAGATCGGTCATGTGCGGGTCGCATCTTGCGTAAGGTGGCGGGTATTCTACCCGCGCTGCGCCGCGTCCTTAAACCATGAGAGGCGATAGGCCGCAGCCAACGTTCATTTTTACGAAGGATTACCCCATGACGAGGCGACTGTTAGGCGCATTGGCAATCATCGGCACACTGCTGCTCAGCGGCTGTGGCAATGATTATGGCGTTGACCAATATGGTCAGAAAGTGGCCGCCGAACGCCTGGACAAGCAATGGCTGGTGGTTAACTACTGGGCCGAATGGTGTGGCCCTTGCCGTACCGAAATCCCGGAACTCAACGCCTTGGCCGAACAGCTCAAGGGCCAGTCGGTGGGGGTGTTCGGGGTGAATTTCGACAACGTCCAGGGTGAAGAGCTCAAGAGCGCCAGCGAGAAGCTGGGCATCAAGTTCACCGTACTGGCGCAGAACCCGGACGGGATCTTCGACATTCCCCGCAGTGAAGCCCTGCCGGTGACCTACATCATTGATGACAAGGGCAAGGTGCGTGAGCAACTGATGGGTGAGCAGACGGCGGACGGGGTGTTGGCCAAGCTCAAGGCGTTGCGCGGATAAAAAATGTGGGAGCGGGCTTGCTCGCGAATGCGGTGTGACAGTCACCGGATACATCGACTGATCCACCGCTTTCGCGAGCAAGCCCGCTCCCACATTTAGACCTGCTGCGCCTTACAGATCAGCCTTCTTCCAGCCACAACCGCAACGGCTTGCCATCCGCCGGCCAGAAGCGGGTCTGTTCGATCGGCGAAATGTCCCAGCGCTGCACGCCCTGCAGGGCCTGGAAGAAGCGGTGCTCCTGCTCCATCAGCGCTTCGGCGCAGAGTTTGCGGGTGCTGCCGACCTTGCCGAAGCTCAGCTTGTCGCCGTCCAGGGTGTAGGGCGCAAACCAATGGTTGCAGCCACCATTGCCATAGGCCCGGCCATCGGCGCCGAGGGTCACGGTCAGGTGGGCGTAATCCATCAGCGGCCGCTCACCGATCCATTCCACCACGTAGCTGTGATCCTGCTTGAGCTTGACCTCGTCGCTGGCGCAGCCCGCAAGGCCTGCACCCAGCACGGCCAGCATCAGCAAGGCTTTCATTGCGCGGCCTGCTGGCATTTCGGGCAGCGGTGCTTGTCACCCAGGGTGGCCCAGCCCAACTCGGTAACCCGTGCAGTGGCGGCCGGTTGCAGCGGCTCCTTGGTCAGCTTGGTTTCCACCGCGAATTCAAACTCCAGCACGTTGTCGCAGCTGTCGCAGTTGACCTTCCAGGTGTGAATCTCCAGTTCGCCGAATTTCGGCCCCTGGGCCATGGCGACCCACTGGCCCGCCGGGCGGATGGAGTAGCGCGCATCGCCTTCGACGGTCAGGCGCATCGACAGGGTTTTGCTGCCGCGCAGGGTGACGATCAGAACGTCGCCGTTCTTGATCGAGCCACCGTTGCCGGTGACTTGATAACGGCCCGGCACCAGGGCCCGGCATTCGATCAGGGTGTGTTGCGGGCTCAGCAAGCTGAAGCGGAAATCGTGTTCGGCCATGGATCCTCCAAATAGGCGCGGCATCCTATCATGCGCCGCCACCCATCATGGCGCGGCTATGTGACCGCTGATCATCCTTCGACGAGGTTTTGCGCCTGCCCGCCAGCCCACGCCGCGATGTTGGCCAGGGTGGTGCCGGCAATCGCCCCCAGCGCCTCGCGGGTCAGGAAGGCCTGGTGCGCGGTGATGATCACATTGGGGAAGGTCAGCAGGCGCGCCAATACGTCGTCTTGCAGGGGCAGGTCCGAGCGGTCTTCGAAAAACAGCTGGGCCTCTTCTTCATACACATCCAGCCCCAGATAGCCGAGCTGGCCGTCCTTGAGTGCGTCGATCAGCGCCGGGGTGTCCACCAGGCCGCCGCGCCCGGTGTTGATGAGCATCGCGCCGGGCTGCATATGAGCGAGGCTTTGGGCGTTGATCAGGTGTTTGCTGTCCGCCGTCAGCGGGCAATGCAGGCTGATGACCTGTGACTCGCCCAGCAACTGCGGCAGGCTCACATACCGGGCGCCAAGGGCCTCGACCTGCGGATTGGGGTAGGGGTCGTAGGCCAGCAGCTGGCAGCCGAACCCGGCCATGATCTTGGCGAATGTGGCGCCGATCTGCCCGGTGCCGACCACGCCGACGGTCTTGCCCACCAGGTCGAACCCGGTCAGGCCGTGCAGGCTGAAGTCACCGTCGCGGGTGCGGTTGTAGGCGCGGTGCAGGCGGCGATTGAGGGCCAGGATCAACGCGACCGCATGTTCGGCCACCGCATGGGGCGAGTAGGCCGGCACCCGCACGATGGTCAGGCCCAGGCGCTTGGCGGCGGGCAGGTCGACATGGTTGTAGCCGGCGGAACGCAGGGCGATCAGGCGGGTGCCGCCGCTGGCCAACTGCTCCAGCACCGGAGCGCTGAGGTCATCGTTGATAAAGGCGCAGACCACTTCGTGGTGTTCGGCCAGGGCCACGGTGTCGAGGTTCAGCCGGGCCGGCTGGAATTGCAGCTGCATGCTTTCGGGCAGCGGTTGGGCGAGAAAGCTGTCGCGGTCGTAGGTCTGGCTGCTGAAGAGGATGATGCGCATCAAATATTCCTTCTTGATGATGGAAAGCTGATTTTGTGGCGAGGGGGCTTGTCTGTGGTGAGTGAGCTTGCTGTGGCGAGGGAGCTTGCTCCCGCTGGGCTGCGCAGCGGCCCCAAAATCCTTGGAGCGCTTCGCACTCCAGCGGGAGCAAGCTCCCTCGCCACAGCAAGCCTCCCTGTCCACATTGCCCCGAAAGTTTACGCGCTGACCCGCGCCTCGCTGGCCAGCCGGGCAATCGCCATGTCCAGTTCATCCAGGGCCGGCATGGCCTTGGCGTCGTCCTGCTTGAGCAGGGTCTCGGCCCGTTGGCAGGCCGCACGCAGTTGCGGCACGCCGCAATACCGGGTGGCGCCGTGCAGGCGGTGCACCCGTTCGATCAGGGCGTTGCGGTCATTGGCGTCACGGGCGACGCGAATCGCTTCACGGTCCGCTTCCAGCGAGGCCAGCAGCATCGCGAGCATGTCTGCCGCCAGATCCGCCTTGCCGGCCGCCAGGCGCAAACCTTCTTCATGGTCCAGTACCGGCAATTGCGTGGCATGCCCGAAACTTTCGGTGCCGCGTTCCGGGCCCTGGTTGCGCAGGGCCAGCCCGGTCCATTTCAACACCACCTGGGCCAGTTGCCGTTCGCTGATGGGTTTGGTCAGGTAATCATCCATGCCGCTTTGCAGCAGGGCGCGTTTTTCGTTGGCCATCGCATGGGCCGTCAGCGCGACGATGGGCAGCGGTGTGCCATGGCGTTCGCTTTCCCACGTGCGGATTGCCTCGGTGCTCTGGCGACCGTCCATCCCCGGCATCTGCACGTCCATCAGCACCAGGTCGAAGGCTTCCTGCTTCACTGCCTCGATGGCCGAGTAACCGCTTTCCACCGCCTGGACCTTGGCGCCCATGTCTTCCAGCAGGGTTTGCACCAGCAGCAGGTTGGCCGGGTTGTCGTCGACACACAGCACCCGCGGCGCGCGGCTGGACAGGGGCTCGCCGGGTTCGCTGCGCAGCGGGCGCGGGCTGATCAGGTCGGCCAGGGCGCGACGCAGTTTGCGGGTGCACGCGGGCTTGGCCTGCAACTGGCTGTTGGGGTTGGGCACCGAGGGGTTGAACAGCAGCTGTTCGGTGGTCGGGCACAACACCAGTACCTTGCAGCCCAGGTGTTCGAGGTCCCACAGGTGCTGGTTCAAACGCTCCGGCGGAATGTCGTTGGCGGTGATGCCCAGCACGGCCAGGTCAATCGCCTGTTCGGTCTGGTGGGCGCTGGTGATGCCGTTGGTCAGGCTTTCCAGGCTGTTGAACGGGGTGACTTCCAGGCCGCAGTCTTCCAGCTGATGTTGCAGGGCCTGGCGCGCCAGCTCGTGGTTTTCCAGCACCGCCACGCGCCGGCCCAGCAGCGGCGCGGAGGGCAGGTCTTCGATATCGTCACGGGTTTTCGGCAGGTTCAGGCTGATCCAGAATTCCGAGCCTTCTCCCGGCGTGCTGTCGACGCCGATCTCACCGCCCATCTGTTCGATCAGGCGCTTGGAAATCACCAGGCCAAGGCCGGTCCCGCCGGGTTGGCGTGACAGCGAATTGTCCGCCTGGCTGAACGCCTGGAACAGCGCCCGCACATCCTGGTTCGACAGGCCGATGCCGGTGTCCTGCACGCTGATGCGCAGTTGTACGCTGTCTTCCTGTTCGTCTTCAATCATGGCGCGGGCAACGATGGTGCCTTCGCGGGTGAACTTGATCGCGTTGCTCACCAGGTTCGTGAGGATCTGCTTGAGCCGCAGCGGGTCACCCACCAAGGCGAGCGGCGTGTCGCGGTAGACCAGGCTCACCAGCTCCAGCTGTTTGGCGTGGGCGGCCGGGGCGAGGATGGTCAGGGTGTCTTGCAGCAAGTCCCGCAGGTTGAACGGGATGCTGTCGAGCACCAGCTTGCCGGCCTCGATTTTCGAGAAGTCGAGGATTTCGTTGATGATGCCCAGCAGGTTGTCGGCGGATTTTTCGATGGTGCCCAGGTAATCCAGCTGGCGCGGTGACAGTTCGCTTTTCTGCAACAAATGGGTGAAACCAAGGATGCCGTTCAACGGCGTGCGGATTTCATGGCTCATGTTGGCCAGAAACTCCGACTTGATGCGGCTGGCTTCCAGGGCTTCCTTGCGGGCCAAGTCCAACTCGATGTTCTGGATCTCGATGGTTTCGAGGTTTTGCCGCACGTCTTCGGTGGCCTGGTCGATGCTGTGTTGCAATTCTTCCTGGGCGTTTTGCAGGGTCTCGGCCATGCGGTTGATGCCCGAGGCCAGGTGATCCAGCTCCTGGCTACCCAGGGGTGGCAAGCGGGTTTCGAGATTGCCGTCCTTGAGCTGTGCGACGGCCTGTTTGATCAGGCCGATCGGTGAGTTGATCGTACGGCTGATGCGCAAGGCGAGGGCCGCCGTGCAGATCAGGCCGATGGCGATCAGCAACAGGCTGGCGAACAGGCTGCGGTAGCCACGCAGCAACATGCCGTTGTGGGACAGTTCCAGCTCGACCCAGCCCAGCAGGCGGTCGGATTCATCCGGGATCAGTTCACCGGCGAGGTTGCGATGGCGGCCGAACACCGGCAGCAGATAACGGGTGGCGTCATTGCCGGTGCGCTGCAGCAGGTGCGAACTGTTGCCGATGGGCGGCTGGTTGAGCATGGTCGGCCCGGCGTGGGCCAGGGGCGTGCGGTCGGGCCCGAGGAACGATACGGCGCGCACATCGGTTTGTTCCAGGGACTGGGTGGCGATGCGTTCCAGCAGGTCGGTGTTCCTGGTGCCGAGGGCCGGGGCCACCAGCGGCGCCAGTTGCTCGGCGATCATCTCGCCGCGTTGCAGCAACTGCGACTGCAACTCCGAAAGCTGCATCCAGGTGAAGTACCCGCCCAGCAGCAACGCCATCAGGCTGGTAGGCAATAAGGTCAGCAACAGTACGCGGCCTTTTATCCCCATTCTTTTAAGCACGCCACTCTCCTGCTACCACACTGTTGTCGAATTCCACGCAGGCATCCGGCCCGCGCCACCTGCGCAGTGTAGCCATTTGCGCGGCGGGGAATCTTGCAAAATTAATGACCTGAGGCAAACCTTGGGCCGCCGGACGCCCGGCGGCGGTTGCTCATGGGGGGGCAATCTTGAATAATCAGTCATTGAGAATGACTTGCAGACGCTAATGAATCCCGCAGCACTTGGCTTACCCAGTATCCTGGCGATTGAAGACGATCCTGTGCTTGGCGCCTATGTCCATGAGCAATTGGGCCTCTGTGGCTTCCAGGTGACCTGGTGCCAGAATGGCCAGCAGGGCCTGCAAATGGCCCGCGATCAGCGCTTCGACGTGGTGTTGATGGACATCCTGCTGCCGGGCATGGACGGGTTGTCGGTGCTCACGCATTTGCGCCAGAGCCATTCGATGCCGGTGATCCTGATGTCGGCCCTGGGGGCCGAAGCCGATCGCATCAGCGGTTTTCGCCTGGGGGCCGACGATTACCTGCCCAAGCCGTTCAGCATGGCCGAGTTGCGGGTGCGCATCGAAGCGATCCTGCGCCGGGTCGCCCTGGACCGGCGGCCGTTGCCGGCCCTGGCGGCGGTGCGCGGCGATGCCCGCAGCCTGCGTTTCGATGACGAGCTGTGTGATGTGTTTCACCGGGAGCAGTGGGCCGGCCTGACCCGCAGCGAATATCGCCTGTTGGAAACCCTGCACCGCAACGCCGAAGAAGTCCTCAGCAAAGCCTTCCTCTACCAGCATGTGTTCCAGCGCGGCTATGCGCCCCATGACCGCAGCCTGGACATGCACATCAGCCAGATTCGTCGCAAGCTCAAGGCTGTCGGCTACAGCGAGCGGGAAGTGCGCACGGTGTGGGGCAAGGGCTATGTGTTGAGCGGTCACGATGACGGGCTTTAAAGCCGCGTTCAAACGGCTGCCGGGCAAGCATTCGTTATTCTGGAAACTGGCCTGCCTGCTGATCGCGTTCTGCTTGCTGATGATCTGGCTCAGTTGGTCATGGGGCCGGTATATGGAAGAGCAGAATGCCTTTCTGTCCAGCGAGGCCCGCGCCACCCTGAGCGGTTATGCGGCTGGTGCGGAGCTGGCCTGGAACAAGGGCGGCAACGCCGGTGTGGACGAATGGTTGCACACCCTGGGCCAGCGCGAGCGCACCTGGGTGGGGGTCATCGGCAACGACCTGCAATCCCTGAGCAGCTACCCACTGACGGACAAGGAGAGCCAGCGCCTGACCTTCCTGCGCGGCCTGGACTGGCCCGTCAGCCGGCATGCCAAGGGCCTGCCGTGGTTGAAAATCCCGTTCCCGCTCGACCCGGGTGCGGGCTCCCTGGTGATCGAGTTGCCGCGGCGTTTCATGCCCGGGCAAAACCAGCTGTTCTGGCGGATCGTCACCAATGGCGTGATTCCCGGCCTGTTCACCCTGCTGCTGTGCATCGGCCTCTACCGGCTGTTGATCATGCCCCTCAACCACCTGCGAGAGCAGGCCAACGCCTGGCGTGCCGATCAACTGGGCACCCGGCTTTCCCGCGACACCACCAGCCGCCAGGATGAACTGGGGGAATTGGGCCGAGCGTTTGACCAGATGTCTGAACGCCTGCAAGGCACCGTGGCCCTGCAACAGCAACTGCTGCGGGATTTGTCCCATGAGTTGCGCACACCGTTGAGCCGCCTGCGTGTGGCCAGTGACAGCGAGCAGGACCTGACCCAGCTGCGCGAGCGCCTGGGGAGGGAAATCGACGGCATGCAGCGCCTGGTGGACGACACCCTGCAACTGGCCTGGCTCGACACCGAACGCGCGCCGTTGCCCAAGGAAGACATCCAGGTGCAGGCGCTGTGGGACATGCTCCGGGAAAACGCCTGTTTTGAAAGTGGCTGGCCGGCTTCACGCTTGCAGTGCGAGCTGGGGGCCGACTGCTGGGTGCGCGGTCATCTGAACCTGCTGGCCCAGGCATTGGAGAACATCCTGCGCAATGCCATCCGGCACTCTGCGCAAGACGGAACGGTGCAATTGGGCGGGCAGCGTGAGGGGGATCACTGGCACTTGTGGCTGGAAGACCAGGGCGGCGGGATCGATGAGGTGGAGTTGGAGCGAATCTTTGCGCCATTCACCCGGCTGGACGGTTCACGGCCCGGCGACGGCGGCTTTGGCCTGGGCTTGAGTATTGCGCGCAACGCCGTGCAGCGTCAGGACGGCAGCCTGTGGGCGGAAAATACCGGCCAGGGTTTGCGTGTGCACATGCGCTTGCTGGCGCGCTAACGGTTACAACCTGCGCTGTTTGCGTTTTTTCCACTGGCGGGCCACCCACCAGCGCCAATAGCCCATGGTCAGGCAATAACCCAGCACCGCCATCACCAGCCCCAGTACTACCGAGCCCAGCAGGAACGGTTGCCACAGCGTCGACAACTGCCCGCTGATCCATTCCCAGGTCAGCTCGTCGGGCATGCTGCGGGGTGGCACATTCATCAGCCAGGCCCCGGTCATGTAGGTGCAGAAAAACACCGGCGGCATGGTAATCGGGTTGGTCAGCCAGACCAGGCTCACGGCAATCGGCATGTTGCCGCGCACGCTGATGGCGAGGACCGCTGCCAGCAGCATCTGCAAGGGAATGGGGATGAATGCCGCGAACAGGCCAACGGCCATGGCCCGCGCGACCGAGTGCCGATTGAGGTGCCAGAGATTCGGGTCATGCAGCAACTTGCCGAGAAAGCGTAAGGACTTGTGTTCCCGAATGCTGGTCGGATCGGGCATGTACCGTTTGAATAAGCGCCGTGGCATAAGGGGTCCAGGTCAGTTCGAGGGGCAAGTATGCCCGCATTCCACGAACGTGAAATTTAGACTTTGTGACAAATAATAATAGGCCACACCGCTAGCCCGGCTAAGACTCAATGGGTCGCTTTCAAGGAAAGATCCATGAGAACAGGGATGTTCGCACTCGCGCTGGGGCTGCTCGCCTTGCGTTTTTTACCCGCGTTGCCGTCCGGCGGCTGGCTGTTGCTGATGCCGGTGCTGGCCCTGATGCTGTTGCCTTTTCGTACCTATCCGCTGGGGTTTTTCCTGCTTGGCCTGGGCTGGGCATGCCTCAGCGCGCAGTGGGCGCTGGATGACCGGTTGGCCCCGCATCTGGATGGCCAGACCCGCTGGGTGGAGGGGCGTGTCAGCGGGTTACCGCAGCAGATGGGCGACGGTGTGCGCTTCGAACTGACCGACAGCCGGTCACGCAAGGACCTGCTTCCCAAGCGCATTCGCGTGTCCTGGCGCGGCGGCCCACCGGTTAAGAGCGGTGAGCGCTGGCGACTGGCGGTGACTCTCAAGCGTCCTTCCGGATTGCTCAATGCCGATGGCTTTGACTATGAAGCCTGGCTGCTGGCCCAGCGGATTGGCGCCACCGGCTCGGTCAAGGACGGCCAACTGCTGGCACCGGCACGACATGCCTGGCGCGACGGGATTCGCCAGCGGCTGCTGGCAGTGGATGCCCAGGGGCGAGAGGCGGGCCTGGCGGCGCTGGTGCTCGGCGATGGTTCCGGGTTGGCCGCCGAGGATTGGCGGGTCCTGCAAGCCACTGGCACCGTGCATTTACTGGTGATATCCGGGCAGCACATCGGCCTGCTGGCGGGGTTGATCTATGGCCTGGTCGCCGGTCTTGCGCGCTACGGGGGTTGGCCGAAACCTTTGCCGTGGCTGCCCTGGGCCTGCGGCCTGGCGTTTGCTGCAGCGCTGGGCTACGGCCTGCTGGCAGGTTTCGAGGTGCCGGTGCAACGGGCCTGCGTGATGGTGGGCCTGGTGTTGCTGTGGCGTCTGCGGTTTCGTCACCTGGGAATCTGGTGGCCGCTGTTGCTGGCGCTGGACGCGGTGCTGATCCTCGAACCGCTGGCCAGCCTGCAGCCGGGGTTCTGGTTGTCTTTTGCGGCTGTTGCGGTGCTGATTTTGGCGTTCAGTGGCCGATTGGGCCCCTGGCCCTTGTGGCAAGCCTGGACCCGCGCCCAATGGTTGATTGCCATCGGCCTGTTTCCGCTGCTGCTGGTGCTCGGCCTGCCCATCAGCCTGAGCGGGCCGCTGGCCAACCTGGTTGCGGTGCCGTGGATCAGTCTGGTGGTGCTGCCCCTGGCCTTGCTGGGTACGGTGTTATTGCCGCTGCCTTATATAGGAGAGGGGTTGTTATGGCTGGCGGGCGGCACGCTGGACGGGCTGTTCAAGGCACTGGCGCTGCTGGCGCAGTACTTGCCGGCCTGGATACCGGCGCAAGTGCCCATTGGCTATTGGCTGGTGAGCCTGCTGGGGGCAGTGCTGTTATTGCTGCCCAAGGGCGTCCCGTTTCGGCTGCTGGGTTGGCCGATGTTGCTGCTGGCAGTGTTCCCGCCGCGGGAGTCGATACCTCATGGGCTGGTCGAGGTGGTGCAACTGGACGTCGGCCAGGGGTTGGCGATCATCCTGCGTACCCGCAACCATGTACTGCTGTATGACGCCGGGCCGCGCTCCGGTGAGTTCGATCTTGGCGCGCGTGTCGTATTGCCTGCGTTGCGCAAGCTGGGTGTCGCAGAGCTGGACGTGATGCTGCTCAGTCATGCCGATGCCGATCATGCCGGCGGCGCGTTGGCCGTCGCCCAAGGGTTGCCGGTCAAGCGTGTGGTGGGCGGTGAGACGGCACGGCTGCCGGCCTCGCTCGGTACCCAAGCGTGTGTCAGCGGCGAGCAGTGGGAGTGGGATGGCGTGAGGTTCGAGCTATGGCAATGGCCTGATGCGACGGACGGTAACCAGATGTCCTGCGTGTTGCGGGTGCAGGCCAATGGCGAGCGCTTGTTGCTGACCGGGGATATTGACCATGACGCCGAGCGGGCATTGCTGGCCACTCCCATGGGCGCTCCTGTCGATTGGCTGCAAGCGCCGCACCACGGCAGCCGCAGCTCGTCGTCATGGGCCTTTCTACAGCGCCTGGCACCCAAGGCCGTGTTGATTTCCCGGGGGCGCAGCAATGGGTTTGGCCACCCGCATCCACATGTGCTGGAGCGTTACCAGGCCATGGGCAGCGCGATTTATGACAGTGCCGAGCAAGGCGCACTCCGCCTGCAACTGGGCACCTTCCAGCCGCCGCTGGCCGCGCGCAGCCAGCGGCGTTTCTGGCGCGAGCGCCCACCGCAAAACAGCGTTACCAAAGAGCGGCCCCTGCGACAGGATGCTCTGGGGCAGGCCAGCCCTTCCACCGGACCCTTATGGTAAAGTGGCGCACTTTTTCGAGGGGACATTCACTGTGTGGGAATTGGTCAAATCCGGCGGCTGGATGATGTTGCCGATCATTTTGAGTTCCATCGCCGCACTCGGCATCATCGCCGAACGCCTATGGACCCTGCGTGCCAGCCGTGTAACGCCTGACCACCTGCTGGGCCAGGTCTGGGGCTGGATCAAGAACAAGCAGCTCGACAAGATAAAGCTCAAGGAACTGCGCGCCAACTCGCCCCTGGGTGAAATCCTCGCCGCCGGCCTCGCCAACTCCAAGCACGGTCGCGAGATCATGAAGGAGTGCATCGAAGAGGCCGCCGCCCGGGTCATCCATGAGCTGGAGCGCTACATCAATGCCCTGGGCACCATCGCCGCCATGGCACCGTTGCTCGGCCTGCTCGGTACGGTACTGGGCATGATCGATATTTTCAGCTCATTCATGGGGTCGGGCATGACCACCAACGCCGCAGTGCTGGCCGGTGGTATTTCCAAGGCATTGATCACCACGGCGGCGGGCCTGATGGTCGGTATTCCTTCGGTGTTCTTCCACCGTTTCCTGCAACGGCGCATCGACGAACTGGTGGTGGGCATGGAGCAGGAAGCCATCAAGCTGGTGGAAGTGGTACAGGGCGACCGTGACGTGGACCTGGTTGAGGGCAACGCGTGAAATTTCGTCGCAAGCAACGGGAAAACGTCGATATCAACCTGGCGTCGTTGATCGACGTGGTGTTTATCCTGCTGCTGTTTTTTGTCGTCACCACCACCTTTACCCGGGAAACCCAGCTGCGCGTCGACCTGCCGGAAGCCGTCAGCGGTTCGCCGGCGGAAGACCAGCAGGCCAAGCAACTGGACATCGCCATCAGCGCCGATGGCGTGTTCTCGGTGAATAACCAGTTGCTGGAGAAAAACGACCTGGCCAGCCTGATGGAAGCACTGCAGAAGGAGTCCGGTGGCGACACTAACTTGCCACTGTCCATCAGCGCCGATGGCAACACCAAGCACCAGGCCGTGATCACGGCGATGGACGCTGCCGGCAAGCTCGGCTTCAGCCATTTGCGCATGACCACCGTCGAGGCGGCGAGCCAACCCTGATGGCCATGACTGATCGTTTGCTCAAGGCCTGGTACGAAGGCCATCCGGCGCTCGCGTTGTTGCAGCCGCTGGAATCCCTCTATCGCCGGGTGGTGCAGCGCAAGCGCGCACGGTTCCTGGCGGGCGAGGGCGAGATCTATCAGTCGCCGGTGCCGGTCGTGGTGGTAGGCAATATCACGGTGGGTGGCACCGGCAAGACGCCCATGATTCTCTGGCTGATCGACCATTGCCAGCGCAGCGGTTTGCGCGTCGGTGTGGTCAGCCGCGGTTATGGCGCCAAGCCGCCACAGTTTCCATGGCGCGTAGAGGCTGATCAAACCGCTGCGGTGGCGGGGGACGAACCCCTGCTGATCGTGCAGCGCAGCGGCGTGCCGCTGATGATCGACCCCGACCGCAGCCGCGCCGTGAAGGCGCTGTTGGCCAGCGAAACCCTCGACCTGATCCTCTCCGACGACGGCCTGCAACATTACCGCCTGGCCCGTGACCTGGAACTGGTGTTGATTGACGCCGCCCGCGGGCTGGGTAACCGTCGCTGCCTGCCGGCGGGGCCGTTGCGTGAGCCGGTCGAGCGTTTGCAGAGCGTCGATGCGCTGCTTTACAACGGCGCAGGTTCTGACCGTGACGACGGCTATGCCTTCCGTCTGTTGCCTGCCGCGCTGGTCAACCTGCATACCGGCGAGCGTAAACCCGTCGAACACTTCCCGGTGGGGCAGCAGGTACATGCGGTGGCCGGCATCGGCAACCCGCAACGTTTCTTCAATACCCTTGAAACGCTACACTGGCGCCCAATACCCCATGCTTTTGCCGACCACGCGCCGTACAGCGCCGAGGTCTTGAATTTCACACCGGCACTGCCGTTGGTCATGACTGAAAAGGACGCGGTGAAGTGCCGCGCCTTTGCCAGGCCCGACTGGTGGTACCTTGCGGTGGACGCGGCACCGTCACCGGCGTTTATCGCCTGGTTCGACACGCAGTTGATGCGCTTGCTGCCCGCTCGCCTTTTGCCTTAAAACGCTGCTCTCCAGGACATACTCATGGACACCAAACTGCTCGATATCCTCGCTTGCCCGATCTGCAAGGGGCCGCTCAAGCTCAGCGCCGACAAAACCGAGCTGATCAGCAAGGGCGCCGGCCTGGCGTACCCGATTCGTGATGGCATTCCGGTAATGCTCGAAAGCGAAGCCCGCACCCTGACCACCGACGAGCGCCTGGATAAATGACCACCGCCTTCACCGTTGTCATCCCGTCCCGCTACGCCTCCACCCGCCTGCCCGGCAAGCCGCTGCAGCTGATCGGCAACAAGCCGATGATCCAGCTGGTGTGGGAACAGGCCTGCAAAAGCAGCGCCGAAAGGGTAGTGGTGGCCACCGACGATCCGCGCATCATCGAGGCCTGCAAAGGCTTTGGTGCCGAAGCGGTGCTGACCCGTGAAGACCACAATTCCGGTACCGACCGCCTGGCCGAAGTGGCCACCAAGCTGGGCCTGGCGGCGGACGCCATCGTGGTCAACGTGCAAGGTGACGAGCCGTTGATTCCGCCCAGCGTGATCGACCAGGTGGCGGCCAACCTGGCAGCCCATGGCGAAGCGCGCATGGCGACCCTGGCCGAGCCGATTGAAGACATCGAGACCCTGTTCAACCCCAACGTGGTGAAAGTGGTCAGCGACATCAATGGCCTGGCGCTGACCTTCAGCCGCTCCACCTTGCCGTGGGCGCGGGATGCGTTCGCCAAACAGCCTGACGTGCTGCCGGCTGGCGTGCCGTACCGTCGCCACATCGGCATCTACGCCTACCGCGCCGGTTTCCTGCACGACTTCGTGAGCTGGGGCCCGTGCTGGCTGGAAAATACCGAATCCCTGGAACAACTGCGTGCCCTGTGGCACGGCGTGCGCATTCATGTGGGCGATGCCCTGGAAGCGCCGCCGGCGGGCGTCGACACCCCTGAAGACCTCGAGCGCGTCCGTCGCCTGCTGGGGGCCTGATGCAGGTTCTGTTCGTCTGCCTGGGCAACATCTGCCGTTCGCCCACGGCAGAAGGCGTTCTGCGCCACAAATTGCGCGAAGCCGGCCTGGCCGATCAGGTTGAAGTGGCCTCTGCCGGTACCGGTGATTGGCACGTCGGCAACCCACCGGACAAGCGCAGCCAGCGTGCAGCGCTGCAACGCGGCTACGACCTGTCGGCCCAGCGTGCACAACAGGTGTCGCGTGCCGACTTTTCCCGCTACGACCTGATCCTCGCCATGGACCAGAGCAACCTGCGCAACCTCAAGGCCATGCAGCCGGCTCAGGGCAAGGCGGACCTGGACCTGTTCCTGCGCCGCTACGACTCGGTGGTGGATGACGTGCCGGACCCGTACTACGAAGGTGACCAGGGCTTTGAAACTGTCCTCGACCTGATCGAGCGCGCCTGTGACCTGTTGGTGATTGAATTGAAGGGCCGGTTATGACTTTGCAGGTACGGGCACAGGTTTCGCTCAAGCCGTTCAACAGCTTTGGTATCGACGTGCGTGCCCGGCTGTTTGCCGAGGCCCACAATGACGCCGACGTGCGTGAGGCCCTGGCCTGTGCCGCCGAGCAACAACTGCCGTTGCTGGTGATTGGCGGTGGCAGCAACTTGCTGTTGACCCAGGATATTGACGCACTGGTGCTGCGCATGGCCAGCCAGGGCATCCGGGTGTTGCACGACGATGGCGTGCAGGTCGTGGTTGAGGCCGAAGCGGGCGAAGCCTGGCATCCGTTTGTGCTGTGGACCCTGGCCCAGGGCTTTTCCGGCCTGGAAAACCTCAGCCTGATTCCCGGAACGGTCGGCGCCGCACCGATGCAGAACATCGGCGCCTACGGTGTAGAGATCAAGGATGTATTCAGCGGCCTGACCGCCCTTGATCGCCAGACCGGCGAACTGCGGGATTTCAGCCTGGCCGAGTGCAACTTTGCCTACCGCGACAGCCTGTTCAAGCACGAAGTGGGGCGCTGGCTGATCCTGCGGGTGCGTTTTGCCCTGAGCCGTGCCGTGCATCTGAAACTTGAATACGGGCCGGTGCGACAGCGCCTGACCGAGCAAGGCATCGCGCAGGCCACGCCCAGCGATGTCAGCCGCGCGATTTGCAGCATTCGTAGCGAGAAACTGCCCGACCCGGCGGTGCTCGGCAATGCGGGGAGTTTCTTCAAGAACCCGCTGGTGTCCCAGGCACTGGCTGCCGAGTTGCAGTGTCAATACCCGGACCTGGTGGCTTACCCCCAGGCCGACGGGCAGATGAAACTGGCCGCCGGCTGGCTGATCGACAAGGCCGGCTGGAAAGGCTTTCGCGATGGCGATGCCGGCGTGCATCGCTTGCAGGCACTGGTATTGGTGAACTACGGCGCGGCCAGCGGCCAGGACATTGCCGGGCTCGCGCTGCGTATCCAGCAGGACATCGAAAAGCGCTTCAAGGTGGTGCTGGAAATGGAGCCGAATCGCTATTGAACTAAGCTTGTTTTTTGACGCACCAAGCCCTGCATTGCAGGGCTTTTTTATTGCCGGTGAGTTAACTTGGCTGACTACCGATATTTTTGATCAACCCATAGATGCTGTTTATCAAAATCAGTTGCAAGGTTGGCGGGAGGCGAAAGCCTGATGGACAGTGTTGATCTGAATGTATTACGCAGCGTGCTGGAATGGCGCCTCGCCGGGCAGCGAGTGGTGCTGTACAGCGTGGTCCAGACCTGGGGCAGCGCCCCGCGTCCGCCGGGGGCGATGCTGGCCTTGCGCGGCGACGGGGTGGTGATTGGCTCGGTGTCCGGCGGCTGTATCGAGGACGACTTGATCGCCCGGTTGCAGGACGGTCGGCTGCCTGACGACGGGCCGCCGGTGCAGCTTGTCACCTACGGTGTCACCCGGGACGAAGCGGCGCGTTTTGGCCTGCCGTGTGGCGGCACCTTGCGTCTCACCGAAGAGCGGGTGAGTGATCCGGGTTGGGTAGCTGAACTGCTGGCGCGCTGTGAGGCCCATGAGATTGTCGCCCGTGAGTTGGACCTGGCCACCGGCGAGGTGGTGTTGAGCGGTGCGAGCAAGACCGATGTGGTCAGCTTCAACGGCGAGCGTTTGCGCGCGATCTACGGTCCGCGCTGGCGCCTGCTGCTGATCGGCGCGGGCCAGCTGTCACGTTATGTAGCGGAAATGGCTCGGTTGCTGGATTTCGAAGTGCTGATCTGCGACCCGCGCCAAGAGTTTGTTTATGGCTGGGAGGAGCAGCACGGGCGCTTTGTGCCGGGTATGCCGGATGAAGCGGTGTTGAATATCCAGACCGATGAACGCACCGCCATTGTCGCGCTCACCCATGACCCGCGCCTGGATGACATGGCGTTGCTGACGGCCCTCAATTCCCGGGCGTTCTACATAGGCGCGCTGGGTTCGCGGGTCAACAGCCAGAAGCGCCGGGAAAACCTCGCGGCACTGGGGCTCAGTGCGGACGCCATTGCGCGGCTGCATGGGCCGATTGGCCTGCATATCGGCAGCCATACGCCGGCGGAAATCGCCTTGTCGTTGATGGCTGAAATCGTCGCCATCAAGAACGGGATCGATCTGCTGCAGAAAAAGCCGTTGCAGGCAGCGGTCAGTTGACGGGCATCGCCGTAATCATCCTGGCGGCGGGGCAGGGCAGTCGTTTTCGGGCCGAGGCGGGTGCCGATCAGGACAAGTTGCTGGCGCCCTGCGTGGGCCGGGATGGCATCACGCGGTCGGTGATCGAGCAGGTATTGGTGAATTTGCCGCCTGTGGCTACGAGACGTTGGCTGGTGACGTCACCGGATCGCACCGAAGTGATTCGGTTGGCTAAGGTGCACGGTTGCGAAGTATTGCTTTTGCGCTCGCCGGGCATGGGTGACAGCATCGCCGCAGCGGTGGCGGCCAGTGGGCCGTCGGCTGGTTGGCTGGTGGTGTTGGGGGATATGCCGTTTATCCTGCCGGCAAGTATCGAGCAAGTGATGGCAGGCCTGGAGGAAGACGGTATCAGCGCCCCGGTGCATGCAGGTCAGTACGGGCACCCCGTGGGGTTTGGCCGTTCATTCGGCTCGGCCTTGATCGCGCTGACCGGAGACCGCGGGGCAAAACCGTTATTTGCCAAGGCTTCGGTGCAGGAAGTCGTAGTCGATGATCCCGGTGTGTTGTGGGACGTCGATGTGCCAGGGTTGTTGGACTACCGCTAACTGATGTAACGGGCATAAAAAAGCCCCGCCTGATCACTCAGGCGGGGCTTTTTAGTGGCCGATGGAATCAGACGAGGGGTTTAGGCTCGTGCTCTTCTTCCAGGGCCTTAGGGTGGTGCTCTACCACTTCCTCGACGGAACGTACGTTCTCGTCGATGGCAGGGGCACTGTGCTCAACCACGGCTTCGGTGACCTGAGCAGGGGTTGCGTGGGCAACTTCAGCGACGGCTGGAGCGGCTTCGGCAGCGGCCTTGGCAGCCGCGGCAGCCGCTTCAGCTTCCTTGCGACGACGACGCACTTCGCGTGGGTCGTTCGGCGCACGGCCATTTTCGGTCAGGGCGCTGGCCGGAGCGGCTTCAACCACCGGGGCTGCCACTTCGGCAACCACTGGCGCTTCAAACACTGGCGCAGGCTCGGCAACAACGGCAACAGGTTCAGCAGCGACCACCACTTCAGCGACTGGCGCTGGAGCTTCTTCGACCACTGGCGCAGGCGCTGGAGCTTCGACCGCTTCAACCACCGGGGCAGGTTCGGCAGCCCACTGGAAGGCGGTCTGTTCTTCGCGAACTTCACGCACTTCAGGGGTTGGCTCGGCTACCGGTGCTTCAACGGCAGCTTCAACCACGGGCGGTTGTTCAACAACCACGGCAGGCTCGGCAACCACGTCGATTTCAGGCTGAGGCTCGCGAACTTCACGAACTTCACGAACGTGACGAGCCGGAGCTACTTCCACTTCCGGAACAACCGGGGCTTCGACCGGGGTCGTTGCTTCAACCACTGGCGCTTCGACGGCTGGCGTCTCTACAACAGTGTTTTCCTGGATGGCAGCGGTGGCTGCTTCAGCTTGCTCGTTGGCCTGGGCTTCAGCAGGTGCGCTGATGACCGAGCTGGCGACAGCAGCGGTAACGGCCAGGCCGGCAGCCAGTTCGGCGCCAGTCGGTTCGCCGGTAGCGGCTGCGTTGGCTTCGCCGGTCTCTTCCGAGCCTTCGATTTCGTTGCCGTTGGCATCACGTTGACGCTCACGACGGTTGCTGCGACGACGCTGGCCACGGGAGCGGCGGCGTGGACGATCGCCTTCGGCGTTGTCCTGGCCGTCTTCCTGTTGCTGGTCTTCGTTGGACAGCAGCTCTTCTTCTTCACCGGCTGGAGCCGCTTGCTCGGCACGTGGTTGACGCTCTTCACGAGGAGGGCGTGGCGCACGTTCTTCACGCGGCTGACGAGCTGGACGCTCTTCAGCAGTGGCAGCGGTGGCAGCAGCAGCGGCTACGGCTGGAGCGGCATCCAACGGCTCGCGCAATTCACGCACGCGTTCTTCACGCTCGCCACGTGGCTTGCGGTCTTCACGTGGAGCGCGTGGAGCACGCGGTGCACGTTCTTCGCGTGGTGCACGCTCTTCACGGGCTACGGTTGGTGTTTCTTCACGGGCTTCGCGCGGTTGGCGCTCTTCACGTGGGGCGCGTTCTTCGCGGGGTGCACGTTCTTCACGAGGCTTGCGCTCTTCGTCACGGCGACCGTTGCGATTGCGGCTCTGCTGGCGACCGTTGCGACGCTCTTCATTGCGTGCAGGACGTTCAGTCACAGGCTTCTCGACCACAACTGGAGCCACTGGCTCTTCCTTGGTGGCGAACAGGCTGACCAGCGACTTCACCAGACCCTTGAACAGGCTTGGCTCAGGCAGGGCAGCTGGTGCGGCAACCGGCGCAGCTGCCTCGACCGGAACCGGTGCGTTGGCACGGGCTGGCGCGGTCTTGACGGCGGCTTCCTGGCGAACCAGGGTGCGGGTCGCAGCGGCTGGCTGGACTTCTTCCACTTCGGCAGCGGCAGCAGCGATTTCGTAGCTGGACTGGTTGACGTGGGCTTCCGGGCTGTCATCACGCAGGCGCTGCACTTCGAAGTGCGGCGTCTCGAGGTGATCGTTCGGCAGGATGACGATGCGGGCACGGGTGCGCAGTTCGATCTTGGTGATCGAGTTGCGTTTTTCGTTGAGCAGGAACGCAGCGACCGGGATCGGCACCTGGGCGCGCACTTCGGCAGTGCGGTCTTTCAGGGCTTCTTCTTCGATCAGGCGCAGGATCGCCAGCGACAGCGATTCAACGTCACGGATGATGCCGGTGCCGTTGCAACGCGGGCAGACGATGCCGCTGCTTTCACCCAAGGATGGACGCAGGCGCTGACGGGACATTTCCAGCAGGCCGAAGCGCGAGATGCGGCCGACCTGTACGCGGGCACGGTCAGCTTCCAGGCATTCGCGGACTTTCTCTTCCACGGCGCGCTGGTTCTTGGCCGGGGTCATGTCGATGAAGTCGATCACGATCAGGCCGCCGATGTCACGCAGGCGCAGCTGGCGGGCGATTTCTTCAGCCGCTTCCAGGTTGGTCTGCAGGGCGGTTTCTTCGATGTCGCTACCCTTGGTGGCACGCGCCGAGTTGATGTCGATGGACACCAGGGCTTCGGTCGGGTCGATCACGATGGAGCCGCCGGAAGGCAGTTCGACGACGCGCTGGAAAGCGGTTTCGATCTGGCTTTCGATCTGGAAACGGTTGAACAGCGGAACGCTGTCTTCGTACAGCTTGATCTTGCTGGCGTACTGCGGCATCACCTGGCGGATGAAGGTCAGGGCTTCGTCCTGGGCTTCGACGCTGTCGATCAGCACTTCGCCGATGTCCTGGCGCAGGTAATCGCGGATGGCGCGGATGATCACGTTGCTTTCCTGGTAGATCAGGAATGGCGCGGAACGATCCAGGGACGCTTCCTTGATAGCGGTCCACAGTTGCAGCAGGTAGTCGAGGTCCCACTGCATTTCTTCGCTGCTGCGGCCCAGGCCGGCAGTGCGCACGATCAGGCCCATGTCGGCCGGAGCGATCAAGCCGTTCAGCGCTTCACGCAGTTCGTTGCGCTCTTCGCCTTCGATGCGACGGGAGATACCGCCGGCACGCGGGTTGTTCGGCATCAGGACCAGATAGCGGCCAGCCAGGCTGATGAAGGTGGTCAGGGCGGCGCCCTTGTTGCCACGTTCTTCTTTTTCTACCTGAACGATGACTTCCTGGCCTTCGCTCAGGACGTCCTTGATGTTCACGCGGCCTTCAGGGGATTTCTTGAAGTATTCGCGGGAGATTTCTTTGAGGGGCAGGAAGCCATGGCGCTCGGAGCCGAAATCGACAAAGGCAGCCTCAAGGCTTGGTTCGATGCGAGTAATCCGGCCTTTATAGATGTTGGCCTTCTTTTGCTCGCGTGCACCGGACTCGATGTCCAGGTCGTAGAGGCGTTGGCCGTCTACCAGTGCAACACGCAACTCTTCGGGTTGAGTTGCGTTAATCAGCATTCTTTTCATGTTGTACCGTCGGTTTCCGGGCTGCCGGAAACGGCGTTCGGCACACACGACTTCTCACGGTCGGTGTCAGGTGCGTCAAGAGTGGTTGGCCACTCCAGTGTCCAGCAATACCCGCCAAAATGGGCGGTATCGCGACGTACGCTTCCTGCTTGCTGTGGTGACTTAAGCACTCAGTCAGGAGGAGGAATCAACCGGCGACTGTGGACGAGATGAAGCGTCTAAATATAAGCCTAGTGCTACACAGTCCGACGGTTGTGCATCTCCACCCTACACGTATCCCTGATAATTCGGGTGCTGCCGCGCGCAGAATCCGCAGCGGGTTGGCATTTACCGTGTTCTCCAATGGGGAGTCCACGCTCATGGCTAAACAAGACCGGGTGTGGGCGATTGTGCTCTCACTCAGCTCGTAACAGGCGTTGTTTCCGAAGCATTCGCCGTGGTCTGGCTCCAGACTGACTGCACTTTGTGAACTGGCCGTAAATATCGGCGCAAAAGGCGAGTAATCACTCTGCTTTTTGCACTCGCTTCAGGCCTCATGTCACCTGCGCTTGTTACAATCTCGAGCCTTCCAGGGTGGCGAAAGCCCCGTAGGACGGCCTCGCGTCCTGATGAATTGCGATGGTCAGGGCCGGCAGTTTGCCGCTAGTCCTCTGTCCAGGCCGCTTTTGGCGGCGTTCGCGACTATAGCAGCAATGATTAAGTGCTTCAATTCCATAAAAAATTGTTATCATCGCCGCCATGACGACTACCGCCCCCCAGACCCCCAGCGTCCAGCTGCTCGAGGTCTCGCCGGAATATGCCGGCCAACGCATCGACAACTTTCTTCTTGCCAGGCTCAAAGGCGTGCCCAAGACCTTGATTTACCGCATTTTGCGTAAAGGCGAAGTGCGCGTGAACAAGGGCCGGATCAAGCCCGAGTACAAGCTGCAGGCGGGCGACATCGTCCGCGTGCCGCCGGTGCGGGTGCCTGAGCGTGACGAACCGGTCCCACTGGCCCAGGGCTTGTTGCAGCGCCTTGAAGCGTCGATTGTCTTCGAAGACAAGGCACTGATCGTGATCAACAAGCCGTGTGGCATCGCGGTCCACGGTGGCAGTGGCCTCAACTACGGGGTGATCGAAGCCTTTCGTCAGTTGCGCCCGGATGCCAAGGAGCTGGAGCTGGTCCACCGTCTGGACCGTGACACCTCCGGCCTGTTGATGATCGCCAAGAAACGTAGCATGTTGCGCCACCTGCATGCCGCCCTGCGAGGTGATGGCGTGGACAAGCGCTACATGGCGCTGGTGCGTGGCAACTGGGCCACCTCGATCAAGAGCGTGCGCGCGCCGTTGCAGAAGAGCAGCCTGCGTTCCGGCGAGCGCATGGTCGAGGTGGACGAGGAGGGCAAGGAGGCGCTGACCCTGTTCAAGGTGCTGCGCCGCTTTGGTGACTTTGCCACCATGGTCGAGGCCAAGCCGGTCACTGGCCGTACCCACCAGATTCGTGTGCACACCCTGCATGCGGGGCACTGCATTGCCGGCGATACCAAATACGGCGATGAAGATTTCTCCAAGGAAATCCGCGACCTGGGTGGCAAACGCCTGTTCCTGCACGCCTACATGCTGACCGTGCCGCTGCCCGATGGTGGCGAATTGAAGCTGCAAGCGCCTGTCGATGAGATGTGGGCCAAGACCGTGGAGCGCCTGAGTGTCGCACCCTGACTACAAGCTGTTGATCTTTGACTGGGATGGCACGCTGTGTAATTCCATTGGTCGGATTGTCGAGTCGATGCACGCGGCGTCGACCCGTTCCGGTTATGCATTGTGCGACGACCTGGCGGTCAAGGGCATTATTGGCCTGGGCCTGCCGGAAGCGATCCGCACCCTGTACCCGGAGATTGGTGATGACGAGCTGATAGCGTTTCGTCAGCACTATGCCGATCACTACATGGCGCTCGACGCCCAGCCTTCGCCGCTGTTTGAAGGCGTGGCGCAGGCCATGGAAGCATTTCGCGCCGACGGTTATCACCTTGCGGTCGCGACCGGCAAGGCCCGTCGCGGCCTGGACCGGGTGCTCAAGGCCCATGGCTGGGAAGATTATTTCGACGCCACCCGTGCGGCGGATGAAACCGCCAGCAAGCCCCACCCTCTGATGCTCGAGCAGATCCTCGCTCAATGTGGCGTGTCGCCTCGGCAGGCGTTGATGGTGGGTGATGCGTCGTTCGACCTGATGATGGCGCGTAATGCTGGCATGGACTCCGTGGCGGTCAGCTACGGCGCCCAATCTGCCCAGGCGTTGCAGGCCTACGAGCCGCGCCTGACAATTGACCGTTTTTCTGAATTGCAGGCCTGGCTCAGCCGGGCCCATTAAGTCTTTGCTGGGGTAGATGGCATGACCGATGAGTGGAAAGCGCCTGAGAAGGCCAATGCCGATAACAATGGCGATGACAGAAGCTGGAAGTTGCTGGAGAAGACGCTGCTGGCCAGTGTCCAGGAGCAGCGTCGCTCCCGGCGTTGGGGGATCTTTTTCAAGCTTCTGACCTTTATTTATCTGTTGGGCATGCTGGTGCTGTTCAGTCCGCTGATGGACATGGAGAAGAGCGCCACCCGAAGCGGTAATTACACGGCGTTGATCGAAGTGCGCGGGGTGATTGCCGACAAGGAGTCTGCCAGTGCAGACAACATCGTCAGCAGCCTGCGGGCGGCCTTCGAGGACTCCAAGGTCAAGGCTGTGATCCTGCGCATCAACAGCCCGGGCGGCAGTCCGGTGCAGTCGGGTTACGTGTACGACGAGATTCGTCGCCTGCGCGCCTTGCACCCGGACATCAAGCTGTATGCAGTGATTTCCGACCTGGGTGCCTCGGGTGCCTACTACATCGCCAGTGCTGCCGACCAGATCTATGCCGATAAGGCCAGTCTGGTGGGTTCGATTGGTGTGACGGCGGCCGGTTATGGCTTTGTCGGCACCATGGAGAAGCTCGGGGTTGAGCGTCGTACCTACACGTCAGGTGAGCATAAGTCGTTCCTGGACCCGTTCCAGCCGCAAAAGGCGGATGAAACCCAGTTCTGGCAGGGTGTGCTGGATACCACTCATCGGCAGTTCATCGCCAGTGTGAAGCAGGGGCGCGGTGACCGGCTCAAGGATAAGGAACATCCGGAGCTGTTTTCCGGTCTGGTCTGGTCTGGCGAGCAAGCGCTGCCATTGGGCTTGATCGATGGCCTGGGCAGTGCCAGTTCGGTGGCGCGGGACGTGATTGGCGAGAAAGAACTGGTGGACTTCACTGTTCAGGAATCGCCGTTTGACCGTTTCTCCAAGAAGCTGGGTGCCAGCGTGGCTGAGAAGCTGGCGCTATACATGGGCTTCCAGGGTCCGACCCTGCGCTGAGAGCTTGAGCGCGACATGGCTCGAAATGTGGGAGCTGGCTTGCCTGCGATAGCATCACCTCGGTGCGACTGATGTACCGGGGTGTCTGCATCGCAGGCAAGCCAGCTCCCACATTTGTTTGTGATGTTCTCAGGGAATCTGTACGCCTTCGGCCAGTAGCATGTCCACCAGTCGGATCAGCGGCAGTCCGACCAGGCTGGTGGCGTCTGGCCCTTCGGTGCTTTGAAACAGGCTCACCCCCAGGCCTTCGGCCTTGAAGCTGCCAGCGCAGTCGTAGGGCTGCTCGATGCGCAGGTAGCGTTCGATGCGTGCGGCGTCCAGCGTGCGCATGTGTACGGTGAAGGGGATGCAGTCGACCTGGCAATGGCCGGTGGCGCTGTTCAGTACAGCCAGGCCGGTCAGGAAGCTGACGCGCTTGCCGCTGGCCGCCAGCAGTTGCTCACGGGCTTTCTCGAAGGTGTGGGGCTTGCCGATGATCTGGCCGTCGAGCGCGGCGACCTGGTCCGAGCCGATGATCAGGTGGCCCGGATGGCTGTCAGCCAGGGCGCGGGCCTTTTCCTCGGCCAGGCGCTTGACCAGCTCCACGGCGGACTCGTCCGGGCGGTGGCTTTCGTCGATATCCGGCGAACTGCAGATGAACGGCAGGTGCAGGCGGTTCAACAATTCCCGGCGATAAACCGAGCTGGAAGCGAGTAATAAAGGCAGCATGGGCGTCTCCTCAAGGCAGTCGCGGATTCTAGCGGGGAGGCCCGGTGACGGACAGGGCTGAATTTCCTTTGACATGGCCGGGTGCATCCCTATAATGCTGCGCCTATGTTGAATGACCCGATTCCACCTCACGTTGACCCGCGCAAATTGGCTGATCGTGGCACCACCCTTCAAGGTGAGCTGCTCCTGGCCGATTTGGAGAGACTCTGCGACCCGCTTTCCGACACTGTCGGTACGGTGCAGGCTAAATTCGTTTTTGAACGAGATGAACGTAAGTCTGTGGTAATCCACAGCTTTATCGACACCGAAGTCAAAATGGTTTGCCAGCGTTGTCTTGAGCTGGTCACCCTGCCGATCCACAGCGAATGCAGTTATGCTGTGGTGAAAGAGGGTGCGAATACCCAGTCGTTGCCGAAAGGTTATGACGTGCTGGAACTGGGCGAAGATCCTTTGGATCTGCAGTCACTGATCGAGGAGGAGCTTTTGCTCGCCTTGCCCATTGTGCCTGCTCATCATCCGGAAGAATGCCAGCAGCCGGCGGGTCTCGATGAGCCCGAACCGAGCGAGGACGAGGTAACGCGGTCCAACCCGTTCAGTGTATTGGCGCAGTTAAAGCGTGACCCAAACGTTTAGGAGTTAATCAATTATGGCTGTTCAGCAGAACAAAAAATCCCGCTCTGCCCGTGACATGCGTCGTTCGCACGACGCCCTGACGGCAAGCACTCTGTCTGTAGAAAAAACCACCGGTGAAGTTCACCTGCGTCACCACGTATCGCCAGAAGGCGTATACCGTGGCCGTAAAGTGATCGACAAGGGCGCTGACGAGTAATCACTTGTCTGCTCAAGTCATCGCGATTGACGCAATGGGCGGGGACTTCGGTCCCCGCAGCATTGTTCAGGCCTGCATTGCTTGCCTGTCTGCCACGCCCTCGCTGCACCTGACCCTCGTCGGTCAACCCTCCTTACTTGAAGAACTGATTGCCAGCCATCCGGCGGTGGATCGCGCGCGCCTGACTATTACACCGGCCAGCGAAACCATCACCATGGATGAAAAGCCTGCGCAGGCCTTGCGCGGCAAGCCTGATTCTTCGATGCGGGTGGCGCTTGAGCTGGTACGCGACGGCAAGGCCCAGGCCTGTGTCAGTGCCGGCAATACCGGGGCGTTGATGGCGTTGTCCCGGCATGTGCTGAAAACCCTGCCGGGCATTGACCGGCCGGCGATGGTTGCGGCTATTCCGACCCAGCAGGGCTATTGCCAGTTGCTGGACCTGGGGGCGAACGTCGATTGCAGTGCCGAGCATCTGCTGCACTTTGCCCTGATGGGCTCGGTGGCGGCCGAAGCGCTGGGCGTGGCCCGGCCTCGGGTGGCGCTGCTGAATATCGGCACCGAAGACATCAAGGGCAACCAGCAGGTCAAGCTGGCGGCGACGCTGTTGCAAAGCGCGCGAGGCCTGAACTACATCGGCTTTGTCGAGGGTGACGGTCTGTACCGCGGCGAAGCTGACGTGGTGGTGTGCGACGGTTTTGTCGGCAATATCCTGCTCAAGTCCAGCGAGGGCCTGGCGACGATGATTGCTGCGCGCATCGAGGCCTTGTTCAAGCGCAACCTGGCGTCACGCCTGGTGGGCGCCCTGGCGCTGCCCTTGATGCGGCGCTTGCAGGCTGACCTGGCACCGGCGCGGCACAATGGTGCGAGTTTCCTCGGGTTGCAGGGCATCGTGGTGAAAAGTCATGGTTCGGCGGGGGTGCAGGGTTTTCAAAGTGCCATCCAGCGCGCCTTGATCGAGATCCAGGAAAACCTGCCGCAACGCTTGCACGGCCGCCTTGAGGATCTGTTGCCTTAGGCGAATCGGGCCGGAAATGCTTAAATGTGACCGGCCAGTTCAATTGACCATCCAATCTGTCAGTTTCTTGCGCTCCCACGTGTGGGGCGCCAATTTCCGACGACCAGATCATTAGGGGCTTGTTACATGTCTACATCCCTCGCATTCGTCTTTCCAGGGCAGGGTTCGCAGTCCCTCGGCATGTTGGCCGAGCTGGGCGCGGAACATCAGTTGGTCCTGGACACTTTCAAGGAAGCCTCCGATGCCTTGGGTTACGACCTGTGGGCACTGACCCAGCAAGGGCCGGAAGAGCTGCTCAATCAAACCGACAAGACCCAACCCGCCATCCTCACCGCCTCTATCGCCCTGTGGCGCCTGTGGCTGGCTGAAGGCGGCGCACGTCCGGCCTACGTTGCCGGTCATAGCCTGGGCGAATACAGCGCCCTGGTGGCCGCTGGCAGCCTGACCCTCGGTGAAGCGGTCAAGCTGGTGGAGCGTCGTGGCCAGTTGATGCAGGAAGCGGTTCCTGCCGGGCAGGGCGGCATGGCTGCCATTCTCGGCCTGGAAGATGCTGACGTGATTGCCGCCTGCGCCGAAGCGGCCCAGGGCGAAGTGGTCAGCGCCGTGAACTTCAACTCCCCTGGCCAGGTGGTGATCGCCGGCGCCAAGGCGGCGGTAGAGCGCGCCATCGAAGGCTGCAAGGCCCGTGGCGCCAAGCGTGCGTTGCCGTTGCCGGTCAGCGTGCCGTCCCACTGCGAACTGATGCGCCCGGCTGCCGAGCGTTTCGCCGAGTCGATCGCTGCGATCAACTGGCAGGCGCCGCAGATTCCGTTGGTGCAGAACGTCAGTGCCGCCGTGGCCTCTGACCTGGAAACCCTCAAGCGCGATCTGCTGGAACAGCTGTACAAGCCGGTTCGCTGGGTTGAGTCGGTGCAGACCCTGGCCGCCAACGGCGCCACCCAATTGGTAGAGTGCGGCCCGGGCAAAGTCCTCGCCGGCCTGAACAAGCGTTGCGCCGAAGGCGTGTCGACTTCCAACCTCAATACCCCGGATGCCTTCGCTGCCGCTCGCGCAGCCCTGGCCTGACGTTAATTTCCGAACCTAGGAGAAGCCTGCATGAGTCTGCAAGGTAAAGTTGCACTGGTCACCGGCGCAAGCCGTGGCATTGGCCAGGCGATCGCCCTGGAGCTGGGCCGTCTGGGCGCTGTGGTCATCGGTACCGCAACCTCCGCCGCCGGCGCTGAACGTATTGCCGCGACGCTGAAGGAAAACGGCGTCCAGGGCACCGGTCTTGAGCTTAACGTGACCAGCGATGAGTCCGTGGCGGCCGTATTGGCTGAAATCACGGCGCAATTCGGTGCACCGGCTATTCTGGTGAACAATGCCGGTATTACTCGCGATAACCTGATGATGCGTATGAAAGACGACGAGTGGCATGACGTCGTTGATACCAACCTGAACAGTCTGTTTCGCCTGTCCAAGGGTGTTTTGCGCGGCATGACCAAGGCTCGTTGGGGTCGAATTATCAATATTGGCTCTGTTGTGGGTGCCATGGGCAACGCAGGCCAAGTAAACTACGCAGCCGCCAAGGCCGGTCTGGAAGGTTTCAGCCGTGCATTGGCGCGTGAAGTAGGCTCGCGGTCGATTACGGTCAACTCGGTGGCCCCAGGGTTCATCGACACCGATATGACCCGCGAATTGCCTGAAGCGCAGCGTGAAGCGTTGCTGACGCAGATTCCGCTGGGCCGTCTGGGCCAGGCTCAAGAGATCGCGAATGTGGTCGCTTTCCTGGCATCCGACGGTGCGGCATACGTGACTGGGGCTACAATCCCGGTGAACGGCGGGATGTACATGAGTTAAATTGTGACGGATCGCTTCAAAAAAATGTCATACGAGCTGTCTAAAATCCGTTATAAAGCTGCAATCTATTTATAGGCAGATGGCCAATAGGGTACGAGGGTGAAGCTTTCAGTTGAAAAGCTGAAAAGTCTTTCTATACACTTACCCACTGGCCAGCTGCCTGAATTTGTCCATTAGGAGTGAAAACAAGGTATGAGCACCATCGAAGAGCGCGTCAAGAAAATCGTTGCCGAGCAACTGGGCGTTAAAGAAGAAGAAGTGACCAACAGCGCTTCCTTCGTTGAAGACCTGGGTGCCGACTCCCTTGACACCGTTGAGCTGGTGATGGCTCTGGAAGAGGAATTCGAGACCGAAATCCCGGACGAAGAAGCTGAAAAAATCACTACCGTTCAAGCTGCTATCGACTACGTTACTAGCCACCAGGCGTAATAGTTTGTAATCGTCGCTTGCTGTGATGGAAAAACCGCACTGCCCTATGGCGTGCGGTTTTTTCCTTTAAGCCTGATGCAAAGTGTCGTCATTAGAAAAAGGAGAGTGCTGTGTCGCGTAGACGCGTCGTAGTCACCGGTATGGGTATGTTGTCGCCACTGGGTACGGATGTGCCGAGCAGTTGGCAGGGCATTCTGGCTGGCCGCAGTGGTATTGGTCTGATCGAACACACGGACCTTTCTGCCTATTCCACCCGTTTTGGCGGCTCGGTAAAGGACTTCAATGTCGAGGAATATCTCTCGGTCAAAGAGTCCCGCAAACTCGACCTGTTCATTCAATACGGCCTGGCAGCCGGTTTTCAGGCGGTGCGTAATGCCGGCCTGGAAGTCACCGACGCCAACCGTGAGCGCATCGGCGTGGCCATGGGTTCGGGTATTGGCGGTCTGACCAATATCGAAGAAACCAGCCGCACCCTGCATGAGTCCGGCCCTCGCAGAATTTCACCGTTCTTCGTGCCTGGCTCGATCATCAACATGATTTCCGGTTTCCTGTCCATCCACTTGGGTGCCCAGGGGCCCAACTACGCCATTTCCACGGCGTGCACCACGGGCACTCACTGCATCGGCATGGCGGCGCGCAATATCGCCTATGACGAGGCCGACGTGATGATCGCTGGCGGTGCCGAGATGGCCGCCTGCGGTTTGGGCATGGGCGGCTTCGGCGCGTCCCGTGCGTTGTCGACCCGCAATGACGAGCCGACCCGTGCCAGCCGTCCGTGGGACAAGGGCCGTGACGGTTTTGTTCTGGCCGACGGTGCCGGTGCGCTGGTACTCGAAGAGCTGGAGCACGCGAAGGCCCGTGGCGCCACCATCTACGCCGAGCTGATTGGTTTCGGCATGAGCGGTGATGCGTACCACATGACCTCGCCTCCGTCGGACGGCGCGGGTGCTGCACGCTGCATCACCAATGCGTTGCGTGATGCCAAGGTCAACGTTGACCAGGTGCAGTACATCAATGCCCATGGCACTTCGACCCCGACCGGCGACCTGGCGGAAGCCGAGGCCATCAAGTCGGTGTTCGGCGAGCATGCCTACAAGCTGGCGGTCAGTTCCACCAAGTCCATGACCGGGCACCTGTTGGGTGCGGCGGGCGCGGTCGAGGCAATCTTCAGCGTGCTGGCCATCAAGGATCAGGTCGCTCCGCCGACCATCAACCTCGATGAACCGGATGAGGGCTGCGACCTGAACTTCGTGCCTCACGAGCCGCAGAAGATGCCGATCGACGTGGTGCTGTCCAACTCGTTCGGTTTTGGTGGTACCAACGGTTCCCTGGTGTTCCGCCGGTTCGCCGAGTGATGGAGAGCTGGGTCGACGGTCAGCCGGCGGGCGCAGTGCCCCTGAAAGACCGTGGCCTGGCATACGGTGATGGGCTGTTCGAGACCATTGCCGTCAAGGCCGGGCAGCCCGTGCTGCTTGACCGCCACCTGCAGCGCCTTGAAGAAGGTTGCAGGCGGTTGGCGATTGTTGCGGATCAACCCCTGATCCGCAGCGAATTGCTGGCCTACGCCGCTGCCCTCGGTGACGGTGTACTCAAGTTGATCCTGACCCGTGGCGACAGCCAGCGCGGTTATGGCATCAGTGCTGGCGCTCCGGCGCGGCGCATTCTGCAAGGCAGTCCACCTGCCACTTATCCCCCGGAACATGCAGCGTCAGGCATTCGCCTGTTTGCGTGTACCACGCGTTTGTCCGAGCAACCGTTGCTTGCCGGCCTCAAGCACCTCAATCGCCTGGAACAGGTATTCGCCCGCGCCGAGTGGCAGGATGCCGATCACGCCGAAGGTTTGATGCTGGATATGTCCGGTCGAGTCATCGAAGGCGTGTTCAGCAACCTGTTCCTGGTGTGTGACGGCGTGTTGCTGACCGCTGATCTGAAACGCTGCGGCGTCGCCGGCGTCATGCGGGCCGAGCTGTTGGCCCAGGCGCAGGCGTTGGGCATCCCGACAAGCGTGGCCGATATCAGCCTTGAGCAGCTGCAACAGGCCGATGAAGTCTTGGTGTGCAACAGCGTATATGGCATTTGGCCGGTGCGCGGATGTGCTGCGATGAGCTGGCCGGTTGGGCCGCTCACCCGTAAACTGCAGGGCATTGTTCGCGCACTATTGGATATTTGATTTGAGACGTAAATTTGTATTGTTGCTGGAGATCGGTCTGGTCCTGGCGGGTTTGCTGCTGGGCGCTTCGGCCTGGAAGCTGAACTCGGCCCTTGAACAGCCCCTGAGTCTGACCCAGGAGCAATTGCTGGATGTACCGGCTGGCGCGACGCCCACCGGCACCTTCAATCGCCTGGAAAATGACGGCGTGCTCAAGGATGCGTTCTGGTTGCGTCTCTACTGGCGCTTCAACCTCGACGGCCAGCCGCTGCACAGCGGCGAATACCGCATGACCCCGGGCCTCACCGCCGAGGGCCTGATCGGCCTGTGGCAGCGTGGCGAAGTGGTGCAGTACAGCATTACGCTGGTGGAAGGCTGGAACTTCCGCCAGGTGCGCGCGGCCCTGGCCAAGCATGAAAAGATCGAGCAGACCCTGTCCGGCCTGAGTGACAGCGAGGTGATGGAAAAACTCGGCCACCCGGGCGTATTTCCTGAAGGGCGCTTCTTCCCGGACACCTACCGCTTCGTGCGTGGCATGAGCGACGTTGAACTACTGAAAAAATCCTACAACCGTCTGGACGATGTCCTCGCCCAGGAGTGGAGCAAGCGCGCGGCCGATGCGCCGTACACCGACCCCTATCAAGCGCTGATCATGGCCTCGCTGGTGGAGAAAGAAACCGGCGTGCCGGAAGAGCGCGGCCAGATCGCCGGGGTATTCGTGCGGCGCATGCAGATCGGCATGCTGCTGCAAACCGACCCGACGGTGATCTACGGCCTCGGCGAGCGCTACACCGGCAAGCTGACCCGCGCGCACCTCAAGGAAGCCACGCCCTACAACACCTACGTGATCGCCGGCCTGCCGCCGACGCCGATCGCCATGGTCGGGCGTGAGGCGATTCATGCTGCGCTGAACCCGGTGGCGGGCAGCAGCCTGTATTTCGTTGCCCGAGGCGATGGCAGCCATATTTTCTCGGATAACCTGGATGCGCATAACGCAGCAGTGCGTGAGTTCCAGATGAAGCGCCGCGCCGATTACCGTTCCAGCCCGGCGCCGGCGGCAAAGCCTGCGGACGCGCCGCTGGATACGCCCGCCGAGCCGGCTCCGGCACCCGATGACGCCGCACCGCAAAGCCCGCAATGACTCTGACTAAGGACTGCCTGTGACTGGCTTGTTTATTACCCTGGAAGGCCCGGAAGGCGCCGGCAAGAGCACCAACCGTGAATACCTGGCCGAGCGCCTGCGCGCCGAAGGTATCGAGGTGCTGCTGACCCGTGAGCCTGGCGGCACGCCACTGGCCGAGCGTATCCGTGAAGTGCTGCTGACGCCGGGCGACGAACAGATGAACCCCGACACCGAGCTGTTGCTGGTGTTCGCCGCCCGCGCCCAGCACCTGGCCGAAGTCATTCGCCCGGCACTGGCCCGGGGCGCCGTGGTGATTTGTGACCGGTTTACCGATTCCACCTATGCCTATCAGGGCGGCGGTCGTGGCTTGTCCCTGGAGCGCATTGCGGCCTTGGAAACCTTCGTCCAGGGCGATTTGCGGCCCGACCTGACCCTGGTGTTCGATCTCCCGGTGGAAATCGGCATGGCCCGTGCCACCGCCCGGGGTCGCCTCGATCGTTTCGAACTGGAAACCCGAGTCTTTTTTGAAGCTGTGCGCAGCGCGTTCCTCAAGCGCGCCGAAGCCGACCCCGCTCGTTACTACCTGTTGGACGCCGCACAACCGTTGACTCAGGTTCAGCAGTGCATTGACGCCCTGTTGCCGAAGCTTGTGGAGCGTGTCCGTGGCTGAAGCCTACCCGTGGCAGGACAGCCTCTGGCAGCAACTGGCGGGCCGTGCCCAGCACGCCCACGCCTACCTGCTCCACGGCCCGGTGGGCATCGGCAAGCGCGCCCTGGCCGAGCGGCTGATGGCCAGCTTGTTGTGCCAGCGGCCCAACGGCCTGGAAGCCTGCGGCGAATGTAAATCCTGCATGCTGCTCAAGGCCGGCAGCCACCCGGACAACTATCTGCTGGAACCGGAAGAGGCCGACAAGGCGATCAAGGTCGACCAGGTGCGTGATCTGGTCAGCTTCGTGGTGCAGACCGCGCAGATGGGCGGGCGCAAGGTGGTGCTGATCGAACCGGTGGAGTCGATGAACATCAACGCCGCCAACGCCTTGCTCAAGAGCCTGGAAGAACCGTCCGGCGATACCGTACTGCTGCTGGTCAGCCACCAGTCCAGCCGCCTGCTGCCGACCATCCGCAGCCGCTGCGTGCAGCAGGCCTGCCCGTTGCCGAGCGAAGCCATGAGCCTGCAGTGGCTGGCCCAGGCGTTGCCGGACTGCGGCGAGGCGGAGCGCGTCGAGTTGCTGACCCTGGCGGCCGGTTCGCCTCTGGCGGCGGTCAAGCTCCAGGCCCAGGGCGTGCGTGAACAGCGTGCGCTGGTGGTGGACGGGGTGAAGAAACTGCTCAAGCAGGAAGTGTCGGCCACGCAACTGGCCGAAAGCGCCTGGAAAGACATTCCCTTGCTGCTGCTGTTCGACTGGTTTTGCGACTGGTCGAGCCTGATCCTGCGCTACCAGCTGACCCAGGACGAAAACGGCCTTGGGCTGCCGGACATGCGCAAAGTCGTGCAATACCTGGCGCAGAAGAGCGCCCAGGACAAGGTGCTGAACATCCAGGACTGGATCCTCGCCCAACGCCAGAAGGTCCTCGGCAAGGCCAACCTCAATCGCGTGCTGTTGCTTGAGGCCTTGCTGGTGCAGTGGGTCGGTTTGCTCGGCCGCCGTTAATTTCAGTGGCCGACGGGTGTATCGTTGGCCAGACACTTTCCGTGACTCTAGTTGTAGATCCCTATGCTCGTAGATTCCCATTGCCACCTTGATCGCCTCGACCTGGCCCAGCACGGCGGCTCCCTCGACGCCGCCCTTGAAGCTGCGCGCCAGCGTGGGGTAGGGCACTTCCTGTGCATCGGCGTCAGCGCGGAAAACGCCGCCGACGTCAAAGCCCTGGCCGATCGTTATGCCGATGTCGACTGCTCGGTGGGCATTCACCCGCTGGACCTCAAGCCCGGCGAAGCCCCGGCCCTCGACTGGCTGCTCGGTGAACTCAATCACCCGCGCGTGGTGGCCATCGGTGAGACCGGCCTGGATTACCACTACGAACCGGAAGCTGCCGAGTTGCAGCAGGCGTCGTTCCGTCTGCACCTGCAAGCCGCCCAGCAGACTGGCAAGCCGGTGATCGTCCACACCCGTGGCGCCCGTGCCGACACCCTGACCCTGCTGCGCGAAGCCGCGCTGCCCCAGGCTGGTGTGCTGCATTGCTTCACTGAAGACTGGGACATGGCCAAGGCCGCGCTGGACCTTGGTTTCTACATTTCCTTGTCGGGCATCGTGACCTTCCGCAACGCCGATGCCCTGCGCGATGTTGCACGCCAGGTCCCGGCAGACCGCCTGCTGGTGGAAACCGATTCGCCGTACCTGGCGCCAATTCCTCATCGCGGCAAACCCAACCTGCCGGAATATGTACGGGATGTGGCGGATTACCTGGCGATGCTGCGGGGCGAGTCCTACGAGCGCTTTGCCGAGCAGACCACCGAGAACTTCAAGCGCCTGTTCCCGCTGGCCCACGTCGGCCACTGAATCGCAGGCAAAAAAAACCCGGGTTCTGGGGGGTGAATCCGGGCTAAGACCATTAGGAGTAAAACAAGGGTACGCAGTCCGTCGGTACCCAGGTCGACGCGTCACTTGGGGGAGATGCCACGCCGACATTTCAAGTATTGATCAGTATCCGATTCAGTCCAGCCACATCTGATCGTTTTTTAAACAGATTTGGAATACGCCCGCTTCGGTTGAGTTCTCATTGGATGCGATGCACACGCGCCAATCACCTGTTTTATTTCTGACTCGAATCGGCACATTCGTTGGCGTGTTGTAAGTTAAGTGCAAAGGTTGTTCATATAGGCGTTGCCCAACGACCGTTCAGTCGGGATAATCCCGCGCACCGGGTAAAACGTTCCGACAAGCACGGCTTGGGGAGCGAACGCCCTTCCAATATCCATCTCTGCAGACCTTTTTCTTATGCACAAAGAACCCCGCAAGGTCCGTGAGTTTCGCCGCCGCGAGCAGGAAATTCTCGACACCGCACTCAAGCTGTTCCTCGACCAGGGTGAAGACAGCGTCACCGTCGAGATGATTGCGGATGCCGTGGGTATCGGCAAAGGCACCATCTACAAGCACTTCAAGTCCAAGGCCGAGATCTACCTGCGCCTGATGCTCGACTACGAGCGCGACCTGAACGAGCTGCTGCACTCGGCCGATGTCGACAAGGACAAGGAAGCGCTGTCCCGCGCCTACTTCGAGTTCCGCATGCGTGACCCGCAGCGCTACCGCTTGTTTGATCGCCTGGAAGAAAAAGTGGTGAAGGGCCATCAGGTGCCGGAAATGGTCGAGGAGCTGCACAAGATCCGTGCCTCGAACTTCGAACGCCTGACCCTGCTGATCAAGGGCCGTATCAGCGAAGGCAAGCTCGAAGACGTGCCACCGTATTTCCACTACTGCGCCGCCTGGGCGTTGGTGCACGGCGCGGTGGCGTTGTACCACTCGCCGTTCTGGAGCAATGTGCTGGAAGACCAGGAAGGTTTCTTCCAGTTCCTGATGGACATCGGCGTGCGCATGGGCAACAAGCGCAAGCACAGCACTGATTTGCCGAACGCCGAAACGCCGGCCACTTGAATCATTCGCCAGCGTGATGGCGATATGATTTCCTGCCCAGCGCAGTAACCCAGGAATATACTCAGGCAAGGACCTTGCTAAAACTTGATTTTTCAGTCAGGTTTTAGTGCGCCCGAATTATCCTCTGCCGGAGTGATCCATGATCGTTGATCGTCAAGGCAGGCGATTCCGCAATTTGCGGATCAGCCTGACCTCAGCCTGCAATTACGCCTGTACCTACTGCGTGCCCAACGGCAAGCGGCTGGTGGCTGCGCAGGACGAACTGTCGGCCGAGGCGATGGCGCGGGGTGTCGAGTACCTGATCGAGGCCGCCGGCATCGAGCGCCTGCGGATTACCGGCGGTGAACCGTTGGTCAGCCCCAAGCTGGAAGCCTTCATGGGCGCGGTGGGGCAGATGGGGCTCAGTGATATCAGCCTGACCACCAACGGCCAACTGCTGGCGCGCAAACTGCCGCTGCTGGTGGACGCCGGGATTCGCCGGATCAACGTGTCCCTCGACACCCTGGACGCCGACGCCTTCCGCAGCATCGCTCGCGGTGGCGACCTGGCCACCGTGCTCGATGGCATGGACCAGGCGAGCGCCGCCGGAATCAAGATCAAGGTCAACATGGTGCCGCTGCGCGGCCAGAACCTCGACCAGGTGATGCCGCTGCTTGACTACTGCCTGGAGCGTGGCTACGAGTTGCGCTTTATCGAATTGATGCGCATGGGCCATCTGGCCACCGATTCCAACGCATTCCTCCAGCAGTTCGTCAGCCTCCAGCAATTGCTCAGCCTGATCGGCGAACAGTACGAATACCTGCAAGCCAACGCCCCGGTGGACGCCACTGCCGTGCGCTACGAAGTGCCCGGCAAAGGTTTCTTCGGTGTCATCGCCAACGAAAGCGTGCCGTTCTGCCGGACCTGTTCGCGTTTGCGCCTGTCGTCCACCGGCTGGCTGCATGGCTGCCTGTCGTCGAGCAACCGCCACTACGTCGGCGACCTGCTGGACAAACCCCGCCACCAGGCCCTGCCGGCCTTGCAGCGCTTGTTGGTCAAGGCCTTGGGTGACAAGCAGGAAGTGGCCTTCTCCGGCGGCGCCACCATCATGAAGATCATCGGCGGCTAGTCCCGCAAGCTGGCGCAAAATCTGCATCTCGTGCCCATTCGCCGGTTTTCCGTCACCGGCCTTTGGAGAATTAGGATGCGTAGTCTGGTTTTGGTGCTGGCGTCACTCGCGCTGGGTGGCTGCATGACCGTCAGTGATATGGCCGAAGGCACGCGCTATCAGATGAGCGATGCCGGGCTGCTGGACCACAGCGATACTCGCCGCGTCAATTCGGTCCGCATACAGCCGGACTCCTTCGTCTTCATCGCCCAGGGCGCCTTCACCCCGCCGGGCAGTGCTTATCCACGGCCTAACGTGGTGGCCGAGGAAGCCTTCAACGGCTTTGTCGAATATTTTCCGATGGTCCGCCGCGCCCGCAAGCCGGAAGGCCTCGAGCAGGCGATGTCGGAAGCCCGCGCGGCGGGTGCGCATTACCTGCTGTACTGCCGCTTCGCCCAGGCGGATGACCGTATCGGCAACGCCGATGAATGGTCTGACCAGGAGGCGGTGGATCGCCTGGGTATCGACACCGGCACCATTCAGGTCATGTTGATTGAGACCAGCACCCAGTATTTGATTGATACTGTGCGGATTCACAGCCGTGGCGGTTTACTGACGTTCCACGACAACAAGCCTGATGACCTGATCGGCAAGCCCCTGGCGCACTACGCGCGCAGCCTGTTGGGCATGAGCGATCAGTAAGACACAAGGAGAGCAGCATGACCGATTCGGCCAAGGCCAATGAGTTGTTGGCGCAATTGCCCAAGGGCAAGGGGCCCGCGCCGGTGCATCTGTGGAACCCGGCGTTTTGCGGCGATATCGACATGCGCATCGCCCGCGACGGCACCTGGTTCTACATGGGCACGCCGATTGGCCGCAAGCCGATGGTCAAGCTGTTCTCCAATATCATTCGCCGCGATGGCGATGATTATTTCCTGATCACCCCGGTGGAAAAGGTCGGGATCAAGGTCGATGACGCGCCCTTTGTCGCCGTGACCCTGGAAGTCGAAGGGCAGGGCGAGAGCCAAGTCCTGCGCTTTACCACCAATGTCGATGAACAGGTCGAAGCCGGTATCGAACATCCGCTGCGGGTGATGATTGACCCGGAAACCCAGGAACCCTCGCCATACCTGCGGGTGCGCACCAACCTCGAAGCCCTGGTTCACCGCAATGCGTTCTACCAGCTGGTGGAGCTGGCGGTGACCCGTCCGATCAACGGTAAGAACTGGCTTGGCGTCTGGAGCGGCGGGGTATTTTTCCCCATCGGCCTGGAGCCCTGAGGCTGATTTCTCGCTCTCCCTGAAATAATTCGCTTGCTGTAGCCGGGCGCTTTCGGTTATCAATTTGTACATGATTAGACATGTCCGATTTGATAAGAAAAAACGCGTCGTCGACGAGCTGATCCGCCGTATCGAGGGTGGAGTGATGGCTGACGGTGTCCTGCTGCCGGGCGAGCACCAACTGGCCGAAGAGTTTTCTGTCAGCCGCGGCACCCTGCGTGAAGCCCTGGCCGAACTCAAGCGCCGCAGCTACATCGCCACCCAAAGCGGTGTCGGCTCCATCGTCACCTTCGACGGCATGGTGCTCGACCAGCGCAGCGGCTGGGCCCAAGCCCTGGCCGACACCGGCGCGGTGGTGACCTCCGAAATCCTGCGCCTGGAAGCGGTCACCCGCCCGGACCTGCTCAGCCGTCACGGCAGCGACCAATTCATCGCCCTCGACCGCCGCCGTCGCGCTGCCGACGGCACGTTCGTGTCCTTGGAGCGCTCGCTGATGCCGGCCTCGGGTGGCCTGGAAAGCCTGCCGCAAGTCGGCCTGATCGATAATTCCCTGACCATCACCCTGGCGGCCTATGGCTATGTCGGCGCCACCGGCAACCAATGGATCGGTGCCGAGCCTCTGAACGAAGAAGACGCCCAACTCCTGGGGCGCCCGGTGGGCACAGTGTTCCTCAAGGCCCTGCGCACCACCTACGACCGCCAGGACCGCTTCATGGAATCCGTCGAAAGCCTGCTCGACCCTCTGCATTTCCGCTTGCACCTTCAATTTGGAACACCGACATGACCGCCACCACCCGCGCCCTCGGCGCCTTCTACGGCCTGGCCTTGGGCGATGCGTTGGGCATGCCCACCCAGTCCCTGAGCCGCGAGCAGGTCAAGGCGCGTTTCGGCGCGATCACCGGCCTGGAAGATGCCGACGCCGATCAGCCGATCGCGCCGAACATGCCCAAGGGCTCGATCACCGATGACACCGAACAGGCGATCCTCGTCGGCCAGTTGCTGGTGGACGGGCAGGGCAGGATTGAACCCACCGAACTCGCCCAACGTTTGATCGACTGGGAAGCGGTGATGCGCGCCAAGGGCTCCCAGGATTTGCTGGGCCCGTCAACCAAACGGGCGATCGACATGATCCTGGCGGGCCATACCCCGGAAGAGTCCGGGCGCTACGGCACCACCAACGGCGCCGCCATGCGTATCACCCCGGTGGGCATCGCGGCGGACGTCAACGACCCGGCGCAGTTTATCCAGGCGGTGATCCAGGCGTGCCAGGTCACCCATAACACCAACCTGGGCATCTCCAGCGCGGCGGCGGTGGCGGCGGTGGTTTCCGCCGGGATCAACGGCGTCGATCTGGGCGAAGCGCTGAACATCGGCACGCAGATCGCCCAGCAGGCGGAAAACCACGGCCACTGGATTGCCGGCGGGCGCATCGCCACCCGCATCAGTTGGGCGCGCACCTTGAGTGTCGACAGCGGCGACAAGGCGCTGTTTACCGACCTGCTTTACGAATTGATCGGCACCTCCGTGGCGTCCCAGGAATCGGTGGTCGTGTCGTTTGCCCTCGCGCAGCAAGTCGCGGTGGGTGAAATGAACGCCATCGAAGCCCTGTGCATGGCCGCCAGCCTCGGCGGCGACACCGACACCATCGCCGCGATTCTCGGCGCGATGCTCGGTGCGTGCCTGGGGATGCAGTGCTGGCCTGAGGCGATGATCGAACAGGTCAAGCAGGTTAACCGCCTGGACCTGGAACCCTTGGTCCAAGGCCTGCTCGAGCTGCGCTGAGCACCGCAGATTAAAAAATGTGGGAGCGGGCTTGCTCGCGAAAGCGGTGCATCAGTGACACATGCGTTGCCTGACACACCGCTTTCGCGAGCAAGCCCGCTCCCACATTGATCCAGTCGAGTCAGGAAGACCGGCACACAGATTCAACTTGCCAACCTGCCACAACCACAAAAAAACAGGCATCAGGAGCACCCCACCATGAGTACGTCCTCTTCCGGCCAAAGCGCCGGGCAATTGGAAACACGCGGCATCGAGCCGGTCCCGGAAGGCGAGTGCAACGGCCATCCGCTGCAACTGTTCTGGGTCTGGTTTGCGGCCAACATCAGCATCCTCGGCTTGCCCCTGGGCGCGACCCTCGTAGCGTTTCGCGGCTTGGCGATCTGGCAGGCAATCATCGTGGCGATCCTCGGCGCCGCCGGCTCGTTTGCGGTGGTGGGCATCATCTCCATCGCCGGCCGTCGTGGCCGTGCACCGAGCCTGACCCTGTCCCGGGCGATCTTTGGCGTACGCGGCAATATCGGCCCGACGCTGGTGTCGCTGATGTCGCGCCTCGGCTGGGAAACCGTCAACACCACTACGGCTGCGTTCGTGCTGTTGTCGTTGTGCTCGATCCTGTTCAACTCGCCGGTTGCCGCCAAAAGCGCTCCGGTACTGACCCTGCTGTTCATCGGCATCTTCGTGCTGCTGACCCTCGCCGTGTCGGGCCTGGGCCATGCCACCTTGCTGGTGATCCAGAAGTGGGCCACCTACGTGTTCGGCGCACTGAATATCCTGGTGGGCGGCTTCCTCTGCGCCACCATCGACTGGAGCGCGGTATTCAACGCCTCGCCTGCGCCGTTGAGCGCGATGATCATCGGCGTCGGCACCATGGCCGCCGGTACCGGTATCGGCTGGGCCAACGCCGGTGCCGACATGTCGCGCTACCAGCACCGCAGCGTCAAGGCCGTGCGCCTGGTGGCCTCCGCGGCATTCGGTGCGGGGATTCCGCTGGTGCTGTTGATCACCCTCGGCGGCTTGCTGTCGGTGGGCAACAATGACCTGGCGTCGGCCACTGACCCGATCATCGCGATCCGCGACATGCTGCCGACCTGGATGGCGGTGCCGTACCTGATCACCGCGTTTGGCGGGCTGTTGCTGTCGAATAACCTGTCGGTGTACTCGGCGGGCCTCACCACATTGACCCTCGGCTTGAAGGTCAAGCGCGTGCACGCAGTGATCGTCGACATCGTCGCGATCTTCGCCGGTTCGATCTACTTCATGCTGATCGCCGACAGTTTCTACGGCCCGTTCATCACCTTCATCTCGCTGCTGGCGGTACCGATCACCGCCTGGGTCGGGATCTTTGTCGTCGACCTGATTCATCGCCACTACTACAGCCCCAAAGACCTGCTGGACGTAACGCCAAGCAGCGCCTACTGGTACCGCGGCGGGGTTGAATGGCGTGCATTTGGCGCCTGGGCGATTGCGATCGTGCTGGGCTTCAGCTTCACCACCATCGGCACCACGGCCGAGAACATCTGGTTCGCCGGGCCGCTGTCCGATTCGTGGCTGGGCCATAACGGCCTGGGCTGGATCGTCACCTTCCTGGTGGCCGGCGGGATTTATGCGGTACTGGGTGGCGCGGCTGATCGTCGTCCGGCTTTGGTAGAGAGCGCTAATGTCTAGATTGCTGCACAGCGGCCAGGTCATCGTCGACCTGGTCATGTCCCTCGACACATTGCCCGCCACCGGCGGCGATGTATTGGCCAACTCCGCCAGCTTCGAAGCCGGCGGTGGCTTCAACGTGATGGCCGCGGCCCGACGCAACGGCTTGCCGGTGGTCTACCTGGGCCGCCATGGCACCGGCCGCTTCGGCGACCTGGCGCGCGCGGCGATGCAGGCCGAGGGCATTGAAATGGCCCTGGCCGCCAGCGACGACAAGGACACAGGCCTGTGTGTGTCCCTGACCGAAGCCACTACCGAGCGCACCTTCATTTCCCATATCGGCGCTGAGGGTGACTTGCTGGCGCAAGACCTGGCCAATGCGGTACCACGCGACGACGACTACGTGTACGTCAGTGGCTACAGCCTGCTGCTGGAAGGCAAGGCGCAGGCGTTGCTCGATTGGCTATTGGCATTGCCGCGCCAGATCACGGTGGTGTTCGATCCGGGCCCGCTGGTGAAGGCACCGGACTCGGCCTTGATGGTCGCCCTGTTGCCGCGTATCGACATCTGGACCAGCAACGGTCCGGAAGCGCTGGCCTTCACCGGCGCGAGCGATCTGGCGGGGGCATTGCTCAAGCTCAACGAGCACTTGCCCGCCGACACCTTGCTGGTGGTGCGCGATGGGCCGAATGGCTGCTGGATCAGCCGTAATGGCCAGGCCGAGCATGTGCCGGGATTCAAGGTCAAGGCGGTGGACAGCAACGGTGCCGGCGATGCTCACGCCGGGGTGTTTATCGCCGGCCTGGCCAATGGTTTGGCGCCAGCTGTCGCGGCACGTCGCGCGAACGCGGCGGCGGCCTTGGCGGTCACGCGCTGGGGGCCGGCCACCTCACCGGGCACGGCTGAAGTGGATGCGTTGTTGAGCGAGGGCTGATTCGGCAGAATAGTCGCCATTCAGCACGGAGCAGCGTCATGACTCAGAACATCTACGACACCGAGGTTTTCTTCGAGGGCTACAGCAAAATGGGCCGCTCGGTAGAAGGCCTCGCCGGCGCGCCGGAGTGGCCGGCGTTGCAATCCATGCTGCCGCCGATGCCAGGGTTGAAAGTGGTGGACCTGGGTTGCGGCTACGGCTGGTTCAGTCGCTGGGCGCAGGAGCAGGGCGCCGAACAGGTGCTGGGGCTGGATGTCTCGCAAAAAATGCTGGCGCGGGCAGAGGAGATGACTTCGTCGTCGGCCATCACCTACGCCATTGCCGACCTGGAAAAACTCGAGCTGCCTGACGCCGCTTTCGACCTGGCCTATAGCTCATTGGCGTTCCATTACATCGTCGATCTTAAGGGCCTGTTCGCGCGTATCCATCAGGCTTTGGTCCCGGGCGGGCGGTTGGTATTTTCCATCGAGCATCCGATCTTCATGGCGCCACGGCAGCCGGGCTGGCTGATTGATGAGCAAGGGCGCAAGAGCTGGCCGGTGGACAGCTACCAGTTGCAAGGACCACGGGTGACAAACTGGCTGGCGGAGGGTGTGATCAAGCAACATCGCACCGTAGGCACGTTGCTGACGCTGTTGATCCAGGCGGGGTTTACCCTGACTCATGTCGACGAGTGGGGCCCGAGCGAAGCGGACCTGAAAGCCCGCCCCGCACTTGCAGAAGAGCTTGAGCGCCCAATGATGCTACTGGTGGCCGCCCACCGCTGATTCCGTGGCTGCAA